>DYOR01000006.1 GCA_020720385.1 Rubrivivax sp.
CTCGCCCGCGGCCTGAAAGAGCAGCAGGATGGTCAAGCCACGAAGTGCATTCATCGTCGCCCCACCTCGATTCCTCCTCCACCGGCACCGGCCGCCCACGGCGGCGCCTGCAGGCCCCGATTCTCCGCGCTGCGTCGGCTGGGTCGCCAACGGGTCGCCTGGTGAAGGCCGCGCGGACCGCACGCGGCTGCTTCGCGCGGCATGGTCTACTCTTCATGTGGCGGCGGCGAAATGAGCCTCGCCTCGCCCCACCCACGCCAGGACCGAGAGGAAGAAGACCCGTGCGATCAGTTCCGTTACTCAGCCCGTGGCGCCTTTCGGTGGCCCCAATGCTGGACTGGACCGATCGCCACTGCCGTTTCTTCCACCGCCTGCTCAGCCGTGAGACGCGGCTGTACACGGAGATGGTGACCACCGGCGCGCTGCTGCACGGGGACGTGGCGCGGCACCTCGACTTCAACGTCGAGGAGCACCCGGTGGCGCTGCAGCTCGGCGGCAGCGAGCCCGACGGCCTGGCCCATGCGGCGCGCCTGGCCACGCAGTGGGGCTACGACGAGGTCAACCTGAACTGCGGCTGCCCCAGCCCGCGCGTGCAGCGTGGTGCCTTCGGCGCCTGCCTCATGCGCGAGCCGCTGCTCGTGGCCGACGGCGTGAAGGCCATGCGCGACGCCACCCACCTGCCGGTGACGGTGAAGCACCGCATCGGCATCGGCCGCGAGGAGGGCTACGACTTCGTGCGCGACTTCGTCGGCACGGTGGCCGAGCGCGGCGGCTGCCGCGTCTTCATCGTGCACGCGCGCAACGCCTGGCTCGAAGGCCTGAGCCCGAAGGCCAACCGCGAGGTGCCGCCGCTGCGCGCCGAAGTGGCCTGGCGCCTGAAGGCCGACTTCCCCGATTTGAGCTTCGTCGTCAATGGGGGCATCACCGCGGATGAGCAGGTGCAGATGCAGCTGGAACACGTGGATGGCGTGATGGTCGGCCGCCATGCCTACCACGAACCCTGGGCGATGACGAGCTGGGACACGCGCTTCTTCGGCGCGGCGCCGCGGGCCCTGGAGCGCGACGAGGTGGAGGCGCAGATGGTGGCCTACATGAGCCTTCTTGCGGCCACCGGCGTGCCCTGGGCGCATGCCGCGCGCCACATGCTCGGCCTGCGCAACGGCCAGCCCGGAGCGCGGCGCTGGCGCCAGGTGTGGTCCGACCACCGCCTGCGCGACGAGGCCCCGCAGGAGGTCTCGCGCCGCGCCCGTGCGGCCCTGGCCACGCACAATGCGGAACATGCAAACTGAAAGGCGATGCAAGTGAGCGAACCCCTGCTGGGAGTCATCGGTGGCAGCGGCCTGTACGAGCTGCCCGGGCTGGTCGAGACGCGCTGGGTGAGCGTGGACACGCCCTGGGGCGCGCCCTCGGACCAGGTCTTCCTCGGGCGCCTGGGCGCCGCGCGCCTGGCCTTCCTGCCGCGCCACGGCCGCGGCCACCGCATTCCGCCCTCGGAGGTCAACTACCGAGCCAACATCGCCGCGCTGAAGTCGCTCGGTGCCACCGACGTGCTCTCGCTGTCGGCGGTGGGCAGCCTGCGCGCCGACATGCCGCCGGGCACCTTCGTCATCGTCGACCAGTACATCGACCGCACCATCGCCCGCGCCAAGAGCTTCTTCGGCAGCGGTTGCGTGGCGCATGTGTCGATGGCCGAGCCGGTGTGCGCGCGCCTGGGCGACCACGTGCAGCGCACCTTGCAGGCGCAGGGTGTGCCGCATGTGCGCGGCGGCTGCTACATGGTCATGGAAGGCCCGCAGTTCAGCACACGCGCCGAGAGCGAGCTCTACCGCAGCTGGAACTGCAGCGTCATCGGCATGACCAACATGCCCGAGGCCAAACTCGCCCGCGAGGCCGAGTTGTGCTACTGCTCGGTGAGCATGGTCACCGACTACGACTGCTGGCACGCGGTGCACGAGGCGGTGACGGTGGATGCCGTGCTGCGCGTGCTGCTGGCCAATGCGCAGACGGCGCGCACGCTGGTGGGCGGCGTGGCGCAAGGCGTGGCGGCCGACCCGCATGCCGCGGCCTGCGCCTGCCGCCATGTGCTCGACAGCGCGTTGATCACGCCACCCGAGGCGCGGGACCCGGCCACCGTCGAGCGGCTGCGGGTGATCGCCGAGCGCGTGCTTGGCGCCGCGACATGAACGTCGCAAACGTCGCAAGGCCGGGCCTGCGCCCGATCCGTGCGTTGCCGGGACGGCAGGGCGTGGAGGTGATCGACCAGCGGGCCTTGCCGCATGCGCTGCGCTTCGAGACGCTGGCCAGCGTCGAGGCCGTCGCCACTGCGATCCGCGAGATGTGGGTGCGAGGCGCGCCGCTCATCGGTGCGGCCGCGGCCTACGGCGTGGCGCTGCAGGCCACGCAGGATGCCCGCGACGAGGCGCTGCACGCCGCCGGCGCGCGGCTGCAGGCGTCGCGCCCCACCGCAGTGAACCTGGCGTGGGCCGTGCAGCGCATGCAGCGTGTGCTGCGGGCCACGCCCTTGCACGAGCGCGCGCAAGCGGCATGGGACGAGGCCGACGCCATCGCCGAGGAAGACCTGCGCGTGAACCACGCCCTCGGTGAGCATGGCCTGGGCCTGCTGCGCGCCGTGGCCGCGCGCAAGAAGGACCCGGTGAACGTGCTCACGCACTGCAACGCCGGCTGGCTGGCGACGGTGGGTTGGGGCACCGCCACCTCGGCCCTCTATCAGGCGCATGCCGCGGGCATCGCCGTGCACGTGTGGGTCGACGAGACGCGGCCACGCAACCAGGGTGCCGGCCTCACCGCCTGGGAGCTGGGCCAGGCCGGCGTGCCGCACACGGTGATCGCCGACAACGCCGGCGGCCACCTCATGCAGCGCGGGAAGGTGGACCTGTGCATCGTCGGCTGCGACCGCGTGGCGGCCAACGGCGACGTGTGCAACAAGATCGGCACCTACCTCAAGGCGTTGGCGGCGCACGACTGCGGCGTGCCCTTCTTCGTCGCCATGCCCGCCTCCACCCTCGACCTGCAATTGGCCGATGGCCAGCGCATCCCCATCGAGGAGCGCGATGGCCGCGAGCTGACGCATGTCGCCGGTCGCTCCGCCCCGGGCGAGGTGCTCGAGGTGCAGCTCACGCCCGATGGCACGGCGGTGGCCAACCCGGCCTTCGACGTCACGCCGGCGCGGCTCGTCACCGGGCTGATCACCGAGCGCGGCATCGTTGCCGCCGAGCCGCACGCGCTGCGCCGTCTGATGGAGGAGCGCTCATGAGCAATGCTGCGGCCGAGAGGCAGGCGCGCGACGACACCGTGGCCGCGGTGCGCAAGCTCGACGCGCTGGGCATGAACCGCGGCAGCACCGGCAACCTCAGCCTGCGCTGGCCGGCGCAGGGGCAGGACGGCATGCTCATCACGCCGACGGGCATGGGCGCCGACGACCTGAGGCCGCAGGACCTGGTGTGGGTGGGGGACGACGACAGCGTGGTCGGCGACTGGCAGCCTTCTTCGGAGTGGCACTTCCACCAGGCCATCTACCGCACCCGGCCCGAACTGCACGCGGTGGTGCACACGCACTCGATCCACGCCACGGCGCTGGCCTGCCTGGAGCGGCCGCTGCCGGCATTCCACTACATGGTCGCCGTGGCCGGCGGCGACGACGTGCCGCTGGTGCCGTACCACACCTTCGGCACCGAGGCGCTGTCGCACGCCGTGGCCCAGGCCATGCGCGCGCGCGATGCCTGCCTGCTCGCCCACCACGGCCTGGTGGCCGCGGGCGCCACGCTGGGGCAGGCGATGAAGGTGATGCAGGAGGTCGAGTCGCTGTGCGAGGTCTACCTCGAGGCACTGGCGGTGGCCGAGCCCGCCCTGCTGAGTGCACAGGACATGGCCGTGGTGATCACCCGGTTCCGTAGCTACGGCCGCGCGGCACGCCCCTGAATCCCCGCGCTGGCAGCGCCGCGCTCGGGCCAGGTGGCCAGCAGCAGGCCGACCAGGGCGAGCACGAAGGCCGCCACGTGAGCGGGGCCGAAGCCCTCGCCGAGCACGACGATGCCCACCAGCGCGGCGGCTACCGGCAGCATCACCGTGAAGACGCCGGCGCGCGCGGAGGGCACGTGGCGCAGGCCCTGCATCCACAGCCACACCGTGACCATGCTCGCGGCGATGGCGTAGAACGCCAGCAGTGCCCAGACCGGCGCCACCACGCGGGAGAAGTCGAAGGCCCAGGCCTGCCACAGCCCCAAGGGGGTGACCAGCGCCAGGCCCCACAGGTTGATGAGTGCGCTGATGCGCCGCGGCGAGACCTTGCCGGTGAGGCGCTTGCCGATGACCACGTAGGACGCTTCGCACAGCACCGCGCCGAGCAGCAGCGCGTAGCCCCAGCCTGACGCGGGAGTCACCGAGGTCGACCCGCCGCGCGCCAGCGCCAGCAACGCGATGCCGCCCACCGCGCAGCCGATGGCCAGGGCCACGCGCGGCCGGATGCGCTCGCCGAGGAAGACGCGCGCGAGCAAGGCCACCGCCGCGGGGATGGCGGCCATGACGACGCCGGCAGCCAGCGCCGAAGTGAGCTGCACGCCGTAGAGCATGCAGATGCTGAAGAGGAAGTTGCCGAGAAAGCTCTCCCAGAAGAGCAGCCGGCGGTCGTGCGCCGAGAGCCGGTTCTCGCCCGGCGCGCGGTGCACCCAGTGCAGCATGGCCACGGCGGCGATGGCGAAACGCAGCCAGGCCAGCAGCAGCACCGGAAACACCGCCAGCAGCAGCTTGGACAGCCCGACATAGCCGCCCACCAGGGCCATGCTGGCGGCCAGGCTGAGGTAGGCCCAGGCGGGCGCGGCGCCCCGGTTCATCGGGCGTCAGAACGCCGCAGCGTAGCGCTCGAGTTCCCAGGCGCTGACATGGCGCGCGTAGCCGCTCCACTCGGCACGCTTGAGGCGCATGAACTCGCCGGCCAGCGTGTCGCCCAGCGCCGCGCAGACCACCGCGTCGGCCTGCAGCGCATCCACCGCCTGCGCGAGCGACTGCGGCAGCAGCGCGATGCCGTGCTCGCGGATGCGCTTCAGAGGCCAGTCGAAAAGGTCGTCGGTGCAGTCCGCGCCGGGGTCGAGCTCGCGTTCGATGCCGTCCAGCCCCGCCGCCACCAGCGCGGCCGTGGCCAGGTAGGGGTTGGCGCTGGCGTCGGGCAGGCGCCACTCGAAGCGCCCGGGCAGGGTGCGCACCAGCGCCGTGCGGTTGTTCGGGCCCTGGGCGACGTAGGCCGGCGCCCAGGTCGTGCCGGAGAGGCTCTCGCCCACGGTGAGCCGCTTGTAGGAGTTGACGGTGGGCGCGGCCAGTGCGCACAGCGCGCCGGCATGGGCAAGCACGCCGGCGACGAACTGGCGCCCGAACCGGCTCAGGTTCGCGCCCGGGGTCTCGGGGTCGAAGACGCAGCGCTCGCCGGCCCACAGCGAGACATGGAAGTGCAGCCCGCTGCCGGGCTGGTCGGCGAAGGGCTTGGGCATCATCGAAAAGACCATGCCGCGCTCCTCGGCCAGGTGGTGCGCGGCGAGCTTGAAGAGCATGAGGTGGTCGCAGCTGCGCAGCGCTTCGTCGAAGGCGAAATTCACCTCGTACTGGCCGTGCGCGTCCTCGTGGTCGAGCTGCAGCACGTCCAGGCCGGCGGCGGCCAGGGCCTGGTGCAGGGCGTGCAGGAAGCCCAGCTGGCGCGGCAGCGACTTGAGGTCGTACGAGGGCTTGTCCAGCCGGTCGCGGTCATCGGCAGGCAGCCAGGTGCCGGCCGCGCCGCGCCTGAGCAGGAAGAACTCGGGCTCGATGCCGATGCGCAGCGTCCAGCCGCGCGCCGCCAGCCGCGCCAGCGCGCGTTGCAGCACCTGGCGCGGGCAAGCGTCGAAGGGCTGTCCGTCGACGTAGCCGTCGCCGACGATGCGCGCCACGCCGGGCATCCAGGGCAGCGGCTGTGCCGTGCCGGCATCGCCGCGCGCGTAGTACTCCGAGCGCGGCCCGCTGCGTGGCAGGCCCGTGCCCCAGATCGAGGGGCCGGCGAACCCGGCACCGCTGCGCAGCACCTCGCCCAGGTGCGCCAGCGGCACGAGCTTGCCCTTGGCGCAGCCATGCACGTCGGTGAACTGCACGAGCAGCGTGTGCACGCCGGCCTGCTGCAGGCGCTGCTGGAGGTCGCTCATGGCATCAGAGCTTGTGAAGTATTCCGGCGCGCCCGAGCGGGAGTCCGAAACGGTGTCGATCTAGGCGCAAAGCACAGCCGTAGCCCAGGCTACGGCGAGCATTTGCAACGACGAGCGGCGCAGTTGCGGGCGCACGAGCGGGTGTGGTGGAATGCTTCACAAGCTCTCAGGCCGAACCGAGGGCGTCGCGCAGGATGGCCAGCGCCTCGTCGAACACCGGCTCGGGCGTGTTCAGCGGAAAGAGGAAACGCAGCACGTTGGCATCCACCCCGCAGCTGAGCAGGATCAGCCCGCGCGCCAGCGCCTGCGCCTGCACGCGCCGGGTGAACTCGGCATCGGGCTGGCCGCTGCCGGGCTGGCGGAACTCCACCGCCACCATCGCACCCAGCCCGCGCACCTCGGCGATCTGCGGCACCTGCGCACGCTGCGCCTCCAGCGCCGCGCGCAGGCGCGCGCCGAGCATGGCGCCGCGCTCGGGCAGCCGCTCCTCGGCCATGATCTCGACCACCGCCAGCGCCGCGGCGATGGCCATCGGGTTGCCGGCGTAGGTGCCGCCCAGGCCGCCGGGGGCCGGCGCGTCCATGATCTCGGCGCGGCCCGTCACGGCCGAGAGCGGCAGGCCCGCGGCCAGGCTCTTGGCGCTGATGACGAGGTCGGGCACGACGCCGAAGTGTTCCATGGCGTAGAGCTTGCCGGTGCGGCCGAAGCCGCTCTGCACCTCGTCGGCGACGAGCACGATGCCATGCTCATCGCACAGCGCGCGCAGCCAGTGCACGGCCTCGGCCTGGATGACGTTGAAGCCGCCCTCGCCCTGCACCGGCTCGAAGACGATCGCGGCCACGCGCGCGGGCTCGATGTCGGCCTTGAAGAGCTGCTGCACGGCCCGCTTCACCTCGGCCAGGTCGACACCCTGGGCAGGGAAGGGGGCGTGGTAGATCTCGGCCGGGAAGGGGCCGAAGCCGGCCTTGTAGGGCTGCACCTTGCCGGTGAGGGCCACGGCGAAGAGGCTGCGCCCGTGGAAGGCGCCGCCGAAGGCGATGACGCCCGAGCGGCGCGTGTGATAGCGCGCAATCTTGATGGCGTTTTCCACGGCTTCGGCGCCGGTGGAGAAGAAGGCCGTCTTCTTGGCGTGGCTGCCCGGCGTGAGGGCGTTGAGCTTTTCCGCCAGCGCGACGTAGCCCTCGTAAGGCACCACCTGCCAGCAGGTGTGCGTGAAGCGCTCGAGCTGCGCCGCCAGCGCCGCCTTGACTTTGGCGTGGCCGTGGCCCACGTTCATCACGGCGATGCCGCCGGCGAAGTCGATGAAGCGCCGGCCCTGCACGTCCCACAGCTCGGCGCCCTGGGCACGCTCGGCGAAGAAGGGCGCCATCACCCCCACGCCACGCGGCGTGGCCGCGGCCTTGCGCGCCAGGATCTGCTCGTTGAGCGCGGGCGTCATGCCTTGTCCGCCTCGATGCGCAGCCAGGTGGTCTTCAGCTCGGTGTACTTGTCGAAGGCGTGCAGGCTCTTGTCGCGCCCGTTGCCGCTTTGCTTGTAGCCGCCGAAGGGCACGGTGATGTCGTCCTCGTCGTACTGGTTCACGTGCACCGTGCCCGCGCGCAGCGCGCGCGCCACGCGGTGCGCGCGGCTCAGGTGGTCGCTCCACACGCTGGCCTGCAGGCCGTAGGGGCTGTCGTTGGCCAGGGCGATGGCCTCGGATTCGGTGTGGAAGCGGATCACGCTCATCACCGGCCCGAAGATCTCCTCGCGGGCGATCTTCATGCCGTTGGCCACGCCGTCGAAGACCGTGGGTTCGACGTAGAAGCCACCGCTCTCGCCGCGCGCCTGGCGGCCACCGGCGACGCAGCGCGCGCCCTCGCCGCGGCCGGCCTCGATGTAGCCCATCACCGTGCGCAGCTGTGTTTCGTCGACCAGTGCACCCATCACCGTGCCGGGGTGCAGCGGGTCGGCCGGGGCGTACTTGGGTGCCTGCGCCGCGACGATGGCAACGAACTCGTCGGCCACGGAGTCGTGCACGAGCACGCGCGAGGGTGCATTGCAGCTCTCGCCCTGGTTGAAGAAGAGGCTCGCGGCCACGGTCTCGGCGGCGCGCTGCAGGTCGGCGAAGTCGGGGAAGACGATGAACGCCGACTTGCCGCCGAGCTCGTTGTAGACACGCTTGAGGTTGGAACGGCTGGCGTACTCGAGCATGCGTCGCCCGGTGCGCGTGGAGCCGGTGAAGGCAATGGCGTCGACGTCCATGTGCAGGGCCAGCGCCTCGCCCGCCTCGGCACCAAAGCCCGGCACGACATTGAACACGCCCGGCGGGATGCCCGCCTCGACCGCCAGTTCGGCCAGTCGCAGCGCCGTGAGCGGGCTCTTCTCGCTCGGCTTGAGGACCACCGAGTTGCCGGCCGCCAGCGCCGGGCCAAGCTTCCAGGCGGCCATGATCATGGGGTAGTTCCAGGGCACGATGGCCCCGACCACGCCCATCGGTTCACGCGTCACCAGCGCCAGCGCATTCGAGCCGGTGGGTGCGATCTCGTCGTAGATCTTGTCCACCGCCTCGGCGTACCAGGCGATGCAGCGCGCGGTGCTGGGTACATCCACGGCGAGCGAATACTGGATCGGCTTGCCCATGTCCAGCGTCTCGAGCAGGGCGAGCTCTTCCTTGGCGGCGAGGATCTTCTCGGCAAAGCGTTGCAGCAATCGCTTGCGCACGGCCGGCGGCATGCCCGCCCAGCGGGCATCGTCGAAAGCCGCGCGCGCGCTGGCCACGGCGCCATCGATGTCCGCTGCGGCGCCGCGTGCCACGCCACCGAGCAGGCGCCCGTCGATGGGCGAGTGCTTGGCGAAGGCCTCGCCGCTGGCGGCCGCGCGGCGCTGGCCGTCGACGAGCATGCGGCCGTCGGCGCGCAGCGTGGCGGCACGCTCGTGCCAGTTCGGGAGGTTGGTGTTCATCGGACGGCCCTGGCTCGGATGTGGACGGCGCGGCGGCCCGCCTCAGAAAGCGACGATCACCGACGCCCCGAACAGGCTGTTGCTCTTGCGGTACGAACCGTCTTTCGCGTACTGGAAGACGGCGCGGTCGGCACGGTCCAGGCGGTACTCGGCCTTGAGCGTGGTGTTGGTGTCGAAGAGGTAGCTCAGGCCGAAGGACAGCGCGTAGCGGTTGGCGCCACGGTTGCACTCGGCAAGCGCGACTTCGCCGCTGCAGTCCAGCGTGCCGTCGACACCGATGCCGTTGCGCCCGTCGCCCAGGCTGCCGCTGGCCGGGTCCCAGTAGCCCGTGTAGCCGAACAGGCCGCCGCCGTTCTTCGTGTTGTGGATGTAGTCGCCGCGCACGATGCCCTCGAAGCGCGGCGTGAACTTGTACGCTGCCAGGCCCGACGCGCCCCACCAGCTCGCGTCGCGCAGCTCGCCCGTGACCGGGTCGGGGGCGATGGCGGCCTTCTTCTGCTGGCCCAGGCTGACCTGGCCTTGCACCGTCCAGTCGCCGCGCACGAAGTAGCCGTCGACCTCGAGCATCGCGGCCATCGAATCCTCGCCATCCGGGTCGGCGAAGTTGGCCACCTTGCCCAGCACGGCGGCGGCACCCCAGCCGTTGAACTCGCCCTTCGAGTAGTCGACCCGGCCGACCAGCGACGGCGTCCTGTTGCCACTGCTCTTCTGCGACGAGTTGACGTTGGCGAGCATGCCGCGCATCCACCATTTGCCGCTGGTCACGTCCAGGCCGACGCCGGTGTAGGCCGTGGGCAGCGTGAAATCGAAAAGCAGGTTGTGGGTGATGAGCTTGTTGAGCGTCGGCGGCAGGTACTCGTAGCCCGACCAGTCCGGAACGTGACCGGCGATGAGACGCGTCTGCAGATCGCCCAGCGGGATCGACACCGAGGCCTCCTGCACCATGCGGTTGGAACCCGTCATCACCGATTCGGTGCCACGGTTGGGCACGATGGTGAGCTTGTAGCGCGTGCCGCTCTCGGTCTCCTTGGCGAAGTCGATCGCCACCGTGCCGATGTAGCTGTTGTCGTAGGCGTAGCCGTCGTCCCCGGCGCCGTTGAGGAACTGGAAGCCGGCGCGGTTCTGCGCGCGGTTGTAGATGAAGCTCGGGTCCATGTAGCCACTGATCGTCAGCAGCTTGAGCCCCTGCGTTTCGAGGTTGTCCTCGGTGGCCTCGGCCTTCATCGTCGCCCGGTTGAGCTCCTGTGCCTGCTCGGGTGTCATGCCCCATTGGCCGGGGGCCGGCGCGGCCGGCTTCGCGGCGAGCTGCTTCTCCAAGGCCGTGACCCGCTCGCGCAGTGCACGCAGTTCCTTGAGCACGTCGTCGTTGCCCTGCGCCGCGGCGGGGAAGGTGGCTGCGATGGCCAGGGCGAGGGCGGTGGGGCGGCTCAGCTTCATCGGGGTTCTCCTCGGGATGGATGGGGCGAAGGGTTCAGGCACGGGCGGCGGCGGCCAGGTCGAGCTGGCGCTGGCGCTCGGCGCGGGCGATCATGTAGCTGGCGACGAGCACGCCCAGGGAGACGACGGCCACCGTGATCGCGGCGACGGCATTCACGCTGGGGTTGAGCCCCAGGCGCGCGCGCGAGAAGATCACCAGCGGCATGGTCGTCGAGCCTGGGCCGGAAAGAAAGTTGGACAGCACCACATCGTCCAGCGAGATGGTGAAGGTGAGCAGCCAGGCCGAAGCCAGCGACTGCGCAATCATCGGCAGCGTCACCAGCCAGAAGACCTGGGCCGGGCGGGCGCCCAGGTCCATGGCCGCCTCTTCGAGCTGGGGGTTGAGGTCCTGCAGGCGCGACTGCACCACCACCGCGGCGTAGGCCATGCCCAGGAGCAGGTGGCCGAACCAGATCGTCATCAGGCCGCGCTCGGGGAAACCGAGGGCGCGCTGCACGCTCACCAGCATGAGCAGCAGCGACAGGCCGACCACCACCTCGGGCATCACCAGCGGCGCGTTGACCATGCCGGTGAACAGGGTGCGCCCGCCGAAGCGCTTGTACTTGACGAGCACGAAGGCGGCCAGGGTGCCCAGGACGACCGAGCCGCAGGCGGTGAGGAAGGCCACTTTCAGGCTCAGCGCAAAGCCGGCGATGATCTCGCCGTCGGCGGGCAGCGCGGCGTACCACTTGAACGTGAAGCCGCGCCAGACGTTGGGCAGCGGCGAGTCGTTGAAGGAGTACACCACCAGCGCGACGATGGGCACGAAGAGGAAGAGGTAGCCCGCCGCGAGCCAGGCGCGGCCGAACCAGACGTTGAAGCGCGAGGCCTTCATCGCGTCCTGCGCCACGCCGCGTCAATTGGGACGCGCGCCTCCTCGGGGAGCCACGGGCGCAGCGCGCAAGGCCATCTCATTTGCGCGCCTCCTGGGACTCGGCCTGGTATTTGCCGAACACCGCCAGCGGCACGATGATGAGCAGGATCATCACCACCGCCACGGTGGAGGCCATGGGCCAGTCGTTGTTGGAGAAGAACTCGTCCCAGATGACGCGGCCGATCATCAGCGTCTCGGGGCCGCCGAGCAGCTCGGGGATGACGTACTCGCCGACGCAGGGGATGAAGACGAGCATGGCGCCGGCGATGATGCCGGCCTTGGACAGCGGCACGGTGATCTTCCAGAACGCCACCCAGGGCGAGGCGCCGAGGTCCGCCGCCGCCTCGAGCAGGCGCAGGTCCATCTTCGCCAGGTTGGCGTAGAGCGGCAGGATCATGAACGGCAGGTAGGTGTAGGTCATGCCCAGCACCAGCGAGAAGGGCGTGTTCATGAGCTTGCCCGGCGCGGCGATGAGCCCGAGCGACGCCAGCAACTGGTCCAGGCCCGAGCCGATGATCAGGTCGGCGACGAAGCCGTTCTCGGTGAGCAGGCCCTTCCAGGCGTAGACGCGCACCAGGAACGAGGTCCAGAAGGGCAGCATCACGAGCATGAGCAGCGCCGGCTGCGCCGTGGCGCGTGCACGCGCCATGAAGTAGGCGAACGGGTAGCCGATGAACAAGCACAGCACGGTGGTGGCCGCGGCGTAGTGCAGGCTGCTCAGGTAGGTCTTGAGGTACAGGCTGTCGGTGGCGATGAACTGGTAGTTGGACAAGCGCAGCGTGAGCTGGAGCACGCCGTCGCGCAGGCTCAGCAGGTCCTTGAAGGTCACCGCCTCCATCTCGCTGACGCTGATCTTGCCGACGATGAGGAAAGGGAAGAGAAAGAAGACGAGCAGGAACAGGTAGGGCGCGGCGATGACCAGCCGCCGCCCGCTGAGCAGGGACCGGGCTCGCGCCAGCACAGCGCTCACTGCGTCAGCACGACGTGGGCCGAGCGCGACCAGTGCGCCCAGACCTCGTCGCCCCAGGTGAATTCGTCCTCGCGGTGGCGCTGCACGTTGGCCATGCTCACCTTGAGCAGCGCGCCGCTGCCCAGCACCAGGTGATAGACGGTGAAGCTGCCGAAGTAGGCCAGCTCCTTGACCTTGCCGCAGACGGTGTTGAACTCGCTGAGCTCGCCCTGGGGCCGGTTGCGCGAAAGGTGAATCTTCTCCGGGCGCAGCGCCACCGTCACCGCCATGCCCGTGGTGCCGGTGATGCCGTGGCCGACGTAGTGCCGGCAGTCGGCGGAGTCGATGATCACGTGGTCGGGCTCGTCGGTGCTCAGCGTGCCGTCCATGAGATTGACGTTGCCGATGAAGTCGGAGACGAAGCGCGTCGCCGGTGTCTCGTAGATCTCGCCCGGCGCACCCACCTGGAGGAAGCGACCCTCGCTCATCACGGCGATGCGCCCGGCCATGGTCATCGCCTCTTCCTGGTCGTGGGTCACCATGACGCAGGTGACGCCGACCTGCTCGATGATGTTGACGAGCTCGATCTGCGTCTCCTCGCGCAGCTTCTTGTCCAGCGCCCCCAGCGGCTCGTCGAGCAGCAGCAGCTGTGGCTGCTTGGCCAGCGAGCGCGCCAGCGCCACGCGCTGCTGCTGGCCGCCGGAGAGCTGGTGCGGCTTGCGCTGCGCGAACTTGCCCAGCTGCACGAGCTTGAGCATGGCCTCGACGCGCGCGCCGATGCGATCCTTGGGCAGCCCCTCGCGCTTCAGGCCGAAGGCGATGTTTTCCCACACCGTGAGGTGCGGGAACAGGGCGTAGCTCTGGAACATCATGTTCATCGGCCGCTCGTAGGGCGGCAGCGTGGCCAGGTCCACGCCGCCGAGCACGATCTGTCCGGCCGTCGGCGTCTCGAAGCCCGCGAGCATGCGCAGCAGCGTGCTCTTGCCGCAACCCGAGGGACCGAGCAGCGCGAAGATCTCGCCCTTGGCGATGTCCACGCTGGCGTGGTTGACCGCCTTGTAGCCGTTGAACTCCTTGACGACGTCCTTGATCTGCAGGAACGCCTCTTCGCTGGCGGCCGCGGCCATCACCATGACACTCAGAGCCCGGTCTTGAACGAGGTGTAGGTGCGCGTCATCAGCCGGCGCAGGTCGTTGTTGAGCGAGTCGGGCGGTGCCATCTTGGCCATGTCCGCGCCCGAGAGGAAGACCGACGGGTTGGTCGCCACCTCGGGCTTGACGAAAGGCTTGGAGGCCGCATTCGGGTTGGCGTAGAAGACCTTGTTGGTGAGGCTGGCGTGGACCTCGGGGCGCAGGATGTAGTTGATCCACTTCTGCGCATTGCCGGGGTGTGCGGCATCCGCCGGGATCACCATCACGTCGAAGAAGAGCACGCCGCCGATCTTCGGGATCAGCGCCTGGATGTTCTGCCCGGTCTTGCCGTCGACGGCACGCTGGCGGGCGATGTTGATGTCACCGCTCCAGCCCAGGGCCAGGCAGATCGAGCCGTTGGCCATGTCGTTGATGTAGCCCGACGAGCTGAACAGCGTCACCGAGGGGCGCACGGACTTGAGCACCGAGACCGCCGCGGTGTAGTCGCCCGGGTTCTTGCTGTAGGCGGGCTTGCCCAGGTAGTGCAGCACGGCCGGCACGACCTCGGTGGCCGAGTCCAGGAAGGACACGCCGCAGCCCTTGAGCTTGCTGATGTACTCGGGCTTGAAGACCAGGTCCCAGGCGTTGTCGGGCATGGGCGTGCTGCCCAGGGCGGCCTTGACCTTGTCGACGTTGATGCCCACCGTGGTGTAGCCCCACAGCCAATCCACCATGTACTGGTTGCCCGGGTCCATCTTCGCCAGCGCCGCCTGCACCGCCGGGTCGAGGTTCTTCAGGTTCGGGATCTGGCCCTTGTCGAGCTTGCGCAGCAGGCCACCGTCGATCTGCAGCTTGGCCCAGTTCGAGGAGGGCACGATGACGTCGTAGCCGGTCTTGCCCGCCACCAGCTTGGCATGCAGGATCTCGTTGTTGTCGAAGTTGTCGTAGCGGACCTTGATGCCCGTTTCCTTCTCGAAGTTCTTGACCGTGTCTTCGGCGATGTAGTCCGACCAGTTGTAGACGTTGAGCACGGGCTCCTCGGCCTGCGCCAGCGCGCCGGTGGCAGTCAGGGCCAGGCACAGGGCACCGAGGGGGGACGTCAGTTTCATGGGCGGTCTCCGAGGTCAATGCGAATCAAAGGGGGTGGATTCTGGCAGCCGGCACGGCCGCCGTATGTCAGGGGAAGCGCTTGCATTCAGGCGAGCCAGCCTGCGCGCCGGGCGTCGGCCAGGGTCAGGTCCAGGCAGCGCCGGATGAGTGCCACCATCTCGTCGATCTGCGCGCGGGTGATGACCAGCGGCGGCGCGACGATCATGCGCTCGCCCACCGCGCGCATCACCAGCCCCTCGCGGAAGCAGTGGCCACGGCAGACCATGCCGATCTCCAACTCGGGCGGGAAGGCAGCTCCCGATTTCTTGTCCTTGACGAGCAACAGTGCTCCCATCAGGCCGCAGGTTTCGGCGTCACCCACGAGCGGGTGTTCGGCCAGTGACCGGTACTGCTGAGCAAGATACGGGCCGACCTCGTCGTGCACGTGCTCCACCAGGCCCAGGGAACGGATGAGCCCGATGTTGGCCAGCGCCACCGCGCAGGCCACGGGGTGGCCGGAATAGGTGTAGCCGTGGTTGAACTCGCCGCCCTGTTCGATGAGCACCCGGGCCATGCGCTCGCCCACCATCACGCCGCCCAGGGGCACGTAGCCGCTGGTCACGCCCTTGGCGAAGGTCATCAGGTCGGGCCGCGTGCCCATGGTCTCGCAGCCGAACCAGCGGCCGGTGCGGCCGAAGCCGCAGATGACCTCGTCGCTCACCAGCAGCACCCCGTACTTGTCGCAGATGCGCTGCACCTCGGGCCAGTAGGTGGCAGGCGGCACGATCACGCCGCCGGCGCCCTGCACGGGCTCGCCGATGAAGGCGGCAACCTTCTCCGCGCCGATGGCGAGGATGCGTTCCTCCAGCCAGCGTGCGGCCACGAGGCCGAACTCGTCGCGCGTGAGCCCCTGCGTGCGGCCGTGCTCCCACCAGTAGGGCTGCTCGATGTGTTCGATGCCCGGGATGGGCAGCCCGCCCTGGGCGTGCATGCCGCTCATGCCGCCGAGCGAAGCGCCGGCCATGGTCGAGCCGTGGTAGGCGTTGTGCCGGCTGATGATGACCTGGCGCTGCGGCTGGCCGAGCAGGTCCCAGTAGCGGCGCGCCATGCGCACCACCGTGTCGTTGCCTTCGGAGCCCGAGCCGCTGAAAAAGACATGCTTGAACTGCGGCGGCGCCACCTCTGCGAGCACCTCGGCCAGTTCGATGGCCGGCGGCGTGGCCGTCTGGAAGAAGGCGTTGTAGAAGGGCAGCTCGCGCATCTGGCGCGCAGCGGCTTGCACCAGGGCTTCCTGCCCGTAGCCGACGTTCACACACCACAGGCCGCTCATGGCGTCGAGGAGCTTGTGGCCGTCGCTGTCCCAGAGGTAGATGTTGTCGGCGCGCGTGATGATGCGCGAGCCCTTGGCCGCGAGGCCCTTGAAGTCGGTGAAGGGGTGCAGGAAGTGCGCCGCGTCGGCGGCCTGCCATTCGTGGGTGCTGCGCAGGGTGCTCATGGCCGTGGTCCTCAAACGTGGAGCAACAGGTGTTCGCGCTCCCACGGCGAGATCACCTTCATGAACTCGGCGTACTCGATCTCCTTGACCTCGGTGTAGACGGTGATGAAGGACTGGCCCAGCACCTCCGCCAGGTCGCGTTCGTCGCGCAACAGCGCCAGCGCTTCGCCCAGGCTGCGCGGCAGCGAGAAGTCGCCCAGGTAGGCATCGCCCTTGCACTCGGCCGAGGGTTCGATGCGCTTGAGGATGCCCAGGTAGCCGCAGGCCAGCGTGGCGGCCAGCGCCACGTAGGGGTTGGCGTCGGCGCCGATGACGCGGTTCTCCACGCGCCGCGCGGCCGGCGGCGCCAGCGGGCTGCGGATGCCCACGGTGCGGTTGTCCGTGCCCCACTGGATGTTGATCGGCGCGGCCACGCCGCGCACCAGACGGCGGTAGCTGTTCACGTAGGGCGCGAACAGCGCCATCGCCGCCGGGGTGTACTTCTGCAAGCCGCCGATATACCAGAAGAACTCGGCGCTGGGCGTGCCATCCTCGTTGCTGAAGATGTTGCGCCCGGTGGCCTTGCTCACCACGCTCTGGTGGATGTGCATGGCGCTGCCGGGCTCGCCGGCGATGGGCTTGGCCATGAAGGTGGCGAACATGTCGTGGCGCAGCGCGGCCTCGCGCACGGTGCGCTTGAAGAGGAAGACCTCGTCGGCCAGGCCCAGCGGGTGGTCGTGGAAGAAGTTGATCTCCATCTGGCCCGCGCCCACCTCGTGGATCAGGGTGTCGACGTTGAGCTCCATCTTCTCGCAGTAGTCGTAGACCTCCTCGAAGAGCGGGTCGAACTCGTTCACCGCGTCGATCGAATAGGCCTGGCGGCTGGTCTCGCTGCGCCCGCTGCGACCCACCGGTGGCTTGAGCGGCACGTCCGGGTCGGTGTTGCGCGCCACCAGGTAGAACTCGAGTTCCGGCGCCACCACCGGCGCCCAGCCTTGGGCCTCGAAGAGGTCGCAGACATGGCGCAGCACGCTGCGCGGCGCAAAGGGCACCAGCGTGCCGTCACGGTCGTAGCAGTCGTGGATCACCTGCGCCGTGGGGTCGGCGGCCCAGGGCACGATGCGCACCGTGGTGGGGTCCGGGCGCAGGTGCATGTCGCGGTCGGTGGGGGTGATGACGTCGTAGTACGGCCCCTCCTCGGGGAACTCGCCGGTCACCCCCATTGCCACCACGGCCTCGGGCAGGCGCATGCCGCGGTCCTCGGTGAATTTCTCGCGCGGCAGGATCTTGCCGCGCGCCACGCCGGTGAGGTCGGGCACGAGGCATTCGATCTCGGTGACGCGGCGCTCGTTGAGCCACTGTTCCAGTTCGCTGAAGGTGAAGTTTTCGCGGGCCATCATGTTCGGTCTCGGCAATCGGTGGGTGGGTGCAACCGGGGCCAGGGCCCCGGCACTCAGGCACTGAAAGCGACACTCGGCAAGGGGCCCCTGACACGGTCTCGGTATTGGTGCATCGCGGCACCAAAGGCCTGCAGCAGGCGCATCGAAACGGGGTTCTCCGCAGCCTGCCACTCGGGATGCCATTGCACGCACAGGTTGAAGCCCGGCGCATCCGCCATCGAGAAGGCCTCCACCAGGCCGTCGGGGGCCACGGCCTCGGTGCGCAAGCCGCTCGCCAGCCGCTTCACGCCCTGGCCGTGCAACGAATTCACCTGGAAGCTGGCCTGCCCGATGATGGCTTCGAGCACGCCGCCACGCACCACGTCGACGCGGTGCGCGGGTGCGTACTGCATCGCCGCGGGCATGCTGTCGTCGGCGCGATGGTCGGCCAGGCCCGCCACCTGGTGCACCGCCTGGTGCAGGCTGCCGCCGAGGGCCACGTTGGCCTCCTGGGCGCCGCGGCAGATGGCGAACAAGGGCAGGCCGCGCGCCAGCACGCGCGGCACCAGGGCCAGCACCCAGGCGTCGCGCTCGGGGTCCAGCGGCAGGGCCGGGTCGTGCACGCCTTCGCCGAAGTGCGAGGGGTGCACGTTGGAAGGCGAGCCGGTGAGCAGCACGCCGTGGGCCAGATCGAGCGCCGTGTCGATCTCGCCGGCCTCCAGGCGCGGCACCACCAGCGGCAACGCGCCGGCCAGGCGCACCGCCTCGACGTACTTGCGGCCGACGATGTGGTACGGGTGCTCGCCCAACCGGTGATGGCAGGCCGGGACGAGGACGATGGGTCTGGAGCTCACGATGCGCTCAGCCGAGGAGATCGCGCATTCTGAACCAGGCCATGGCCAGCACCAGCGCCGGCGTGCGCAGCAGCGCGCCGCCAGGGAAGCTGCGGTGGCGCAGCCGCGCGAAGAGGTCGAAACGGCCGGCGTCCCCGGTCATCGCCTCGGCCACGATGCGCCCGGCCAGCCCGCTGAAGGCCACGCCGTGCCCGGAGAAGCCCTGCAGGTAGTAGACGTTGGCGGCCGCACCGCGCGCGGCCGGAAGGCGGCCGAAATCCGGCGCGCGGTTCATGGTGATGTCCACGAACCCGCCCCATGCAAATTCCATGCGATGGGCGGCGAGCTGAGGGAAGGTGCGCAGCATCAGCCGGCGCATGCTCTGGGCCAGGTCGCGCGGCGTGGCCGTGCTGTAGCTCACGCGCCCGCCGTAAAGCAGCCGGTGGTCCGGCGTGGGGCGGAAGTAGTCGAGCACGAAATTCGTGTCGCACACCGCCGCGCCGCTGGGGATGAGGCTGGCGGCGAGCGCCGGGTCCAGCACCTCGCTGCAGCCGATGTACGTACCCACGGGCATGATGCGCGGCTCGAGCTTGCGCGCGATGCCGCGCAGGTAGAGGTTGCCGGCGAGCAGCACCTGCCGCGCGCGCAGCTCGCCGGCGTCGGTGCGCAGCACCGGGGTGGCGCCCTCGCTCAGCGCCCGCACCGGGGTGCCGGCATGGATGCGCACGCCCTCGGCGGTGGCCACGCGTGCCAGGCCCTGCGTGAATTTCAGCGGGTGCAGGTGGCCCGAGCGCGGGTCGTGGACGGCGCTGTGGAAGCGCGCGCTGTCCACCCACTGCCGCATCTCGCCAGGCCCGATGCGCGCCAGCGGATAGCCGTAGACGGATTCGATGCGGTCGGCCCAGGCGCTGAGTGCGCGGCCCTTGCTCGGGCTGCAAGCCACGCCGAGGTAGCCCGGCTGCCAGTCGCAGGCGATGCCGTGCTGCGCAATGCGTTCGCGCAGCAGGTCCAGCGCCTCGATCGACATGTCCCAGACGCGGCGCGCGTCGGCCAGGCCGAGCTGGCTCTCGATCACGGCCTGGTCGCAGGCCAGCCCGTGGATCACCTGGCCGCCATTGCGCCCGCTGGCGCCGCCGCCGATCTCGCGCGCTTCGAGCAGCACCACATCGAGGCCGCGGCGGCGCAGCTCGATCGCCGCCGACAGGCCGCTGAGTCCACCGCCCACCACCGCCACGTCGCAGCTTGCCGTGCCCTGCAGCGGCGCGAAGGCCGGGGCGGGGCCGGCCGTGGCGGTGTAGTAGGAGGCCTGGCTCAGCGCCAGGTCGATGGCCAGGACAGCGTCTTCGCCGGGCATGATGCGCGCCTCGAGGCTCAGGCCACGCGGCGCAGCGCGCCGCGCAGGGTCTCGACGATCTGGTCGATCTGGCCGCGTTGGATGATCAGCGGGGGTGAGAGCGCGATGATGTCGCCCGTGGTGCGCAGCAGCAGGCCGCGCTCGTAGCAGTCGATGAAGACGTCGAAGGCGCGTTGCGCGGGTGCGCCGGGCGCGGGCGCCAGTTCGATGCCGCCCACCAGCCCGACGTTGCGCAGGTCGATGACGTGAGGTTCGCCCTCGAGCGAATGCAGCGCCTGCGCAAAGTAGTCCTGCAGCTCGCCGGCGCGCGTGAGCAGGCCTTCCTCGGCGTAGGTGTCGAGCGTGGCGATGCCTGCGGCGCAGGCCAGCGGGTGGGCCGAGTAGGTGTAGCCGTGGAAGAACTCGATGGCCTTCTCCGGCCCGGTCATGAAGGTGTCGTGCACCTTGCCTTGCGCCAGCACCGCGCCCATGGGCACGCTGCCGTTGGTCAGGCCCTTGGCCAGCGTCATCAGGTCGGGCAGCACGCCGAAGGTCTGCGCGGCGAAGGGCTGGCCGGTGCGGCCGAAACCGGTGATGACCTCGTCGAAGATGAGCAGGATGCCGTGCCGGTCGCAGATCTCGCGCAGGCGCTCGAGGTAGCCGCGCGGCGGCAGCAGCACGCCGGTGGAGCCGGCCACGGGCTCGACGATCACCGCGGCGATGGTGCTGGCGTCGTGCAGCGCCACCAGGCGCTCCAGGTCGTCGGCCGCTTCGGCGCCATGCTCGGGCAGGCCCACGCTGAAGGCGTTGCGCGCCAGGTCGTGCGTGTGGCGGATGTGGTCCACGCCGCCGAGCATGTTGCCGAACATCTTGCGGTTGGCGGCGATGCCGCCCACCGAGATGCCACCGAAGTTCACCCCGTGGTAGCCGCGCTCGCGGCCGATGAGCCGCGTGCGCGAGGCCTCGCCGCGCACGCGGTGGTAGGCCAGGGCCATCTTCAGCGCCGTCTCCACGGCCTCGGAGCCCGAGTTGGTGAAGAAGACCTTGTCCATGCCCGGCGGGGCGATGGCGGCAACGCGCTCGGCAAGCTCGAAGGCCTTGGGGTGGGCCATCTGGAACGGCGGGGCGAAGTCCATCTCCGCGGCCTGCGCCTGGATCGCCTGGACGATGCGCGGCCGCGCATGGCCGGCGTTCACACACCACAGGCCGGCCACGGCGTCGAGGATCTGCCGGCCCGAGGCGTCCCAGTAGTGCATGCCCGAGGCCTTGGTCAGCAGCCGCGGCGCCTTCTTGAACTGGCGGTTGGCGGTGAAGGGCATCCAGTAGGCGTCCAGGGGCGAACGGGCGGCGGCCTCGCGGGCCTGCAGCAGGGCAGATTCGTCGGGATGGTTCATGCGCGGTCCTCGGTCGGTGTGCGCCGCATCACTCGGTGGCGGCGCGCGTGGAGCCGCCTTCTTGCAACGCCTGGAGATGGCGTCGGGCGGCGGGGTAGACGATCGCCTCCTCGAGCGCGATGTGGTCGCGGTGCAGGGCGGTGAAGACGGGCAGCGCGAGGCGCAGCATGGGCAGGTCGTACCAGTTGTAGCCGTTGGCGATGGCCTCGATCTGCGGCGACAGTTCGCGCCAGTCCTCCTCGATCCAGCCGTGGTCCTGCTGCAGGCGGCGCACGTGCTGGATGAGCACCGCGTCGCTGCTCGCGAGCAGGCCGGGGAAGACATGCTGCTCTTCCTCGGCATGGTGGGTGCGTCCCGGGCCCTCGAAGAAGGCCATGATCTCGCGCGCACTGGCCTGCGCCGTCTCGTCCAGGCCCTGGTCGTCGAGGTGCGCCAGCAGGCGGTCGAAGGCCTCGAGCATCTCCATGGCGGCGCGGTGCGTGCGATCCAGCGACTCGAACGCCGGCAATGCGGGCGCCGCGGGGCGCGACGGACGTGCGGCACGGGTGGTGGTCATGGGAACTCCTGTCTGGGCCGTTCGGCGTGCGGCCCCGTGGTGGTGATGTCCAGGCACCAGGGCCTGTGTGCAATCGGGGCCATCTTACCCATGGTGTGCAACCCGACCACAGAGGTAAGTCCAGAGGAACACCGCCGCGGCCTGGCTGGTGAGCTCGGCGTGGTCGAAGGGCGGCGACACCTCGACGCAGTCCATGCCCACGAAGGGCAGGTCGGCGAGTTCCTCGAGAAAGGTGAGCACCTGGCTCGTGCTCAAGCCGCCGGGTTCGGGCGTGCCCGTGCCCGGCGCGTAAGCCGGGTCCAGGCAGTCGATGTCCAGCGTCAGGTACAGGGGTGGGTGACCATGCTGTGCCAGGCGCTGGCGGATGGCCGCGAGCACCGGGGCGAGCTGGGCCGGCGAGACCAGGCCGCGCAGGTCGCGCGCAGTGAACACCTGGCCGCCGTGCACCGGGATGAACTCGCGCGCGGCGCGCTCGGCGGCCGAGCGGATGCCGATCTGGGTGAAGCAATCGGCGCGCACCAGGCCTTCTTGTACGGCCTCCAAGACCCAGGTGCCGTGCCCGCCGGGTTCGCCGAAGTGCGTGTCCCAGGTGTCGCAGTGCGCATCGAAATGGACCACCGCCAGGGGCACGCCGAAGTGGCGGCGGTAGGCACGCAGCAGGGACAGGGTGATCGAGTGGTCGCCGCCGATCCAGGCCATGTGGTGGCGCGCCAGCAGGGGCGCGACGCGCGGTTCGAGCGCGGCGCGCATGCGCTCCAGCGAGGTGTTGGGCAGCGCCAGGTCGCCCGCGTCGCCGAGCAGCCCGATGGGGCTGAGCTCGAAGAACGGATGGGTGGCGTCGCACAGCATGTGGCTGGCCTCGCGCACGGCGCGCGGCGCCAGGCGCGCGCCCGGGCGGTGGGTGGTGGCGCCGTCCCAGGCGATGCCGGCCACGGCGAAGGGCGTGTCGGCGGTGGGCGGGCCCACCTTGAGGAAGCGCTGGTCGGAGCAGAACGCGAAGGAGGACATGCGGGGCCTGGGTGCAGACGCACGCCGATCATACGAAAGGCCGGCGTCGACCTCGCCGCGATGCCCAGCCCCGGGGCACGCGCTTGCGCCGCCGCAGCGTGCGCGGACGGGCCGTTCCCGTATCCGGAAGGCTCATTTCGGATCATGAAACGGCGCCATGGTGCAACGCACCAAATCACCGTCATATGGGAAAACGCCGTGTCACGATGCGGGAAACGAGCGCAAGTCCATGATTTATTGATCTATTATTTTCTGTCTTATATAAGACATAAGTTGCACAGGTTTGGATTCGACGCGATAGCCTTGGGGCGTCCACTTTCCGCCTCTTCACGCCCTTCACCGGAGAACGCCATGCCCAGCCCGACCCGCCAACAGCAAGCCGCCGCCCTCGACAAGGACTGGGCCGAGAACCCGCGCTGGAGGGGCATCAAGCGCGGCTACAGCGCCGAAGACGTGGTGCGCCTGCGCGGCTCCATCCAGGTCGAGCACACGCTGGCGCGGCGCGGTGCCGAGAAGCTGTGGAACCTGATCAACACCGAGCCCTTCGTCAACACCCTGGGTGCGCTCACCGGCAACCAGGCCATGCAACAGGTCAAGGCCGGCCTGAAGGCGATCTACCTCTCGGGCTGGCAGGTCGCTGCCGACGCCAACGACAACGGCGAGATGTACCCCGACCAGAGCCTGTACTCGGTGGACTCGGTGCCCAAGGTGGTGAAGCGCATCAACGGCGCCTTTGCCCGCGCCGACCAGATCCAGTGGAGCGAAGGCAAGAACGAGGTCGACTACTTCGCCCCCATCGTCGCCGATGCCGAGGCCGGTTTCGGTGGCGTGCTCAACGCCTTCGAGCTGATGAAGGCCATGATCGACGCCGGTGCCGCCGGCGTGCACTTCGAGGATCAGCTGGCCAGCGTGAAGAAGTGCGGCCACATGGGCGGCAAGGTGCTGGTGCCGACGCGTGAAGCCGTGGCCAAGCTGGTGGCGGCGCGCCTGGCCGCCGACGTCATGGGCACGCCCACCATCCTGCTGGCGCGCACCGACGCCGAGGCGGCCGACTTGGTGACCAGCGACGTCGACGCCAGCGACCGCCCCTTCCTCACCGGCGAGCGCACCGTCGAGGGCTTCTTCAAGAGCCGCAACGGCCTGGAGCAGTCGATCAGCCGCGGCCTGGCCTATTCGCCCTACGCCGACCTCATCTGGTGCGAGACGGGCAAGCCCGACCTGGCCTTCGCCAAGGCCTTCGCCGACGCCATCCACGCCAAGTTCCCGGGCAAGCTGCTGGCCTACAACTGCTCGCCCTCGTTCAACTGGAAGAAGAACCTCGACGACGCGACGATCGCCAAGTTCCAGCGCGAGCTCGGGGCCATGGGCTACAAGTTCCAGTTCATCACGCTGGCCGGCTTCCACAGCCTGAACTACAGCATGTTCGACCTGGCCTACGGCTATGCGCGCAACAACATGAGCGCCTTCGTCGAACTGCAGGAGAAGGAGTTCGCCGCCGCCGACCGGGGCTTCACCGCCGTGAAGCACCAGCGCGAGGTCGGCACGGGCTACTTCGACGCCGTGACCACGACCATCGAACGCGAGGCCTCCACCGCGGCGCTGAAAGGCTCCACGGAAGACGAGCAGTTCCTCGACGGCACGCATCACTGAGCGCAGTGCCCGCGCCAGGCGAAGAGGCCCCGCGGGGCCTCTTCTTCGTGGTGCGGGGCCGGGCGGTCCAAGGGCAGCGCGGTCGCTCCGGTCATGCGCGCGGCCGCGCTCAGCCCGCGCCGCCTGCGCCGCGCTGGCGCCAAAGCACGAGCAAGGCGAAGCAGCCCGCAGCGAAGAGCAGGCCCCCGGCCAGCAGCGGCGAGGCCAGGTCGCGCAAGGCGGCGCCGAAGTCGTGCAACGCCCATCCCGGAATCGCCTCCAGCATCTGGCGGCTCTGACTGGCGTTGTCGACGTTGAAGCCGCCCTGGCGGCCGTTGACCATCGCCATCCTGGCGTGGTGCAGCAGTTGCACCGTGACCTCGTTGATGAACGGCTGCCCGAAGACCCGCTTGAGCAGCACGCCGCCCAGGCCCAGGCCCACGGCGAGAACCACCCAGCCCCAGCGCCGGAACCAGGCGGTCATGAGCACCACGAGAAGGACCAGCGGCGCCAGCCACAGCGTGGCCAGGGGCAGCCCGGCGAGCAGGCGCAGCGCCACCGCCAGCGAGCCGGGGATGATCTGGCTCCAGGGCAGGTCAAGCCAGGCTCCCACGCCGGCGACGCGGCCGACGAGGACGAAGGACAGCGCATAGCCGCCCACCAGGCCGATGAGCAAGGCCGCAGCCGGCGCGAGCACCAGATGCACGAACATGGGCGTGCCCAGGCTTGCGCTGTGACTCACCGGCAGGGAGAGCCAGAACTCGATGGAGCGGTCGGCATGGTCACGCCGGGCCAGGCCCGAGACGATGATCAGCGAGCCGGTCCACATGAGCAGGAAGACCACCGCCGTGGAGCCAGCGATGGCGATCATGCCGAGGAGGGCGGGCAGGGCCACGCCGGCGCTGGCGACGGTGTCGTCGTCGAGCTGGATCGTGCTCACCGAGGTGAGCAGCAGCGCCAGCAGCAGCGGCAGCAGGGTGAGCAGGGTCCAGCCGAAACGGTGCTGCAACCACTCGCGCTGCATCAGGGGAAGGATTCGGTTCATCGACAAACTCCTTGGAACGCGTGGGGGCTGCAGCGTCAGAACTGCGTGCGGTCGAGCTCGGGCTTGCGCGTCAGCGCGACGAAGAGGTCGACGAGGCTCGGCCGCATGCGCTTGCCCAGCGCCTGCACATGCTCGGGCGGCGCACCGTCGAAGAGGGCGGCACTGCCACCCTGCACGCGGTACTTGAGCAGCGGGTGCGCCGCGGCGATCTGCTCGGCCACCGCGGCGTCGTGGCTCAGGGCGACGAAGCGCCGGTCCATGTCCTCCAGGCTGATCGAGAGCACGAGCTTGCCTTCGTTGAGCATGAGCACGTCGGAGAGCAGCGATTCGATCTCCTCCACCTGGTGCGTGGAGATGAGCACGCTGCGCTCGCCGTCGCACCACTCGTCGATGAGCATCTCGTAGAAGGCCTTGCGCGAAAGCACGTCCAGCCCCAGCGTGGGCTCGTCGAGGATCATCAGCCGCGCATCGATCGCCGCCACCAGCGCCAGGTGGGCCTGCACCACCATGCCCTTGGACAGCGCGCGCACACGGTCGGACAGGCCGACGCTGGTGCGCCGCAGCAGCTGGCGCGCGCGCTCGGCGGAGAAGCGCGGGTGCAGGCCGCTCATGAGCGTGATCAGGTCGCCCACGCGCGCCCAGCGCGGCAGGATGGCCACGTCGGGGATGTAGCACACCGACTCGAGCAGGCTCACGCGGTCGCGCTGCGGCTGCAGGCCCAGCACCTGCAACGTGCCGGCACCCTTGTCAGGGCTCATCAGGCCGACCATGGCCTTCATCAACGTCGTCTTGCCCGCGCCGTTGTGCCCGAGCAGGCCGACCACGCGGCCCTTGGGAATGCTGAAGCTCACCTCGTCGACGGCACGCTTGGCGCCGTAGCGCACGGTCAGGCCATGGGCCTCGACCAGGGGCGCGCTGGCGCTGTGGGTTGCGGCGTTCATGCGCGCTCCTCCCAGTTGAGTTGATCGGCGCCAATGCCCAGCCGGCGCAGCCGTTGGCGCAGGCGGGGCCATTCGGTTTCCATGAAGCGCTGGCGTTCGACGGCCTTGAGCCGCTCGCGCGCGCCGGGCCGCACGTACAGGCCCATGCCGCGGCGGTTCTCGAGCAGGCCCTCGTCGCCCAGCGCCTGCAGCGCGCGATTCACGGTGAGCGGATTGAGCAGGTAGCGCCCGGCCAGCCCACGCACCGAAGGCATGGCCGCGCCTTCGGGTGGATCGCCGTCGAGCAGCTGGGCGGCGAGAATGTCCGCCAGCTGCTGGTAGATCGGTTGCCTGTCGTTCCAGGTCTGCATGGTGTGGCGCTCGAGGGTGTGTTGCTGATGTAGCACACCATAGCAGCGGCCCCAGGCAGGCCCAAGGCCGCTGCGACAGGCTGCCGCGTTGCGCGACGAAGCGTGTGCGGCGCCGGCCAAGCTCGCACCGCCCCCGATCCAGGCCAGGGCGCACACCGCACCAGGAGAGCATGCCGACCATGAACCCGAACCGCAGCGACTTTCGCTTCCTCGACCGCCTGCGCGTGCGCTGGGCCGAAGTCGACCTGCCACGGGCCGCCTGCTCGCCCACGCTCCCGGCGTGGCACGCATCGGGCGCATGGCCACGCTGGCCAGCGTGCGCGGCGCCGGCTTGGGCCGGGCCGTGCTGGACGCCCTGCTGGCCGCCGCGCGCCAGCGCGGCGAGCGCGCCGTGCTGCTGCATGCCAACGGCCCGGCCGTGCCGTTCTACGAACGTGCCGGCTTCAGCCGCAGCGGCGCCGTCTACGAGGATGCGGGGCTGCCGCACCAGGAGATGCGGCGCGCCCTGTAGCGCACGCCCGCACGGTGGGGCAGCGTCGGGCAATCGTGCGGGGCGACTCGAAATCGATGGTGCAGTTGATCAGGGGAAGTCGCGTCAGAACACGAGCACCTTGTCGGCCTCGATGGTCCAGTCCGCCAGCTGGGCCAGGGTGCTGCGCAGCGCGCCCTCGACCATGTCCGCCTGAGCCAGCCCGCGTGCGTCCATGCAGGTGCCGCACAACGCCACTTCGCCCTTGCGCAATACCTTGCCGAGCATCAGCTGCACGTTGTAGTAGCCCTCGGGCACCTTCTGCCCGCTCTTGGCGCAGGCCACGGCGTCGGCCATGAGGAAGAGCCTCACCTGCTGGCCCTCCTTGCTCGCCACCGCAGCGGCCAGGCGCAGCGCGTTGTAGGCGCGCTCGTTGCCGTAGGGGGCCTCGTTGAGTATGAACAGCGTGGAGCTCATCGTACTTCCCTGGCAATGGGCCTGTGCTTATCAAGCACGTGACACCGGCAGGCCGGCGGCCTGCCATTCGCTGACGCCGTCGACGGTCTTGCTCGCCCGGTAGCCGTGCGCGCGCAACAGCTTCACCGCCTCGTCGGACATGAGACAGAACGGCCCGCGGCAGTAAGCCACGATGTCCACGTCGCGCGGCAGCTCGGCGAGGCGCTGCGCCAGTTCGGGCAACGGCAGCGAGCGCGCATGGGGCAGGTGGGCGGTGTCGTACTCCTGCTGCGGCCGCACGTCGAGCACGATCACCTCGCCGCGCTTGGCTTGTGCCAACAGGGCCTTGCGCCCGACGGAGGTGAGCCGATCGGGTTCGGCCATCATTTGCTGCAGCGTCATGCGCAATTCGAGCAGGTGTTCCTCGGCCACCTGGCGCAGCAGCACCCCGAGCTGCGCGACGTCGCCGCCGCTCAGCTGGTAGACCATGCGCTTGCCTTCGCGCCGGCTCTGCACCAGCCGCGCTTCCTTCAAGGCCTTGAGGTGCGCGCTGGCGAGCTTGACATCGATGGCCACTTCGGCG
Source organism: Rubrivivax sp. (assembly GCA_020720385.1). GTDB lineage: Bacteria > Pseudomonadota > Gammaproteobacteria > Burkholderiales > Burkholderiaceae_C > Rubrivivax. Next base: position 28,091 of record DYOR01000006.1, read on the forward strand.
GCGACAGCGTCGACCGCCTTCTCGCCTTGCGCCAGTATCTCGAGCATCTCCAGCCGCTTCGGGCTGGCCAATGCCTTGCCCACGCGGGCGACCTGCTCGTACAGAAGATCCTTGAGCGTTCGGCTGTTCATGCCTAACATTCTAACGGGCGTGCGAATACAAGGCAAATTCTGAAGCACAACACCCGTCACATCGTCCGCCTGCGCCGAGCGGCGAGCACTTGCCTGTGCGCCGCAGCGCCCTGTCAGGGCGCGTCCGCCGCAATCGCGTAGGGCAGGTCGGCCAGCGACAGCTCCGGCCCCTGCAGCGAGCCCAGGTGCAGCGTGCCGCCCTCGAGCGCCGCGATCTTCAGCTCCACGAGCGCCGCATGCCGTGTGCCCAGCGAGCCTGCCAGCACCACCATGCCCGCGGGCTGGGCGGGGTCGGCGCTGTGGAACACCTCCTGGCCGGGCTGCAAGGGCAGGGGGGCATCGACGATGCAGGCGCGCCGCTTGAGCGTGCCGCGGTACTGGCTGCGCGCCACCACCTCCTGCCCGGGATAGCAGCCCTTGCGGAAATCGACGCCGCCGACGAGCTCGAAGTTCACCATCTGCGGCACGAACTGTTCCGCCGTGGCCGAGCCGATGCGTGCCACGCCGCTCTTCACCTCGAGCCAGCGCCAGCCATCGATGGACAGCTCGGGCAGCCCCGGCGGCGGCGTGCCTGCAGCAAGGTAGCGCGGCACCGCCACGCCAGCGTCGACGGCATCGGGCAGGCGCACCACCTCGGCCGTGGTGCAGGCTTCGAGCTGCCAGGCCGCGCCAGCGGCCGGCGCGCCCAGCGCCTGCTGCGCCGCTGCGCCCGCCAGGCCCCACAGGGGAAACTCGGCACTCGCGTCGGTGAGCTTGCACCTGGCGCGCAGGACGAACATCGACAAACGCTTGAGCACGGCAGGCAGCAGGTCGGCACTGCAGGCGAGCAGCAGATCCTCGGGGCCATGCCGCCAGGCGACGAAGCTCGCCATGAGCCTGCCCTTGGCCGAGCAGTAGCCTGCCAGGCGCGCCTGCTGCGGCTCGAGGTGCTCGAAGTCCTGCGTCATCTGCCCGTGCAGGAACTTCAGCGCATCGGCGCCGCCGGCGCGGATCACGCCCCAATCGGCAAGGCGCACGGCGCCCGCGGGGAGGCTCGAAGCGGGGGGGGTCGGGTTCATCGGCTCATTATCATCAGCCGCCATGTCGCGTCGCTCGTTGTGGTCTCGCCTGGTATGGCCCGTGCTGGGCACGCTGGCCGTGGCTCTCGCGCTGGCCGCAGGCGGCGCCTGGTGGTGGCTGGAGCGGCCGCTGCCGCTGGCCGCGGCCAATGCCGAGCTCTCCATCGAGGCCGGCGCCACGCCGCGCGAGATTGCCCAGGCGTGGGTGGATGCCGGCGTGCAGACCTCGCCGCTGGCCCTTTACGAGTGGTTCCGCTGGTCGGGGCAGGCGCGGCGCATCCGCGCCGGCAGCTACGAGATCGATGCGGGCACATCGCCACGGCAGCTGCTGGCGAAGATGGTGCAAGGCCGGGAGGCCCTCGAGCAGGTGCGTTTCATCGAGGGCTGGACGCTGCGCCAGCTGCGCGCCGAGCTCACCCGTGCGCCCGGGCTCGAGCCAACCACGGCCGCGTGGACGCAGGCCGAGCTGATGGCGGCCCTGGGCGCGCCCGGGCAGGCTGCCGAGGGCCGCTTCTTCCCCGACACCTACGTCTACAGCCGCGGCGTGAGCGACCTCACCGTGCTCAGGCGCGCCCACCGCGCCATGCAGCAGCGTCTGGCCGCGGCCTGGGCCGCGCGCGCCACGGACACGCCGTTGCAGAGCGCCGACGAGGCCCTGACCCTGGCTTCCATCGTCGAGAAGGAGACCGGCCAGGCGGCCGACCGTGGCCGCATCGCCGGCGTCTTCACCAACCGCCTGCGCATCGGCATGCCCCTGCAGACCGACCCGAGCGTGATCTACGGCCTGGGCGCAGCCTTCGACGGCAACCTGCGCAAGCGCGACCTGCTCGCCGACACGCCCTACAACACCTACACCCGGGCCGGCTTGCCGCCCACGCCCATCGCCTTGCCCGGCTTGGCTTCGCTGCAGGCGGCCACGCGGCCCGAGCCGACGCGCTTGCTGTATTTCGTCGCCCGGGGCGACGGCAGCAGCGCCTTCAGCGAGAGTCTGGCCGAACATAATCGGGCGGTGAACAAGCACCAGCGCGGCCGCCGGTGAAGCCGGGCCGCTTCATCACCTTCGAGGGCATCGACGGCGCGGGCAAGAGCTCGCACCTCGACGCCATGGCCGCGTGGGCGCGCGAGCGCGGGCACGACGTGGTGCTCACGCGCGAGCCCGGCGGCACCGCATTGGCCGAGCGCTTGCGCGAGCTGGTGCTGCACGCGCCCATGGACGCGCTCACCGAGGCGCTGCTCGTCTTCGCGGCGCGGCGCGACCACCTCGTGCAGCTCATCGAACCGGCGCTGGCGCGCGGCTCGCTGGTGCTGTGCGACCGTTTCACCGACGCCAGCTTTGCCTACCAGGGTGGCGGCCGCGGGTTCAGCCTGGAGGTGTTGGGCCGACTCGAGGACTGGGTGCAGCAAGGCCGGCAACCCGATCTCACCCTGTGGTTCGACCTGCCCGCCGCGACCGCCGCGCAGCGCCGGGGCGCCGTGCGCGCGCCGGACCGATTCGAGGCACAGGACCTGGCGTTCTTCGAGCGCGTCAGCGCCGGCTATGCGCAGCGGGCCAGCGCCGCCCCGGAGCGCTTCGCCCGGCTGCACGCCCAAGGTGAACGGCCCGCCGTGTGGGCCGAGATTCAGGATGTCATGCGGACGTTGGCATGGTGGTAGGCGAAGAGGGCCTGGCGACGTTGCCCTGGCTCGCCTCGCCGCTGGCGGAGGCGCTGGCCACGCAGCGCGGCCACGCCTTGCTCGTGCACGCGGCGCAGGGCAACGGGGCGCTGCCCTTCGCCCTGGCCCTGGCCCAGGGCTGGCTTTGCGAGGCCGGTGAAGCTGCGCGCCCTTGCGGCCGCTGTGGCAGCTGCCGCCAGATGCAGGCGCGCGTGCACCCGGACCTTCTGGTGCTGCTGCCCGAGGTGCAGCGTCGCGCCCATGGCTGGCCCCTGGCCGACGACAGGCTTGAGGACGAGGACGGCAAGCGCAAACCCAGCCGGCAGATACGCATCGACGAGGTCCGTGGGCTGATCGACTGGGCCACCCGCACCAGCGGCCGCGGCCGCGGCAAGGTGGCCGTGCTGCATCCGGCGCAGACGCTCAACGTGCAGGCGGCCAGCGCGCTGCTCAAGACGCTGGAGGAGCCACCCGCCGGCACCCGCCTCATCCTCACCACGGCCGACCCGGCCCTGCTGTTGCCCACCGTGCGCAGCCGCTGTCAGCATCTGCGGCTGGCCGAGCCGTCGCCCGCCGTGGCCACCGCCTGGCTCGAAGGGCAGGGCGTGGCCCAGCCGCAGGTCTTGCTCGCGGCCACGTCCGGGCGCCCGCTGGATGCGCTGGCCCTGGTGCGCGCCGGCATCAGCCACGAAACCTGGGCCGCGCTGCCCGCTGCCGTGATGCGCGGTCACGCCGTGGCCTTCAACGGCTGGCCGGTGCCGCTGGCGCTCGATGCGTTGCACAAGCTGTGCCACGACGCCCTCCTGCGCGCCGCCGGCGGCGCGGCCAGGTACTTCCCGCAGGCCAGCGTGCCGGCCCACGGCCGGCTGGACGCGCTCGGCGCGTGGTCGCGCGAACTCGACCGCGTGGCGCGGCACGATGAACACCCCTGGAACGAAGGCCTGCTGCTGGAGGCCCTCGTGAAGCTTGGCGCGCAGGCGCTGGTGCCCATGCCCTCTTCCACCCCCTCTTCCACCCCCTGATCCGGGCAAGGGTTGGATACACTGCCGAACATGAACGATCGCGTCCCCACCCGCAGCGCGAGCCTTGGCCCTCCGGTGGTGCCGGGCCAGGGTGCGGCGGCGCGGCCGAGCGTGATCCAGCTCGTCTTCCGCGAGAAAGGTGCGCTGTACGCCGCCTACATGCCGCTGCTCACCGATGGCGGCCTGTTCGTGCCCACCACGCGCGAGTACCGGCTGGGCGAGGACATGTACCTGCTGCTTTCGTTGCCCGACGACCCACAGCGCTTTCCCGTCGCCGGCAAGGTCGCCTGGATCACGCCGGCGAATGCCTCCGGTGGGCGCACACAGGGCGTGGGCGTGCGCTTCCCCAACGACGACAAGTCGCGTCAGCTGAAGATCAAGATCGAGGAACTGCTGGGCACGAGCATCTCGTCGGCCAAGCCCACGCAAACTCTCTGAACGGCTGGCGCCGGCGAGCGCGCATGTACGTCGATTCGCACTGCCACCTGAGTTTTCCCGAACTTCACGCGCGCGTGGACGAGGTCCGGCGCGAGATGGCTGCCGCACGGGTGGACCGCGCCCTGTGCATCTGCACGACGCTGGAAGAATTCCCACGCGTGCATGCCTTGGCCACGGCGTACGACAACTTCTGGTGCAGCGTGGGCGTGCACCCGGACAACGAAGGCGTGCAAGAACCGTCCCTGGGCGACCTGCTGACCCGCGCCGCCCTGCCGCGCGTGGTGGCGCTGGGCGAGACCGGACTCGACTACTACCGGCTGGGCGGCCGCAGCATCCAGGACATGGCCTGGCAGCGCGAGCGATTCGGCGTGCACATCCGCGCCGCCCGCGCCACTGGCTTGCCGCTGGTGGTGCACACCCGCAGCGCCAGCGCCGACACCCTGGCCGTGTTGCGCGACGAAGGGCAGGGGGCCGTGCGCGGTGTCTTTCACTGCTTCACCGAAACCATGGCCGTGGCGCAGGCCGCGCTGGAGATGGGTTTCCACATCTCGTTTTCGGGCATCCTCACTTTCCGCAATGCGGGCGAGTTGCGCGAAGTCGCCCGTGCCGTGCCCCTGGAGCGCTGCCTCATCGAGACGGACAGCCCGTACCTCGCCCCGGCGCCGCATCGCGGCAAGACCAACCAGCCCGCCTGGGTGCGCTTCGTCGCCGAACAGCTGGCCCAGATCAAGGGGCTTCCCGTGGCCGAGGTGGCGCGCGCGACGAGCGCCAATTTCGAGCGCCTGTTCGGCCTGTCACGACCTGCCGAGGTTGACGAATCGACATGATAAAACGCTTTAAAACTGTCGTCTATCTACTTGTCGCGATTGCGTTTAATTCTGCGTTTGCAGATTCTCTGGTGGATTTCTTCCGTGCCGTCAACGTCGACGACGTCGCCACCGTCAGCGGTTTGCTCGAGCGCGGAGTGGACCCCAATGCGCCCGATGAAAAGGGACAGGTGGCGATGTTTCTGGCCCTGCGGGATGGATCGCCCCGGGTCATCGAGGCCTTGCTTGCCCACCCCAAGCTGAAGATCGACGCCGCCAATGCCAGCGACGAAACCCCGCTGATGATGGCCGCGCTGCGCGGCCAGCTGGAGTGGGCGGGGCGCCTGCTGGACCGTGGAGCGCGCGTCAACCGGCCAGGTTGGGCGCCCTTGCACTATGCCGCTGCCGGACCCGAGCCCCGGGTGGTGAACCTGCTGCTCGATCGCGGCGCCGATGTGCAGGCCGCGTCGCCGAACCAGACCACGCCGCTGATGATGGCGGCCCGCTATGGGGACGAGCTCTCCGTCGACCTCCTGCTGGCCCACCATGCCGATGTGCGCACGCGCAATGCGCTGGGGCTGAACGCCGCGGATTTCGCCCGCCTGGGCGGCCGCGCGGGCCTCGCAGCACGCCTGGAGGCAGCCGCCCGCTGAGCCCGGCGACGCGGTCTTGTCAGAAGTCGCCCGACAGCGCGTTTGGCGCTGCGCCGACTCGGCAAGGCCAAGATGGATGCTTAGAGTGGCGACATGGGCTGTCGTGATCACGGCTCGAGGAGATTCGAGATGCCCCAGCACGCTTCGCCGCGCAATCCGTTCATGCTGATGCTCAACCCGGAGGTGGTCCTGGCTGCCATCGAGAAGTCCGAGCGCCTCGGCAAGCTGAACCGACACCTTTGCCGCCCCCTGGATCGCGTGGCTGGCGCGCCGACCCTGCCCGGCGACGAGGCCGACGGCCTGGGCGAGGGCGAGTCGGAGCGGGCCATGGGCATGCCGACCTCCGTACCCTGAGCTTTTCTCGACACGGGTGAGCGGCGCCACCCGGCCCTCGATCGGCGCTTGCTGAGCGACGTCGCGGGCTGGCTTCTGTTTTCATGCACCGCGCGGGTCGGGGCGCGCACTGGTTTGCGCTAGCTCAAGCCCCGGTGGCGAGGCGGTCCTTTGGGTGCCGGAGCGTCCGGCTTGGGCGACAATGCGCCACTTTGCGTCGCCCGAGGTGGCGCATGTGCTGCGGCAGGGCGCAGCAGCCGGTGCCCGCAGGGTGCGGGCCGCTGCGCCCACCCAGCGAGCTCCGAGCCCCGAACCGCTTTCGTCCAGCCCCCTTTTCCGTGCACGACCCCGCCGCCTCCGACAGCCCCGCCGCGCCCGCCGCCAGCGCCGCCCCCGTGCTGGGCGCGTCGGTGCTGAGTGGGCAGCGCGGCGAGCGCGCGCTGTTTCAGGGTTTGGATCTGCAGTTGCAACCCGGTCAGGTGGTGTGGCTGCGTGGCCGCAACGGCCGTGGCAAGACCACCCTGCTGCGCATCATGGCTGGCCTGAGCAGCCCGGCGCAGGGCGCGGTGCTGTACGACGGCGTGGAGCTGCCCAGGCTGGGCGCCGATTGGCGCAGCCGGCTCATCTACATCGCCCACGCCAGCGCGCTGAAAGAAGACCTCACGGTGGCCGAGTGCCTGCACTTCAGCGCCGCGCTGCAGGGCCGCCGCCACAGCGATGCCGACATCGTGGCAGCGCTCTCGCGTTGGAGCATCGGCGGCTTGCGGCGGGCGCCGGTGCGCACGCTCAGCCAGGGCCAGCGCCGGCGCACCGCGCTGGCACGGCTGGCGCTGCCGCATCCGACCTCGGTGTGGCTGCTCGACGAGCCCTTCGACGCGCTCGACGACGAAGGCGTGGCCACGCTGTGCCAGTTGCTGGGCGAGCAGTCGCGCCGCGGCGGCACCGTGCTGCTCACCAGCCACCAGGCGGTGCCGCTGCGTGACCCGGTGCCGCTGACGCTGGATCTCGACCGCCATGCGATCGCTGCATGAGCAAACGTCACTTGGTTACTTTGCTCATCCCCCCCGCGGGGGGCGGGTTGGGCGCAGCCCGGCCCTGGGGGCGCTAGTGAGGGCCTTGTTCCTGGCCATCCTGCTGCGCGACCTGCGTCTGGCCGCGCGGCGGCGCATCGACGCGCTGCTGCCGCTGGTATTCTTCGTCGTCGCGCTGAGCCTGTTTCCGCTGGGTGTGGGGCCCGAGCCGCAGACGCTGCGCCATATCGCGCCCGGTGTCGTCTGGGTCTGCGCGCTGCTGGCCACCATGCTTTCGGTGCAGCAGCTGTACCAGGGCGATCAGTCCGACGGCTCGCTCGAGCAGATGCTGTTGTCGCCGCAGCCGGCCATCGTGGTGGCTGCGGCCAAGGCCAGCGCGCATTGGCTGCTGAATGGGGCGCCGCTGGTCGTGGTGGCGCCGCTCGCGGGTGTGTTCTTCGACCTGTCGGGGCCTGCACTGAGCGCCTTGATCATGGGGCTGCTGCTGGGCACGCCGGTTCTCAGCCTGCTCGGTGGCCTGGGTGCGGCGCTGACGCTGGGTTTGCGCAGCGCCGGCATGCTGCTCATCCTGATCGTGGTGCCGCTGACCATGCCGGTGCTGATCTTCGGCGCCGGCGCGGTAGGGGCGGTGGAAGCCGGCCTTTCAGCGGCCGGCCACTATTCGCTGTTGGGCGCGCTGCTGCTGGGCACCGCGCTGAGCGTGCCGCTGGCCACGGCCGCCGCGCTGCGCATTTCCAGTCAATGAGCCCGCCTGGCCGCCGGCGCTGAAGAGCCCATGTCCGACAAGATTCGCTGGTACACCTTCTCTGCGCCGTCGCGCTTTTATGCACTCAGCGGCCGGCTCATTCCGTGGCTGTGGGCGCTGACCGTGCTGTTCACCGCAGCCGGCCTGTACGTCGGCTTGCTGCTGGCGCCCACCGATGCCACCCAGCGCGATGCCTACCGCATCATCTTCATCCACGTGCCATCGGCCTGGATGTCGATGGTCTTGTACCTGGTGATGGCTTTCTGGGCCGCCATCGGCTGGGCCTTCAAGGCGCGCATGGCCTCGATGATGGCGCGTGCCATCGCGCCAACCGGCGCCATGTTCACCTTCGTGGCGCTGTGGAGCGGTGCCATCTGGGGCAAGCCGACCTGGGGCACCTGGTGGGTGTGGGACGCACGGCTGACTTCGGAACTCATCCTGCTGTTCTTGTATCTAGGCTATATCGCGCTGGTGGAAGCCATCGACGACATCCGCCGCGCCGACCAGGCCGGCGCGCTGTTGGCGGTGGTGGGCGCGGTCAACGTGCCGATCATCTATTTCTCGGTCAAATGGTGGAACACCCTGCATCAGGGCGCCAGCGTCAGCGTGACCTCGGCACCCAAGATGGCCAGCATCATGCTCAGCGGCATGCTGCTGATGACATTCGCCTGCTGGGCGTATGCCTTTGCGGTGGTGTTCATGCGCACCCGCGCCATCATCATCGAACGTGAACGCGGCACGGCCTGGGTGGCATCACTGCTCACCGGTGCCAAAGGAGTTTGAGTTGTACTGGAGTAGTGCGGCGGAGTTTTTCGCCATGGGGGGCTACGGCCTGTATGTGTGGGGATCGTTCGGCGTGACTGCCGCACTGATGCTCGTTGAACCCGTGCTCGCGGCGCGGCGCCATCGCAAGGCGTTGCAGGCTGCCGCTGTGGCACAAGACTGGAAGGAAGCAGCCCGATGAAACCCCGTCACCGCAGAATCGCCCTTGCCGGCGGCGTGCTGCTCACCGTGAGCGCGATCGCCGCGCTGGTGTTCAACGCCTTGCAGAGCAGCATGGTGTTCTTCTATTCGCCCACCCAGGTCGGCGCCAAGGAAGTGCCCCTGGGCCGCACCTTCCGTATCGGTGGGCTGGTGAAAGAAGGCAGCCTGCAGCGCGATGGCGTGAACGTCAACTTCGTCGTCACCGACACGGCGCAGACGGTGCCGGTGCGCTACTCGGGCATCCTGCCCGACCTGTTCAAAGAGGGCAAAGGCGTGGTGGCGCAAGGCCAGCTCGAAGGCGAGGTCTTCGTCGCCCGCGAGGTGCTGGCCAAGCACGACGAGAACTACATGCCACCCGAGGCCGCCACGGCGCTGGAGAAGGCCCACCTGTCGGCCAAGCAAAGCCAGGGCACGCTGGTGCAGGGCGGCTCGATGGCACCGGAGGCCAGCCAGTGATCGCCGAACTGGGCCATTTCGCGCTGTGGCTGGCGCTGGCGGTGTCGCTGGTGCTGGGGGTGGTGCCGATGTGGGGCAGCCTGCGCGCACGCGAAGAGTGGATGGCGCTGGCGCGTCCTCTGGCGCTGCTCGTGTTTGCGCTGGTCGGCACAGCCTTCGCGTGCCTGACGATGGTGTTCGTGAACAACGACTTCTCGGTGCTCTACGTGGCCTCGAACTCGAACAGCGAGCTGCCGCTGATGTACCGCGCGGCCGGTGTGTGGGGCGGCCACGAGGGCTCGCTGCTGCTGTGGGCCTTCATGCTCACGGTGTGGATGACCGCGGTGGTGTTCTTCAGCAAGCATCTGCCGCTCGAGGTGGTCTCGCGCATCCTGGCGGTGATGGGGCTGGTGGCGGTGGGCTTTTTGCTGTTCACGCTGATCACCTCCAACCCGTTCGAGCGCCTCTTCCCGGTGCCCGCGGACGGCCGCGACCTGAACCCGCTGCTGCAAGACCCGGGCATGATCTTCCACCCGCCGATGCTCTACATGGGCTACGTCGGTTTCTCGGTGGCCTATGCCTTTGCGGTGGCGGCGTTGATCGGCGGCAAGCTCGACGCCCAATGGGCGCGCTGGACACGGCCCTGGACCGTGGTGGCCTGGATCTTCCTGACCCTGGGCGTTGCGCTGGGCAGCTGGTGGGCCTATTACGAACTGGGCTGGGGTGGCTGGTGGTTCTGGGACCCGGTCGAGAACGCGTCCTTCATGCCCTGGCTGGTGGGCACGGCGTTGATCCACTCGCTGGCCGTCACCGAAAAGCGCGGCGCCTTCAAGTCGTGGACGGTGCTGCTGGCGATCACGGCGTTCTCGCTGTCGCTGCTGGGCACCTTCCTGGTCCGCTCGGGTGTGCTGTCGTCGGTGCACGCCTTTGCCACGGATCCGTCGCGCGGCCTGTTCATCCTCGCTTTCCTGGTGGTGGTGGTGGGGGCCTCGCTGACGCTGTACGCCTGGCGCGCGCCGTCGGTGGGCCTGGGCGCGCGCTTCGGGCTGCTGTCGCGCGAGTCGCTGCTGCTGGGCAACAACGTGATGCTGGCCGCGGCCATGGGTGCGGTGCTGTTGGGCACGCTGTACCCGCTGCTGCTGGATGCGCTGGAGATGGGCAAGATCTCGGTCGGCCCGCCGTACTTCGACACCGTCTTCGTGCCGCTGCTGACGCCGGTGGTGTTCCTCATGGGCGTGGGGCCACTGGCGCGCTGGAAGCAGGCTTCGCTGCCCGAGCTGGTGCAGCGCCTGCGCTGGGCAGCCGTGGTGGCTGTCGTGGCCGGGTTGCTCAGCGGTTGGCTGGCCGGGCGCATCGCACCGATGGCCACCCTGGGCCTGGTGATGGGCTGGTGGCTGGTGGCCAGCGTGGCGGTTGATTTCTGGGGAAGAGTGAAGCCCGTGCCTGGCATGGCCCTGGCCGAGCGCGTGGCCAGGCTGCCGCGCGCCACGGCGGGCATGATGCTGGCGCACCTGGGGGTGGCGCTGTTCATCTTCGGCGTCACCATGGTCGGCACCTACCAGGTCGAGCGCGACGTGCGCATGGCGGTGGGCGACTCCACCACCGCCGGTGACTACACCTTTACCTTCAAGGGCGTGCGCGACGTGCAGGGCCCCAACTACGACGCCGCTCGCGGCACCGTCGAGGTCACCCGCAACGGCCAGGTCGTGACCGTGATGGAGCCCGAAAAGCGCATCTACCGCGTGCAGAGCAACCCGATGACCGAAGCTGCCATCGACACCGGGCTGACGCGCGACCTCTACGTGTCGCTCGGCGAGTTGGTGGCCGGCGACGCCTGGATCGTTCGCGTCTACTACAAGCCCTTCGTGAGCTGGATCTGGGGCGGCTGCGTGGTCATGGCGCTGGGCGGGCTGCTGGCCGCCACCGACCGCCGCTACCGCCTGCGCAAGGCCGACGCCACGCAACCCAGCCCCGAGCAGGCCCCTGCCACCACGGCGCAAGCCGCGGCCGGCGCCGCATCACGCGCCTGAGCGGCCGTCACTGGTACCAGCCCCTAGCCCCATGAAAAGCCTCAAGTTCCTGATCCCGCTGTCGCTGTTTGTCCTGCTGGCGGTCTTTCTGGCCGTCGGCCTGCGCCTGAACCCGCGCGAAGTGCCTTCGCCGCTGATCGGCAAGCCGGCGCCTGATTTCACGCTGCCGACGCTGCACCAGCCCGAGGCCACGATCTCGCGCAAGGACCTGCTCGGGCAGGTCTGGATCCTCAACGTCTGGGCCTCATGGTGCGTGGCCTGCCGTGAAGAGCACCCGGCGGTGGTCGAGTTCGGCCGGCGCAAGATCGTGCCCATCTACGGCCTGAACTACAAAGACACGCGCGACGCCGGGATGCAGTGGTTGGCCCGCCTGGGCAACCCTTACGTGGCCTCGCTTTTCGACGCCGACGGCAAGCTGGGCATCGACTTCGGCGTGTACGGCGTGCCCGAGACCTTCGTCATCGACCGCCAGGGCGTGATCCGCTTCAAGCACATCGGCCCGATGACGCCGCAGATCCTGCGCGAGCAGATCGAGCCGTTGGTGAAGTCGCTTTGAGCACCGCCGACAAGCGGCTCTTCAGCCTCCCCCCAGAACCATGAATATCGCCAAGACCCTGTTGCGCCGCCTGGCGGCGACTGTGCTGTGCCTCACGCTGGCCGGCCCCGCCCTGGCCGGCGAGGCCGCCCCGGCGGCGCAAGACCCCGCGCTGGAGAAGCAGATGCTCAGCGTGGCCGCCGAGTTGCGCTGCCTGGTCTGCCAGAACCAGACCATTGCCGACTCCAACGCCGAGCTTGCCGTGGACCTGCGCAACCAGGTGCGCGACATGCTGCGCAAGGGCCAGACGCAAGACCAGATCATCGACTACATGACCGCCCGCTACGGCGACTTCGTGCTCTACCGCCCGCCGCTGAAGCAGACCACCGCCCTGCTGTGGTTCGGCCCCGCACTGCTGCTGCTTGTTGCCGTGGCGGGCCTGGTGCTGGCGCTGCGCCGCCGCTCGCGTCTGCCCGACGACCAGTTCGATGCCGAAGCCGAACTGGCCGAAGACAACCCCGTGCTGCCGGGCCGCCCCGCGCCCTGACCCCAATGACGCCCAACGTACAAGCGCTGCGCCAGCAGCTTCAGGATCTGCGCGCGCGCCACGCCGCAGGCTCGATCACCCCGGAACAATTCGCCGCCGACAAGGCGCGCATCGAGCGCGCGCTGCTCGACGCGCTCGAGCACGACGGGCCGCCGGCTGCAAGCAGCGGCGCCGCGGCTGCCGGCCGCGGCCGGCGTGCCGGGGTGCAGACCTGGTCCTTGCTCGGCGTGTTCATCGTCGCCGTCGCGGCGGTCGGCTACGCCCTCACCGGCTCGCCCGACAAGATCAGCACCGTGCCCGGCGAGGGCACCGCCGCGGCCGGCGCGGGTCACGAGATGGACGCCAAGCAGATGGCCGAACTCGTGCAGCGCCTGGCCGAGCGCATGCAGGCCAACCCGGGCGACATCGAGGGCTGGCTCATGCTCGGGCGCTCGTACGCGGCAATGGGCCGCGCCGACGACGCCTTGGCGGCATTCGACAAGGCCATCAAGCTGCGCCCGGACGACGCCAACGCGCTGGCCGACTACGCCGACGTGCTGGCGGTGAAGAACGGCGGCACGCTCGAAGGCGAGCCGATGCGGCTCATCGAGCAGGCGCTGAAGGCCGACGCCACGCACGTCAAGGCCCTGGTGCTCTCCGGTACGGGCGCCTTCAATCGGGGCGACTTCGCCGGCGCGGTGGCGATGTGGGACCGCGCGGTGCAGGCCGGCCCGCAAGACCACCCGCTGGTGCAGATGGCTGCGGCCGGCGCTACCGAGGCGCGCACGCGCGGCAAGCTGCCTTTGCCGTCCGCGGACGCGACGTCCGACGCCAGCACCCGCACAGCGCCCGTGGGGCCGCAGGCCGCACTGCCGGCAACGGCTGGTGCGGCGCCATCACCGCATGCTGCGGCCTCGGCCGTGGATGCCAGCAAGTCCGTCAGCGGTACGGTCACGCTCAAGCCCGAGTGGCAAGGCCGGGTCTCGCCCGAAGACAGCGTCTACGTCTACGCGCGCGCCGCCGGCGGCTCGCGCATGCCGCTGGCCCTGCTGCAAAAGAAGGTCAAGGACTTGCCGATCCGCTTCACGCTGGACGACAGCACGGCCATGTCGCCGTCCACCAAGCTGTCGAGCGTGGCGCAGGTGATCGTCGGGGCGCGGATCACAAAGACCGGTCAGGCAACGGCCCAGCCAGGTGACCTGGAAGGCGCCAGCCAGCCGGTGGCTCTGGGCGCCGTGGCGGTGGCCGTTCAGATCTCGACCGAGGTCAAGTAGGCCTTCCGGGCAAGGCGGTTCCCGAGGGCGCCGCTTGTTCGCGCTACGGGCCCCGCGGGGCCGTCTCGGTCAGCTCTTGGCCGCCGAAGCCTCTTCCCCAGCCGGTTTGGCTTCGGGCTTGGGCTCGGCCTTGGCGTCGTCGGCCGGCTTGGTCTTGTCGGCCTTGCCGGCGTCTTCGGGTTCAACGGGCTCGGCGTGGGCCATGCCGGTGTGGCAATCGATGCAGGTCGCCTTGCCCGAGGTGAACTTCTTGTGCGACTTGACGGCGTCTTCCGACTGCTTGCTCGTGTCCCAGGTTTCCGGGTTGTGGCAGGTGCGGCAGTTGGCCGAGTTGTTGGCGCGCATGTCGTCCCAGACATGGTTGGCCAGTTCCCAGCGCCGGGCTTCGAACTTCTCCTTCGTGGAAATCGTGCCCTGGAACTCGGCGATCACGTCGCGCACGCCCGCGCGGGCCTTGTAGATCAGCTTCTCGGGGTAGCTGTGCGGCACGTGGCAGTCGGTGCAGCCCGCATGCACGCCGGTGCGGTTATGACCGTGTGCCGACTTCTGATATTCGGGGTACACGAACTGCGCGTGCGAATGGCACGCGGTGCCGCAGAACTCGTTGGTGCCCGACCAAGCCACGCCGACCTGGGTGCCCACCGTGGCGCCAAAGCCCAGCACCACGCCAAGCAGCAGCAACGCGAAGACCGACCACTTGGCCGATGGCGAGAACAGCCAGCGCAGGAATCGGCGCAACAGGCCAGGCTGGGAAGTGGGTGACATGGGGTGAGTTCTCCGTGGCGGCTGCGGCCGGCCGGCTTGGCATCAGCGCTGCCGGGGGCCCGGGTTGCAGGGCACAGCCCGCGCCGGCTGTCGGCCGGTCCTTTGAAGGGCCGGCCGGTGGTCGGCGCGATGCGCGCTTACTTGCGCGACAGCACGTAAGCGACGACGGCCTTGATCTCGTCGTCGCTGGCCTTGAGCTGCTTGTGGTCGTCTTCGTCGCCCATCTTGCCACCTGCCTTCAGGCCCGCAAAGAGCTTGTTGGCGGCATCGGCCTTGCCGGCGTACTTGGCCGCCACGTCCTTGTAGGACGGGCCCTTCTTGCTCGTCGTTTCCTTGTGGCACTTGGTGCACTTGTTGGAGGCGATGATCTCTTCGGCCGAAGCGGCATAGGCGCTGCCGCCCAAGGCAAGGGCAAGCAAGGCGGCGGTGGTGGCAAGCGACAGTTTCATCAGTGTTCTCCGATTGGATTTGGCGGGGCGGTTCAGATCGACTTGAAACCGACCCAGAGCCCAAGCACGAAAGGTGCGCCACGGACGACTCCGAATTCCGAGGCCAGTGACGCGTGTGCCGGGATTTTACCGATCCGCCATGCCGATATCCTTGACCTGGGTCAGGCCTGCATCGGGTGCGTCGCCGCCACGCCCGGACCTCGGCACCTGCGCGGCGAGCGCCGCCTTCAGCCTTCAGCGCAGCGCTTGCACCGGCAGGCGCGACATGTGGTCGGCCAGCGCCTCGATGCTCTCGTTGCTCAGGCCCTTCACGACGTCGCGCATGCGCGGGTTGGCATTCGTTCTCGTGCCGTCGCGGATGTCGATCGTCTCGCGCCGCAGGTACTTGTAGTGCTGTCCGGATACACGGGGGTAGAAGCGCTGCGCGTCGCCCTCGCCGGCGTTGCCGTGGCAGTGCGCGCACTCGGCTTCATAGGTCTTGCGCGCCTGTGCCAGCCCACGGCCGGGACCGCGTCCGTGATCGGGCGGCACCGGCAGCGCTGCCAGGTACGCGGCGATGTCGGCAATGTCCTGCGGGCCGATCACGTGGCGGTCGGCAAAGGGCAGCATCTTGGTGTTGAGCCGGCGCCCAGCGCGCACGTCCGTGAGCTGCTTGATGAGCACCGTGGCGTGCTGTCCGGCCAGGCGCGGGTAGCTGCCGTCGGGCCGGCCCAGCGCCTGCGCGCGGTGGCAGCCCTGGCAGATCTCGAAGGCGATGGCGCCGCGCGCCGCGTCGCCCTGTGCCTGCAGGGCCTGCAGCTTCTCGCCCTGCATGGTGTTCCACTGCGGCTCGGGTTCGCTGGGCGGTGGCGTCTGCGCCAGCGCCAGTGCGCAGGCGAGCGCCAGTGCGCAGGCCGGCCAGGAATGCGTTGTGCGGAACATGCGTTTGGCCTTCTGCGGGTGCGGGTGTGGGTGCGGTGCGGGCGGCGTGGACGGCGCGCGTTTGCCGGGTCGGCAGGGCTAGGGCAGGGTGGCAAGGTACTCGGACACCGCGACCATCTCGGCCTCGCTCATGCGCGCGGCCACTGCGCGCATGATGCGTGCCTTGTCGTTGCTGCGTGTGCCCGCCTTGAACTGCTTCATCTGCGCCAGCGTGTAGGCCGCGTGCTGACCCGCCAGGCGCGGATAGCGGTGGTTGCCGGCCCCCTCGGGCTGGTGGCAGCCGAAGCAGGCCGGCACGTCGGTACGCGTGTTGCCATCCTCATACAGGCGCTTGCCGGCGGCAACGGCTTTCTTGTTGCCGCGCGGGCGTGGGCCCGACGGCGTCTGCTCGGCATAGTAGGTGGCCAGGCCGGTGATGTCGGCGGCCTGAATCTGTGCCAGGAAGGGCGCCATGGCAGCATTCTCGCGCTTGCCTGAAATGAAGTCCTCGAGCTGCTTGGCGATGTGGTCGGCCTGCTGGCCGGCCAGCCTCGGGATGGCTGGCGCGCTGCTGTTGCCGCCTTCGCCGTGGCACGACACGCACAGGCGGGTCACGAGTTCGGTGGCGTCCGCTTGCGCCAAGGAGCAGGCAGCGAGCAGCGGCAAGGCGAAAAGGAAGTCCCACCGTGGAAAGGGGCCGCGCTGACGAGAGGTTCTAAGGAGCATGGACTGGGCCAGGGGGAACGGGGGGCGAGATGGCGCATCGTAGCGCGGGCGCGCACGGGCCGCACTACAAGCACCGCCGCGCGCCACCTGCGCCGCGGCGGCGACGCCAGGCCGTCGACCCGATGCCTCAGTTGGAGACGTTGCGCACCAGCGGCTGCACCTCGGCCTGTGGCGCGTGGCAGGTCATGCAGTTGAACTGCTTGCCCGCCAGGGCCATGGCCTGGCCGGGCAGGGCCACGTAGTGGTTGGCCGGCGCCGGCCGCGGCTTACCCGCAGCCACCGGCTTGCCGATGTTCCTGGGCTTGTCGTGGCACTCCAGGCATTCGTTGTTCTTGAAGGTCAGCGGCAGGTACTCATCGACCGCGTGCGTGATCATCGGCGGCATGCCCGAGCCGGGCAGCGGTGCGATGACGCCGGAGGCTTTCTCGGCGTCGTACCCGAAGGGTGAGGGCTTGACGACGTCGAAGACGCTGGCCTTGCGCAGGCTGACCTGGCTGTCCTCGATGGCCACGGCGGCGCAGCCGGCCAGGGCAGCCAGGACCACGGCGGCAAGGAGTGCGGGACGCTTCATGAAGAACCTCCGGATACAGGGGGTGCGCTGCCGACCGGCTGAACAGGGGCAGCGTGGATACGAAAACGCAGGTCGAAATTCAGGCACTGCTCGGGGCACACGGCCACGCAGGCGCCACAGTTCGTGCATTCGCCGCTGACCACCACGCCGATCGGGGCGATCTCGTTGAAGTGCAATACGCGCGGCTCGGGGCAGGCCTTGACGCAGTCGCCGCAGCGTGAACAACGGGCATCGTCGAAGGCCACCTTGATGAGCCCGACGCGCCCCACCAGCGCCCAGAATGCCCCCAGCGGGCACAAGTGGCCACACCAGCCGCGCTGCAGCACCAGGGTGTCGATGAGCCAGATGCCCAACGCCGCGCCCAGCCCCAGGCCGACGCCGTAGATCAGCTCGCGGTGCAGCATGGCGATCGGGCTGTAGGCCTCGAACGCCGCCAGCCCTGCCAGCGCCGAGACCACCAGCGCCAGGGCCAGCGCGACGTAGCGCGTGTTCGGCGGCAGGCGCACCAGGTCGCGGCTGATGTCCACGCCGAGCTTGTGGCGCGACCAGGCCGCCGCATCGGTGACGATGTTCATCGGGCAGACCCAGGAGCAGAACATGCGTCCACCGAGCAAGGCATAGATTGCCAGCGTGAGCAGGGCGCCGAGCAGCACCTCGCTGGCCAGCGGGTGGCGTGCCACGAGCATCTGCAGCGTCGCAAAGGGGTCGGCCAAGGGGATGCTGCCGAACAGTTGCGCCGACGACAGGTTGCCGGTGAGCAGCGGCACGCCGAGCAGCTTCCAGCCCCAGTGCAGGCTGCCGTAGAAGAGCAACAGCACGCCGATTTGCACCGCACGGCGGGAGAGCATGAAGCGTTCGCGATGCAGCCATTGGCCCGGTGTGGCCGGGCGCGCCAGGTGGCGCACCGGTGGCCTGCGCGCGCCGGCCGTGGCCTTGTTCGGGTGGTCTGGGGTGGCGGGTTTGCTCATGTCGCGCCGTGCATCAGGGCTTGCCGCGGTTGAGATAGTCCAGCGCCTTGGGCAGCGTGTCGGGCTGCGCTGGCGCCGGGGCGGCCGGCGCTGCCGGGGCTGCGGTGCCGTCCTGGCCGGGCAGGGGGGCGACGTACTGCTCGTGCTTCCAGCCCAGCCGGTAATGCTCGCCCACCTTGCCTTGCACCAGCGCCGGGTCGAGCACGCGGATGGACGCCAGTTGCGTGGGGCACTGCTTTTCGCAGATGCCGCAGCCGGTGCATGCCTCGGAGTGCACCACCGGCACGAACATCGCGTGCTTGCTGATCTGCCGCTGCTGCACGTGCAGCGTGATGGCCGTGCCCTTGAGTGGGCAGACGCGGTAGCAGACCTCGCAGCGCAGGCCCAGCCACGACAGGCAGTGCTCGGGGTCGATCACCGCCAGGCCCATGCGCGCCTGCGTCACGTCGGTGAGCAGCGGGTCGAGCGCGCCGGTGGGGCAGGCCTTCACGCACCACAACTGCTCGCACATGTAGCACGGGATGTCGCGCGGGGTGATGGTGGGCAGCCCGGCCAGACCCGGCTCGCCGGTCTTGATGAGGCGGATGGAGTGGTACGGGCAGGCCTGCACGCACTGCCCGCACTTGATGCATGCGCCGCTGAAGCCGTCGCCGACCAGCGCGCCGGGTGGACGCATCGGCGACGCGGCGTGGGCCTGCTGGATGAGCAGCGTGAGCCAGCCCAACCCCACGCCGCCGGCTGCAGCGGCGCCCTGCGCGGTCTTCACGACGAACTGGCGGCGGTCCATGGCTGGAGCTCAGTGCAGCGCGAGGGGAACGCGTCTCAGGCCTTGTAGACCTTGGCCGCGCATTTCTTGAAGTCCGGCTCGCGCGAGATCGGGTCGAGCGCGTCGAGCACGAGCGAGTTGATGAGGATGTTCTCGTCGAAGAAGGCCACCGACACCATGCCCTTGGGCACGCGGTTGCGGCCCTTGGTGTCCACCACCACCTGCACCTTGCCGCGGCGCGACTCGACCCAGGCCAGGTCGTTGCGCTTCAGCCCGCGCTTGGTGGCGTCGGCCGGGTGCATGTACATCACCGTGCCGGGTTGCGCGCGGTGCAGCTCGGCCACGCGGCGCGTCATGCTGCCGGTGTGCCAGTGCTCCAGGATGCGGCCGGTGGTGAGCCACAGGTCGAAGTGGGCGTCGGGCTGCTCCACCGGCGCGGCGTAGGGGCGGAAGAAGATCTTCGCCTTGCCCGGCAGGGGCGTGGGCTTGGGCTCGGTGATGCCGTCGAGGTTGCCGCTGGGCAGTGCCTTGAGCGCCGGGCCGTAGAAGTCGAAGCCCAGGCCGGCCTTCACGTAGGGGTCGTTGCCCTCGGAGAAGCGCCACTTGGTCTCCTGCCAGCCGCCACCGGCAGTGGGCATCACCGGCCAGCGCAGGCCGCGCACGTTGTCGGCGTAATACACGTCGAATGGTGCCAGGTCGTGCTGGTGGTTGACGGTGAACTGGCGGTACTCGTTGAACAGCGCTTTCTCGGGGAACCAGTTCTCGCCCAGCGCCTGGGAGGTGGCGTTGGCGTGGCCCTTGGCCACAGGGTCGGGCCAGGCCACCTTCTTGTTTTCGGGCCGCGCGAAAAGCACGTCGTACAGGGTGCTGTCGGGCGTGTATCCCAGGGCGGCGATGTCACCCAGCACGCTGGGCAGCTTGCCGTCGGCAAAGCCATCGGCCTTGAGCCCGGGCAAGACCTTCTCGCCCCATACCTCGCGCAGCTTGAAGCGCTTCGCGAACTCCAACATCATCCACACGTCGGTGCGCGCCTGGCCCGGCGGGTCGACCTGCTGGCGCCAGGCCTGCGTGCGGCGCTCGGAGTTGCCGTACATGCCCCATTTCTCGAGCATGTAGGCCGCCGGCAGGATGAGGTCGGCGACCTTGCCGCTGATGGTCGGGTAGACGTCGGCGACGACGATGAAGTTGTCCTTCTCGCGCGCCGCTTTCGTCCAGTGCGTGCCGTTGGGGCTGCTCTGGAAGGGGTTGGTGACTTGCACCCAGAGGAAGCCGATGCCGCCGTCCTCCAGCCCGCGCAGGATGGCGATGTGGTCGGCGCCGACCTTCGGGTTGATGGTCTTGGCCGGCAGGCCCCAGATCTTTTCGGAGCGGGCGCGGTGCGCGGCGTTGTCGACCACCATGTCGGCGGGCAGGCGGTGCGAAAAAGTGCCGACCTCGCGCGCGGTGCCGCAGGCCGAAGGCTGGCCGGTGAGCGAGCACGCGCCGTTGCCCGGCGTGCCATGCTTGCCCAGCAGCAGGTGCAGCGCGTACATCTGGGTGTTGACCCACACGCCGCGCTGGTGCTGGTTGGCACCCATGGTCCAGAAGGTCAGGATGTTGGCCGGCTTGTTGCAGTAGGCGTCGGCGAGCTGCACCAGCTTGGCCTTGAAGCTCTCGATCGACTCGTCGGCGTCGCCCTTGGCCAGCTCGGCCACGAAGTCCAGCGTGTAGGGCTCGACCCCGCGCTTGTACTCGTCGTAGCTGATCAGCCAGTGCTTGCCGGCGGCCATGCGGTCGACCTGCTTGACCTTCTGACCCGCCGTGCGGCGCTGGCCCACGGCCTCGAAGCGGTCGAGCGTGTTCTCCATCTCCTTGGCCACCGTGTCGTGCTCGGCCTTGCCCGAATACTGCAGCGTGGGCCGCATGCCGTAGCCGATGTCCACCGCGCCGGCGGCGAAGACGCAGTGCTTGCGCACGAACTCCATGTTCACCGCGCCGCGCGCGATGATCTCGCGCGCCAGGTAGTTCATGATCGCCAGGTCGGAGCTGGGCTTCATCACCAGCGTCACGTCGGCGATGTCGCTGCTCAGGTTGGTGTAGGTCGTGAGGTTGAAGATGCGCGTGGGCTTGTGCGCCAGCTTGCGGTCGGTGATGCGGCTCCACAGCACCGGGTGCGCCTCGGCCATGTTGGCGCCGCACAGCACGATGGCGTCAGCCAGTTCGATGTCGTCGTAGACATTCGCCGGCTCGTCGATGCCGAACACCTGCATGAAGCCGACCACCGCACTGGCCATGCAGTGGCGCGCGTTGGGGTCGAGGTTGTTGGAGCGGAAGCCCGCCTTGAGCAGCTTGACCGCGGCGTAGCCCTCGGGGATGGTGTACTGGCCCGAACCGATGATGGCCACGCCCGCCGGGCCCTTGGCCTCGTAGTGCTTGCGGAACTGGCGCTCCATCTCGTCCAGCGCCACCTGCCAGCTCACCGGGGTGAAGGCCCCGTGCTTGTCGTATTTGCCATCCTTCATGCGCAGCAGCGGCTGCGTCAGGCGGTCGGCGCCGTAGGCCATCTTGCCGTTGAAGTAGCCCTTGATGCAGTTCAGGCCGCGGTTCACCGGGGCGTCGGGGTCGCCCTTGGTGGCCATGATCTTGCCGCCCTTGGTGGCCACCTGGATGCCGCAGCCGGTGCCGCACATGCGGCACACGCCCTTGTCCCAGGCCCAGCCGGCTTCGGCCGGCGAGCCCTGGGCCAGGGCGGTGGTGGCAACCGGCAGCCCGGCCACCGCAGCGGTGGTGGCGGCCATGCTCGATTTGAGGATTTCGCGGCGGGACAGGCTGGTCATGGGGGGTTCCTCGGTGCCTTGAAGGGTGGAATCAGGGTTGGAGCGCTGGAGCGGAGCCGCTGGGCTCGGCGTCCTGGGTTTCGTCGTCCGCATCCAGGCAGTGGCAAACCAGGTCGGTGCAGACCACATGCGGCAGGCCGCGGATGCGCATGAAGCCGTCGACTTCGGCGCCGACGTCGGCGGCCTCCTGCACCACGACGATGCGCCCTGTGCGGACGTCGTGCTGGCGTACCTCCACGCCCGGCAACTCGACCAGACTGGCCAAGACCTGCTGCACGCGCGAGGGCTCGGCAGTAACGAGAATGCCCGAAAGGTTCATGGCCAGGTCATACCCAAGCTGTCGTGACGGGGGGCAGTTTGGGACTCCTGCCGCTGCGCTTGGGAACGCAACGTGGAACGCGTTTGACGCTCGTCAAACACAGCTCACTTTTCCCGTAGGCAGGGCCGCGGAGCTTTGAGAGCATGTCAATGTCGGCCCTGCGAGAAGAGGGCTTTCGGGGTACGGGTCGAAGGCAACGCTGTTGAGGAGCAAAGCAAATGGTTCGAAAAGATTCAAGATGGCTGGCCAGGGTGTTGGGCATGTCCTGCGCGCTGGCTTTGTCGATGGGCGTGTCGCTGGCTCTGGCGCAGCCGCCGAGCAAGGTGCAGCAGGCCAAGGCGGCACGCGACGCCAAGGCGCCGGCCACGATGCTCAAGACGAATGCGACCAAGCTCAAGGCCTACGACGCGACCGAGTGCTACGAGTGCCACGAGGAAGTCAAGGGTTTCCACTACACGGGTGGCCACAAGAGCGTGGGCTGCGACGCCTGCCACGGCGAGCTGGATGCGCACAAGCCCAAGGGCAAGGGCCGGCCGACGACGAACATGGATCCGGCCAACTGCGGCACCTGCCACGAGGCGCAGTACAAGAGCATGTACACGATGAACCCCGAGAAGCAGGCGAATCGCGAGAAGTCCGTTGCCACCTTCGCCACCTACGAGAAGCTGCTCATGCCGCATGGCTTCACCAAAGAGCACAACCAGCCGCGCTCGCACTCGTTTGCGCTGTACGACCAAGTGGTCGTCGACCGCGCCTTCGGCGGCCGTTTTGTCAACAAGGAAGGCAAGCAGGGCCTGGCCCGCATGGGCGGCAACTTCAAGATCTGGGACGTCCTCAAGGACGAGTTCCCGGGCGAACCGCACAAGGTCTTCAAGCCGGGCACCGCTGCGGCCGTGAACCCGGTGTGCATCAGCTGCAAGACCTCCGACCACATCCTTGACTGGGCCTATTTGGGTGACCCGCACCCGGCGGCCAAGTGGAGCCGCGTGTCCAAGGTCAACGAGATGGTCAAGGACGTGAACCACTCGCTGAACTGCAACTTCTGCCATGACCCGCACAGTGCCAAGCCGCGCATCATCCGCGACGGCCTGATCCAGGCGCTGACCCGTCCGGAAGCCGACACACTGTGGCACAAGGATCCCAAGGGCGCGAAGATCGAGGTCAAGGATCTGGGCGAGCGCGGCTTCACGCGCAAGATCGCCATGCTCAGCCGCTACGACACCAAGCTGCAATGCGGCCAGTGCCACGTGGAATACAACTGCAACCCTGGCACCGACCCGACCACCGGCCAGCCCATCGGCATGGGTGACCAGCGCACCAACCACTTCCCGCTGAAGGACGTGACGCAGATCCAGAAGCACTACCAGGACCTGAAGTTCGGTGATTTCAAGCACGGCATCACCGGGGCCCTGCTGTTCAAGGGCCAGCATCCTGATTCCGAGGTTTACTACAACAGCACGCACCAGAAGGAAGGCGTGGAGTGCAACGACTGCCACATGCCCAAGGTGAAGGACAAGAAGACCGGAAAGACCTACACCCTGCACTGGCAGACCTCGCCCAAGAACTACATCAAGGAGACCTGCCTCACTTGCCACAAGGACTGGACCGAGAAGCAGGCCGTCTACAGCATCGACTCGCTGAAGAACCGGTGGGACGGCAAGATGCGCAAGGCCGAGTTCTGGCTCACCCGGTTGATCGACAAGTTCGAGGCGGCGCAGAACATGGGTGTGGACGAGGCGGTGCTCAAGGACGCGCGCGCCAAGCACGCCGAAGCGCACATCAACTACGAGTGGTGGTCGGCGGCGAACGGCTCGCATTTCCACAACCCGCAGCAGTTCGATGTGTCGATCAACAAGGGCATGGCCGTGGCGCAGGCCGGCATCAAGCTGCTCGACGATGCGATGGCGAAGAAGCGTGCCGAGATGGCTGCACCTGCCGCCGCCAAGCCGGTGGCCGATGCCGGCATGCTCAAGCCGGTGGCTGTCGTCACCAAATAGGCCTGGAGCTGCCGGCGTGCCGGCGGCTCGGTAGACTGGTCTGGCCGGGCGCACCGCCCAAGCGGTGCGCCCGGTTTTTCTTTCACTCACGCGTTGCGTGCCTCCCGCGCTGAGCAGGCGAAAACACAAGCATGACTCTCGATTCGCAATGGGCCTTCGTGGCCGCCGCTGCGGCTCTCATCGCGCTGGCCCTGGCCGGCACGCTGCCTTTCCTGTGGCGCGGCATGTTGCGCCGCGACGCCACCGCCGCCGGTCGCCGGCGCGCGCTGTGGATGACGCTGGGCCTTGGGCTGGCCGTCCCGGCACTGGCAGTCGCCCTTTATGCGCTGCGCGGAGACATAGGCGCGGTGGGTCACACGCGCGCCGAGCTCAGCAGCAAGCTGCTCGAAGACGGTTTGGCGGCCGAAGGCGGCGCCACGCCCGAGCAGGTGTACGCCGAACTGCTGCTGCACCTGAAGAAGCAGCCCGACGACCCGCGCGCCTGGGTGTTGAAGGGCCGTCTGGATGTGCGCGCCGAGCGCTTTGACGACGCCGTGGCCGCCTACCGCCGCGCCGTGGCTGGCAAGAGCAAGGCCGGCAATGACGCCGGCGTCTGGGCCGAATTCGCCGAAGCGCGCGCGCTGGCCCAGGGCGGCACGCTGGCAGGCGAGCCGCTGGAACTGGTGCAAAAGGCCTTGTCCATCGATGGCGGACACGCGCAGGCGCTGGATCTGGCCGGGAGTGCCGCCTGGGAGGTGAAGGACTACGCCAAGGCCATGACTTACTGGCGGCGGCTGCAGGAGAGGATTCCCGCGGGTGACCCTAGGCAGGTGGAGCTGAGCAAGGCCATCGAGCGAGCGCAGGAGCAGGCCCAGTTTGTGCTGCCCGGCCGCCCGTGAATACTGCCGCCCATGCCGGAAGGCGCCCCGAGAGTCCCCCCGAGCGCCGCGATATGCCTGCCGGCCCCAGGCAGGCAATCGCGCCATGCGCTCGCCGCCGGAAGGCGGCGGCGGTGGCGCCTACGCGGGTGGATGCGACGGTGCCGACTTGGAGATGCGCACGCGCCAAGTGGCCGGCCCTTCGGTCAGGTAATGCCACTCGAACTGGCCCTTGCGCGCCTGCCGAAACTGGAAGAACAGCGGCACCGGGTCGTGGTTGTTGATGAGCTCGAATGCGGCGCCGGGCGGCAGCTCGTCGAAAGCGGAGAAGATCAGCGTGTGCCGCTCCAGCGGCGGCACGGCCCGTGCATCAATCACTGCGTGGCTCATGTCGAGTCGGCGTCCTCGAAGTGTGCGTTTAGCGTGCAGCGTAGGCCAGGCTGCCGCGCGGCGCCTTGAACCAGTTCAAGGACGCACAGCGGCCTGGCGTGCCGTGGGGCGGATCTGGGCGTCTGGTCGCTGGCGGAGGGTTGCAGGTCCAGCGATGCTGGAAAGCTGCAGGTTCATGGTGCACGCCCCCTCCGTCCCATTCTTTAACAGTGCACAATGTATATGTGCTCAATTGATATACCCCTGGAAAGAGTTTCATCGAATATCT
>DYOR01000085.1:0-7341 GCA_020720385.1 Rubrivivax sp.
ATCAAGCTTCCCGCCACGGAACCGGCTCTGCCGGGCCGTCGGCGGACACCCCCCCTTGGGGGGTAGCGAGCGCTAGCGAGCTTGGGGGACCACCGTCACAGCCAGTAGACGAGGAAGTACAGGCCGAGCCAGACCACGTCGACGAAGTGCCAGTACCAGGCCGCGCCTTCGAAGCCGAAGTGGCGCTGCGCGGTGAAGTGGCCCTTCATCAGGCGCAGGGTGATGAAGGTGAGCATGAGCATGCCCACGAAGACGTGGAAACCGTGGAATCCGGTGAGCATGTAGAAGGTCGAGCCGAAGATGCCCGAGCTGAGCTTGAGGTTGAGTTCGGTGTAGGCATGGTGGTACTCGAAGGCCTGCACGCAGACGAAGCTCAGGCCCAGGGCCACCGTGATCCACATCCAGGCAATCGTCTTGCCGCGCTGGCCGGCGATGAGCGCGTGGTGCGCGATCGTCAGCGTCACGCCCGAGGTCAACAACAAGCCCGTGTTGATGGTCGGCAGCGGCCACGGGCCAACGGTGGTGAAGGGCTCCACCGTGCCCGCCGGCGAGGCGGTGATGCCCGGGCCGGCGCTGGGCCACAAGGCCTTGAAGTCGGGCCACAGCAGCTGGTTCTCGAGGCTCCCGAGACTGGGCACGGCGTGCACGCGGGCCCAGTACAGCGCGCCGAAGAAGGCGGCGAAGAACATCACCTCGCTGAAGATGAACCAGCTCATGCTCCAGCGGAACGAGAGGTCGATGCGCTCGGAGTACAGACCGCCCTCGCTCTCGGCGATGGCCTGGCGGAACCACTGGAAGAGCACGCTGAGCCAGATGATCACGCCGGCGAGCAGCACGTAGGCCGCCCAGCCCGCGCCGTTGACCCACTGCCCGGCGCCGAAGATCACCAGCAGCAGGCCGAAGGCGACGAGCACCGGGTGGCGCGAAGGCGCCGGGACGAAGTAGTACGGGGCGCTGCCCGCAGGGGTGGTGGCTGACATCTTGCAGGGTCTCCTCGAACCGGGTTTTGCGTTGAACTGCGCCCGCGCTCAGCCGGCGGCCACGCCGCTGCCGACCACCAGCCGCACCAGCAGCACGAGCGCCGTGACGAACAAGGCCGCCGCGAGCACGCCGGCGATGATCACGTGCACCGGGTTGAGCTTGCGCACGTCGTCTTCCAGCCCGCTCGAACGGCGCACGCCGAAGAACGACCAGGCCACCGCCCGCATCGTCTGCAGGAACGAGCCCTTGCGCGCCGCGGCTTGCTTGAGCTCGCTGCTCACTGGACTACCCTGCGCGCTCATGCGCCATTCACCTTCAGCGCCACCGGAGCGACCACGGGCGCGCCTGCGGGCGCCTGCGGGAACTTGCCGCCGACCTCGAAGAAGGTGTACGAGAGCGTGATCGTCGTCACCTCGCGCGGCAACTTGGGGTCGACGACGAAGACCACCGGCCAGCGCTTGCTTTCGCCGGGCGCCAGGGTCCACTCGCTGAAGCAGAAGCACTGCAGCTTGCTGAAGTGCGCGGCCGCCTGCGCCGGCGCGTAGCTCGGGATGGCCTGCGCCACCATGCGGCGGTCCTGCACGTTGCGGAACTCGTACATCACCGTGGTCATCTCGCCCGGGTGCACCTGCAGCGAGCGCTGTTCGGGCTTGAAATCCCACGGGCCGCGCGCGTTGGCGTCGAACTCGACGGTGATGGTGCGCGACAGGTCGACCTGCGTGTTGCGCGCCGTCTCGCCCCCAGCCCAGCCGGCGGAGCGCAGCTCCGCCAAGGTAAGCACGTTCACGCCCAGCGCCTCGCAGATCGAGCGGTACATCGGCACCAGCGCATAGCCGAAGCCGAACATCGCCACCACCACCACGAGCAGCTTGCCGAGCATGCGCCGGTTGTCGGGGAAGAGGCGGTTCACGACCCGCATGACGCTGCCTCAGGCACCGAGCCAGGCGATCCTGGCGACGAAGACCAGGCCGAAGAGCACGGCCGCCGACGCCAGGATCAGGGCCAGGCGCAGGTTGGCCTTGCGTTGTGGCGCGGAAGGGGCCATCGCCACGGCCCTCAGCCGATCACGCGCGTGGCCGAGGCGTCGAGCTGGGGCGGCCTCTCGAAGGTGTGCCAGGGCGCGGGCGAAGGCACTTCCCACTCCAGGCCCTCGGCGCCTTCCCAGGGTTTTTGCGACGCCGGCGCGCCCTTGCCGCGCATCATCGGCAAGGCCACGGCGAAGAAGAAGTACACCTGGGCCAGGCCGAACGCGAGGCCACCGATCGACGCCACCATGTTGAAGTCGGTGAACTGCATCGGGTAGTCGGCGTAGCGCCGCGGCATGCCCGCCAACCCGAGGAAGTGCATCGGGAAGAAGGTGATGTTGAAGGCGATCAGCGACCACCAGAAGTGGACCCGGCCGCGCGTCTCGGAGTACATCACGCCGGTCCACTTCGGGCCCCAGTAGTACACGCCGGCGAACATCGAGAAGAGCGATCCGGCCACGAGCACGTAGTGAAAGTGCGCCACCACGTAGTAGGTGTCCTGCAGCTGGATGTCGATCGGCGCCATGGCGAGCATGAGCCCGGTGAAGCCGCCCATGGTGAAGACGAAGATGAAGCCCACCGCCCAGAGCATGGGTGTCTCGAAGGTCATCGAGCCGCGCCACATGGTGGCCAGCCAGTTGAAGATCTTCACCCCCGTGGGCACGGCGATGAGCATGGTCGCGTACATGAAGAAGAGCTGGCCCGTCACCGGCATGCCGGTGGTGTACATGTGGTGCGCCCAGACGATGAACGAGAGGATGGCGATCGAGGCCGTGGCGTAGACCATGCTCGTGTAGCCGAAGAGCCGCTTGCGGGCGAAGGCCGGGATGATGGCGCTGACGATGCCGAACGCCGGCAGGATCATGATGTAGACCTCGGGGTGGCCGAAGAACCAGAAGATGTGCTGGTACATCACCGGGTCGCCGCCGCCGGCGGGGTTGAAGAAGCTGGTGCCGAAGTGCCGGTCGGTGAGCGTCATGGTGATCGCGCCGGCGAGCACCGGCATCACCGCGATGAGCAGGTAGGCGGTGATGAGCCAGGTCCAGGCGAAGAGCGGCATCTTCATCAGCGTCATGCCCGGCGCGCGCATGTTGAGCACGGTGACGATGATGTTGATCGAGCCCATGATCGAGCTCGCGCCCATGATGTGCATGGCGAAGATGCCGGCGTCCATGCTCGGGCCCATCTGCAGCGTCAGCGGGGCGTACAGCGTCCAGCCCGCGGCGGGGGCACCGCCGGGCATGAAGAACGAGCCCACGAGCATCAGCGCGGCCGGGATGAGCAGCCAGAAGCTGAGGTTGTTCATGCGCGCGAAAGCCATGTCGCTGGCGCCGATCTGCAGCGGGATCATCCAGTTCGCGAAGCCCACGAAGGCCGGCATGATGGCGCCGAAGACCATGATCAGGCCGTGCATCGTGGTGAGCTGGTTGAAGAGCTCGGGGTTGATGAACTGCAGCCCAGGCTGGAAAAGCTCGGCGCGAATGAGCAGTGCCAGCACTCCACCCACCATGAGCATGGTGAAGCTGAAGAGCAGGTACATCGTGCCGATGTCCTTGTGGTTCGTGGCGTAGAGCCAGCGCCGCCAGCCGCGCGCCGGGCCGTGGGCGTGCTCCGCACCATGGTCGTGGCCTGCCGCGTGGCCGCCGTGCGCACCCGTGGGGCCGTGGGGATCGAGAACTGCGCTCATGGGTTTCCCTGAATCGGTTCGTGGGTCGGCGGCTTACTTGCGCGCGGCATGCACTTCGGCAGGCTGCACGGCCTGCCCGGTGTGGTTGCCCCAGTTGTTCTTGGTGAAGGTGATGACGGCAGCGATCTCGGTGTCGGAGAGCGTCTTCCACGACGGCATGGTGCCGTTGTTCTGGCCGTTGAGCAGCACGTGGATCTGCTTGGACTGGTCGGCGTCGAGCACCACGGCGGCGCCGTCCAGTGGCTTGAACGGGCCGCCGCCCTTGCCGTCGGCCTTGTGGCAGGCCACGCAGGTGCTGGCATAGACCTTCTCGCCCCGGGCAATCAGTGCGGCGAGCGTCCACACCTTGTTCGGGTCGTCGGCCGCCGCGGCCATTTCCTTGCGCTTGCCGTCGACCCACTTGGCGTACTCGACGTGGCTCAGCACCTTCACGTGGATCGGCATGTAGGCGTGCTCCTTGCCGCAGAGCTCGGCGCACTGCCCGTAGTAGTCGCCCTCCTTCTCGGCGCGAAACCAGGTGTCGCGCACGAAGCCCGGAATGGCGTCCTGCTTCACGCCCAGCGCCGGCACCATCCAGGAGTGGATCACGTCGTTGGCGGTGGTGACGATGCGGATCTTGCGGTCCACCGGCACGACCAGCGGGTGGTCCACCTTGAGCAGGTAGTTGTCGCCGCTGGGCTTGCCCGAATCGGACATGGCGCGCTGCGCCGGGTCCAGGGTGGAGAGGAAGCCGATGCCCTCGCCTTCGCCCTTGAGGTAGTCGTAGCCCCACTTCCACTGGTAGCCGGTGGCCTTGATGGTGAGGTCGGCGTTGCTCGTGTCCTTCATCGCCACCACGGTGCGCGTGGCCATCGCCCCCATCACCACGACGATGAGGAAGGGGGCCACGGTCCAGGCGATCTCGACGCCCACGCTCTCGTGGAAATTGGCCGCCTTGTGCCCGAGCGACTTGCGGTGGCGCAGGATCGAATAGAACATCACCCCGAAGACGGCGACGAAGATCGCCACGCAGACGATGAGCATGAAGCTGTGCAGCCAGTGCTGCTGTTCGGCGATCTTCGTCACCGCCGGGTGCAGGTTGAGCTGGCGCACCGCGGGGCCCCCGGGAAGGTCGCCCACGGCACGTGCGGCGCCGGCGCCGAGCAGCGCAGCGAGCCCGCCCATGGCGACAGGCAGGCGAGACAGTCGGTGGCCAGGTGCAATGGTCATCTTCATCGTCGTCGTCACTTCAGTGCAATGCGGGGTGCCGTGGCGCCGGCCCGGGGGCCGGGCGGGCCCGGGCGGCGCCTTGGCGAGGGCTCTACGGCGCCCGCAGGGTGCTGCGGAACGTCGCAAGACCTTGATCCTGATCAAAGGCGGGCGGATTCTAGCCCAGGCCTTTGGCCCGCAAAGGCGGGAGGTCAAATGCGGCGCCGACCGGCCTTCAACATGGTGCGCATGTCGTCCAGCGGCAGCGCTGACTCGGCGGCCACGGTGGCGCGCGGCGCGGGGCGAAACGCGTGACCGTAGACGATCTCGAAGTCCATCGCCACGCGCCCCGAGGCGTCGGCGCGCGCCTGCAGCTGCGTCGCGAGCTCGCGCTGCCAGCGCGGCGTGCGCAGGCCCGCGAAGCGCCGCGCGTCGACGTTGCCGCCGAGCTGGCGCAGTTCGGCCAGCAGCGCCGCGGCCGAGGGCCAGCTGAGCGTGAGCGTCTCCTGGTCCATCACCGGGTCGGCGAAGCCTGCCTCGAGGAGCATGTCGCCCAGGTCGTGCATGTCCACGAACGGCGCCAGAGGCGGCGGCCAGCCCCGCGCGGCGTAGAGCGTGCTCAGGCCGGCGAGCGTGCCCGGCCCGAGCGTGGAGAACATGATGAAGCCCTCCACCGCCACGGCGCGGTGCCACTGGCGCATCACCGCCAGGGGGTCGGGAGCCGCGTGCAGCGACATGTTCGCCCACAGCAGCTCGCAGTGCGTGGCACCGATCTCCTCGGGCAGTCGCACTGCCGGCGCGCCCTGGCTCCAGCGCCGCGCCGACCACCAGGGCGGCGCGAGTGCGGCCGCGGTGGCCTCACGCCGCGCGGCATCGGGCTCGACGGCGACGAGACGCGCCGCCGGGTAGGCGGCGCTGAGCAGCGCGCGGCTCGCGCCGTTGAACGCGCCCCAGTCGACGATGCGCTCGGGCCGCAGGCGAATCACCGGCAGGCGCTCGGCCATGCGGCGTGCCACCTCGCCGTGCAGCCAGGGCGGCGCGCCGGCGCGCAGCAGGCGGCGCGTGACGCGCGCCAGGGCCACCGCGTCGAGCGGCCGAAGTGCGCTGCGCTCGCCGGGGACCATGGCCCAGTATATTGAGCCGATGTGGCGCCCTGCCCTGGCCCCGATGCGACCCTCCGCCTGGCCGAGCCAGTGCGAGGTCTGCCGCCAATGGAGCGAAGCCGGCACGCATGCGGCTCGCACCGGCGCACTGTGCGCCGATTGCACGAGCCGCTTCGTCGCAGGCGGCCTGCGCTGCCCGCGCTGCGGGGTGCGCCTGGCGAGCGAGGCACCCGCCTGCGGCGAGTGCCTGCGCGACCCACCCCCGTTCGAGCGCACCCTGTGTACCGTGGACTACGCATTTCCCTGGGACGCCCTGGTCGTCGACTTCAAGTTCCACGGTCGCGTCGAATTGGCCTTCGCCCTGGCCGCGCTGATGACCGCCACCGTGCGCGCCGCGGCAGCGCCGCTGCCGCAGTGGGTGCTGCCCGTGCCGCTGGCGGCGCCGCGGCTCGCCGAGCGCGGCTACAACCAGGCCTGGGAGCTGGCCCGCACGATGGCGCGCGCGCTCGGCCTGCACGCCGATGCCAGTCTGCTGCTGCGCCTGGCCGGGGGTGCGCACCAGGCCGACCTTGGACGCGCCGAGCGCCAGCGCAACCTGCGCTCGGCCTTCATCGTCGAGCCGCACCGGCGCGGCGCGCTGCAGGGCCGGCGCGTCGCCCTGGTCGACGACGTCATGACCACCGGCGCCACGGCGCGCGAGGCCGCGGCCACCCTGCTGCGTGCCGGCGCCGCGGCGGTCGACGTGTGGGTGCTGGCGCGTACGCCGCAATCGCAATGAGAGCCCCGAGACGCCTGCGGCGTCGACCCCCGGGGGGAGTCGCCCACTTCGGACGGCCGTGCGCGGCCTGAACGACATGTTCCACATCGTCCTCGTCGCGCCGCAGATCCCGCCCAACACCGGCAACGTCATCCGCCTGGCGGCCAACACCGGCTGCACCCTGCACCTGGTGGAACCGCTGGGCTTCTCGATGGACGACAAGCTGTTGCGGCGCGCCGGGCTGGACTATCACGAGTGCGCCGCCGTGCGCCGGCACGCTTCGTGGCCCGCACTGCTTGCTGCCGAGCGGCCCGATGCGGCACGCTGCTTTGCCTTCACCACGCGCGGCGCCCGTCCGCTGGCCGAGGTGCCATGGCGCGCCGGCGACTGGCTCGTCTTCGGCAGCGAGAGCGCGGGCCTGCCCGACGAAGTGCGCGCGCCGTTCGCGCCCGAGCAGCGCGTGCGCCTGCCGATGCGGCCCGGCCAGCGCAGCCTGAACCTGAGCAACGCGGTGGCGGTGGCGGTGTTCGAGGCCTGGCGCCAGTGCGGCTACGCCGGCGGCCATTGAGCGCAGCGCTCTCCACGCCAAGCGCAGCGCTC
>DYOR01000085.1:7441-14592 GCA_020720385.1 Rubrivivax sp.
CCACGCCAAGCGCAGCGCTCTCCACGTCAGGCGCAGCGCTCGGCAAGTGCGGCCCGGCGCCTGGGCCGCGGCCCCGGCAGGCCCGGCGCGGCGTCAGCCGCCGCCCAGGCCTTCGGCGCGCGCGTGGCGCGACATCAGCCGCGCCACCGCCTGGGCCGGCGCCAGGCGCGCCTGCAGCACCTCGACCACGGCTTCGGTGATGGGCATCTCCACGCCCAGCGCCTGCGCGCGTGCCAGCACCACGCTCGCCGAGAGCACGCCCTCGGCCACGTGGCCCAGCGCACCCAGCACCTGCGCCAGCGTCTGCCCGGCAGCGAGCAGCAGGCCGACACGGCGGTTGCGCGACAGGTCGCCGGTGGCGGTAAGCACCAGGTCACCGAGCCCAGAAAGGCCCATGAAGGTCTCGGCGCGCGCCCCCAGCGCCAGGCCCAGCCGCGTCATCTCCGCCAGGCCGCGCGTGATCAATGCGGCGCGGGCATTCAGCCCCGCCTCGGGCAGGCCGTCGAGGATGCCCGTGGCGATGGCGAGCACGTTCTTCACCGCCCCGCCCACTTCGACGCCGACGACGTCGCTGCTCGTGTAGACGCGCAGGGCTTCACCGTGAAAGGCCGCCACCGCCGCGGCCACCAGCGCCGCATCGGTGCTCGCCGCCACCAGCGCCGTGGGCTGCCCGCGCGCCACTTCGAGGGCGAAGCTCGGCCCCGAGAGCACGCCGCAGGGCTGCCCGGGGCGCTCCGCCTGGGCCACCTCGTGACCGAGGGCGCCGCTGCCGGCCTCGAAGCCCTTGCACAGCCACAGCACCGCTCGCTCGTCGCCCAGCGTGGCGAGCTGCTCGCGCAGGCCGGCCATGGGCGTGGCGATGACGGTGAGCCCGCCGGCGGCGTGCGCCAGGGCCTCGTCGCGCTGCGCCGTGATGCGCAGCGCACCAGGCAGTTCCACGCCGGGCAGGTAGCGCTCGTTGCAGCGTGCCTGCGCCATCGCCGCGGCCTGCGCCGCGTCACGCGCCCAGAGCAGCGTCTCGTGCCGGGCTGCGGCCGCCCTGGCCAGCGCGGTGCCCCAGGCGCCCGCGCCGAGGACCGCGATCTTCATGCGACGCTCGAACGAGCGCGGGTTTCCCGAGCCGTTCGAGCCCCCCTCGGGGGGCGACACCTGCGCACGGGTCTCGCGGCCGTCAGTTGGCCGAGGTGATGATGCGCGATCCGCCGTTGCCGCCCTGCGCCGCGGCCTGGGCCTGCTGGGCCTCGAACATGGCCTGGAAATTGACTTCGGTGAGCAGAATCGGAGGGAAGCCCGCGCGCGTGCACACATCCGAGACGATGGCGCGCAGATAGGGGTAGACCATCTGCGGGCAGACGATGCTGATGATGCCCTGCATCTGTTCCTCGGGCACGTGGCGGATCTCGAAGATGCCGGCCTGCTTGGCCTCGACCAGGAAGAGCACCTTGTCCTTGACCTTGGTGGTCACGGTGGCGGTGACGGTGACCTCGAAGATGCCCTCGCTCACCGGTTCGGCGGCCATCGCCAGGTTGATGTCCACCTGCGGCTGCGACTGCTCGAGCAGGATCTGCGGCGAATTGGGCTGCTCCAGCGACAGGTCCTTCAGGTACATGCGCTGGATCTGGAAAACAGGGGTCTCGTCGGCCATGGCGGGTTCCAAGATAGACAAAGCCCGTCGCCGGATGGCGTCGAGCCGCAATGGTGGATTATGGCCGACGGGGCCTGCAGGCCAGACGCCGCGGCGAGCCGGCCACCTCAGGCGGCGAGCAAGGGCGCCAGGCCGCCGCGGTGGTCCAGCGCCACGAGTTCATCGCAGCCGCCGACGTAGGTCTGGCCGATGAAGATCTGCGGCACGGTGCGCCGACCGGTGAGCTCGACCATCGCCTGGCGTTGGGCGGGGTCGAGGTCGACGCGGACCTCCTCGATCGAGTCCACGCCACGCTGCCTGAGCAGCGCCTTGGCGCGCTGGCAGAAGGGGCAGACCTGCGTCGTGTACATCTTCACCGGGTTCATGCGGTCATCCTCGAGCGGCTTTTCGGCTTGGCGTGCGGCGCGATTCTGGCGTGGAACTCAAGGCCTTGCGGGCAGGGCCGTCAAGCCGACCGCTCCACCGGCAGGCTGGCGTCGCGCCAGGCGGCGGTGCCCCCCTGCACGATCACCGCCTTTTCGTAGCCCGCACTGCGCAAGCGCGACACGGCGCGGCCGGAGCGCCCGCCGCTGGGGCACATGACGAGCAGCGGCAAGGTCTTGTTCGCCGGCAGTTCCTTGGCCCCGTCGAGCCGGCTCAAGGGCACGTTGCGCGCGCCGCTGGCATGGCCGGAAGCAAACTCGGCGGGCTCGGCGACGTCGATGAGCACGCCCTTTTCGCGGTTGATCAGGCGCACCGCCTCGCTCACGTTGACGGCGCTGCCGCCGCTGCGCTTGATCGTCGGCAGGAGCAGCAGGCCGCCCGAGGTGAGTGCCAGCAGGATCAGCATCCAGTTGTCGAGGAGAAACTTCAAGGGCGTGCCGTCATGGTTGCAGGGAACTGCGAATTATAGAATCCGCCCCATGTACAAGCTCGTTCTCGTTCGCCACGGCGAATCCACCTGGAACCTCGAAAACCGCTTTACCGGCTGGACCGATGTCCCGCTCACGCCCACGGGCGTGGAGCAGGCGCGGCAGTCGGGCCGATTGCTCAGGCAGGCGGGCTACGACTTCGACGTCGCCTACACCTCGGTGCTCAAGCGCGCCGTGTGGACGCTGTGGCATGCGCTGGACGAGCTCGAGCGCACCTGGCTGCCGGTGGTGCACGACTGGCGCCTGAACGAGCGCCACTATGGCGCGCTGCAGGGTCTGGACAAGGCCGAGACCGCACGCCAGTACGGCGACGCGCAAGTGCTCGCCTGGCGCCGCAGCTACGACACGCCGCCCCCGGCGCTGGACCCCGCCGACCCGCGCGGGCAGCGCGCCGACCCGCGCTACGCCAAGCTGACGCCCGAGCAGATCCCGCTCACCGAGTGCCTCAAGGACACGGTGGCCCGCGTGCTGCCGTGCTGGAGGGAACGCATCGCCCCGGCCATCCTCGGCGGCCAGCGCCTGCTCATCGCCGCGCACGGCAACAGCATGCGCGCACTGGTGAAATACCTCGATGGCATCAGTGATGCCGACATCGTCGGCCTGAACATCCCCAACGGCATCCCCCTGGTCTACGAACTCGACGCCGCGCTCGAGCCCATCAAGAGCTACTACCTGGGTGACCCCGAGGTCGCGGCGAAGGCCGCCGCGGCGGTGGCGGCGCAGGGCAAGGCCGGCTGACGCGGGCGCGCCTTCAGGCCTCGCGCAGCGCCGCCGCGAGCAGCGGCACCACGCTCACCGCGTTGCTCGCGTGGCGCACGCAGTCGGTGCTCCAGATGTGGCGCACGCCCGCTGCGCGCACCTGCGCCACGGCGTCGCCGACGAACAGGGCATGCGTCACCGCCACGTCGACGCTGGCCGCACCCCGGGCCAGGGCGCCACGCGCGGCGCTGACCAGCGTGCGTCCGGTGCTGGCGACGTCGTCGAGCAGCACCACGGCACGGCCCTGCACGTCGACGTCCGGCAAGGCCACCTCGACCTCGCGGTCGCCATGGCGCTGCTTGCGGCAGATGGCATGCGCCAGGCCGTGCGCCTGCGCCGCGTTGCGCACCCATGGCTGCGATTCCTCGTCGGGCCCGATGAGCACGGCGTCGCGCACCTCGCCGGCGATGAAGCGCCCCAGCAGCGGCGCGGCGGAGAGGGCCAAGCCGCGCCGCCCCGGCACCACTTCGTCGAGGGTGCTCACGCGGTGCAGATGGGGATCGACGGTGACGACGGCGTCGAAGACGCCGGCGAGCAGGCGCCCCAGGTGGCGCTGGCTCACCACCTCGCCGGGGGTGAAGGCCATGTCCTGGCGCATGTAGGCCAGGTAGGGGCTGACCAGGGTGACGCGCTGCGCACCCAGTTCACGCGCGCCTGCCGCCGCCAGCAGCAGCGGCGTGAGCTTGGCGTCGGGTTGCTGCAGGCCGCGCAGCAGCGTCACCTGCGGCGGCAATTGCGGCGGCAGGCGCAGGCGCGTCTCGCCGTCAGGGAAGCGGTGGCGTTCGATGCGGACCAGCGGCTGCCCCAGCGCCTGCGCAAGGGCGGTGGCGAGTTCGAGTTCGTCGTCGAAAGCCAGCAGCATCAGGCCTCCATGCGTTCGGCGATCAGCTCGCGCAGGTGCGCGGCCAGGGCGCGACGGTCGGCATGCGCGCTGCCCAGCGAGGGCAGCCATTGCACATGCACGCCCAGACCCCGGGCGCACGCCACGCGCCAGATGCTCTGCGCCAGCGAGGTGTCACCCACATAGGCCACATCGTCGCTGAAGCGCTGCGTGGCGCTGGAAAAGCGCAGCGCCACCGGCTGCACCGGCGTCGCCGTGGCCACCGCCGCTTGCAGCAAGTTGGCATGGAAGCCCAGCAGCGGCCAGCCCGGGCCGGTGGTGCCCTCGGGAAACACCGCCACGGTGTCACCGGCGCTCAGGGCCTCGGCCATGGCGTGCACCACGCGCACGGCGTCACGTTTGCGCTCGCGCTCGATGAAGAGCGTGCCGCCGGCGCGGATCATCCAGCCCAGCAGCGGCCAGGCCAGCACGTCGGCCTTGGAGACGAAGCGCGCGTGCGGAGCCACCGCGTGGATGGCGGCGATGTCCAGCCACGAGACATGGTTGGCGACGATGAGCGTGGCGCCCGGGCGTGGCACACCGCTGGCATGCAGCGTGAGCCCCAGGCAGCGCAGCAGCCCGGCCGACCAGGCCCCGATGTGCCGGTGGCGCGCCGCCGTGTCGAGCGAAGGGAAGCGCAGCGCCAGCGTGGCCATGCCCGCCAGCACGTGCAGCCACGCCCGCGCAATGCGCCAGACCGCCAGAAGCGCCGTCACCGGCCGCCCCGCCGCTGGCCGCATGCGGCCATCAGGCGCACGCTTCGTAGGCCACGGTACCCGCCACCAGCGTGGCGCACACCTTGCCGGCCATGGCCATGCCGCTGGTGGCAAAGGAAAACGGCGTGTGCTTGCCCTGGCTGGCGAGGACGTCGGCGCTGACGCGCCACACCGCGGCGGGGTCGAAGATGCAGATGTCGGCCACGCCGCCCTCGACCAGGCGGCCGGCGCTGCTGGCCAGCGATCCCAGCGCGTCGCCGAGCACGCACACCGGGTCGTGCGTCACGCGCGCCAAGGCCTGCGCCAGCGGCAGCCCGCTGTCCTGGCCCCAGCGCAGCGCCAGGCTCAGCAGCAGCTCCAGACCCGTGGCGCCGGGCTCGGCCTCGCCGAAGGGCAGGTTCTTCATGTCCTCGGCCACGGGGTTGTGGTCGGAGACCAGGGCGTCGATCGTGCCGTCGGCCAGCCCTTGCCTGAGCGCATCGCGATCGACCGCCTGGCGCAAGGGCGGCGTGAGGCGCATGTCGGCGTTGAAGTAGCCGATGTCGGCGTCGGTGAGATGCAGGGAGTTGATGCTCACGTCGGCGGTCACCGGCAGCCCCTCGGCCTTGGCCGCACGCACGAGTTGCACCCCCGCGGCGCTGGACAGGCGGCAGAGATGCACGCGGGCGCCGGTCGCGCGCACCAGATCGAGCAGCGTGTGCAGCGCCACGGTCTCGGCCTGCACTGGCACGCCCGACAGCCCCAGCCTCGTCGCCACGGCGCCGCTGGCGGCCACGCCGCCGGCCAGCCACGCGTCCTGGGGCCGCAGCCACACGCCATAGCCGAAGGTGGCCGCGTACTGCAGTGCGCGCAGCAGCACCAGGGTGTCGCGCACCGGCGCGTCGACCTGCGAGAAGCCGACGCAGCCCGCCTCGGTGAGCTCGGCCATCTCGGTGAGCGCCTGGCCTTCGAGCTTGCGCGTCAAGGCCCCGAGCGGGAAGACGCGGCAGCGCGAGAGCTTGCGCGCGCGGAACTTGAGCATCTCCACCAGGCCGGGCTCGTCGAGCACGGGGTCGGTGTCGGGCGGGCAGACCAGGCTGGTGACGCCGCCGGCAGCCGCGGCGGCGAGCTCGCTCTCGAGCATGCCTTCGTGTTCCTGTCCGGGTTCGCGCAAGCGTGCGGCGAGGTCCACCAGGCCCGGCGCGACGACCAGGCCGGCGGCGTCGATGACACGCTCGGCACCGAAGTCGGCAGCCGTGCCGATGCTCACGATGCGGCCCGAGGCGATGGCCACGTCGGCGCGCTCGTCGCGCCCCGAGGCAGGGTCGATGACACGGCCGCTGCGGATGAGGATCTTCATGCACGCACTCCGTACAGTCCTTCAAGCGGACGCCGTGGAACCGGCTTCGCCGGGCCACCGGCGTCGCCCCCTCGAGGGGGAGCGGCGAAGCCGCTTCGGGGGTGGGCGATTTTCATGCTTGGTTCCCAGCGATCGTGCTCATCACCGCCATGCGCACGGCGATGCCGAAGGTGACCTGCGGCAGGATCACGCTGTGCGTGCCGTCGGCCACCGCCGAGTCGATTTCCACGCCGCGGTTGATCGGCCCGGGGTGCATGACGATGGCATCGCTCTTGGCCAGCGCCAGCTTCTCGGGCGTCAGCCCGTAGCTCTTGAAATACTCCCCGGCGCTGGGCAGCATGGCGCCGCTCATGCGCTCGTTCTGCAGGCGCAGCATGATGATCACGTCGGCGCCGCGGATGCCCTCGGCCAGGTCGTGGCACACGCGCACGCCCATACCGGCCAGGTCGCCCGGCACCAGCGTCTTGGGGCCCACGGCGCGGATCTCGGGCACGCCCAGCGTGGTCAGTGCGTGGATGTCCGAGCGCGCCACGCGCGAGTGCACGATGTCGCCGACGATGGCCACGCTGAGCTGCGAGAAGTCCTTCTTGTAGTGGCGGATGGTGTACATGTCGAGCAGCCCCTGGGTGGGGTGGGCGTGGCGCCCGTCGCCGGCATTCACCACGTGCACGTGCGGCGCGACGTGCTGGGCGATGAGGTAGGGCGCGCCGCTTTGCGCATGGCGCACGATGAACATGTCGGCGTGCATCGCGGAGAGGTTGGCGATGGTGTCGAGCAGGCTCTCGCCCTTGGCCGTGCTGCTCTTGGCGATGTCCAGGTTGATGACGTCGGCCGAGAGGCGCTTGGCGGCGATCTCGAAGGTGGTGCGCGTGCGCGTGCTGTTCTCGAAGAACAGGTTGAA
>DYOR01000086.1 GCA_020720385.1 Rubrivivax sp.
GGCGGCGCGCCGCGCCAGCCGGCTACGATGCCGCCATGGAATCTCTTGCCCCGCTGTTTCAAGCGCTGCTCACGGCGGTGGCGCTGGCCGCCCTGGCCGGCTGTGCCACGGCCCCCGCACCCGTGCCCACGCTCCCCGCGCCGCAGGCGCTGCACCTGGAGGGCGTGCCCCCCATTCCGGCACAGCTGCTCGAGCGTGCCCAGCGCTACAACGGCGTGGCCGGACACAGCTTCGTCGACTGGCACCCGACGCGCCGCGAGATGCTGCTGGCGCACCGCGCCGCCGGCGCAAGCACGACGCAGCTCTGGCGGCTGCGCGAACCGCTTGCCGCCCCCGAACCGCTGACCGACGGGCGCGACCCGGTGACCTGGGCGCGCTGGGAGCCCCGTGAAGGCCGCTACATCGTCTTCGCCCGTGGCCACGGTGGCGACGAGGCCTTCCAGCTCTGGCGCCTGGCCCCCGAGACGCGCCAGGCCACGCAGATCACCGCGGACGGCCAGCGCCATGCGCTCGTGGACTGGGTGCGCAGCCGCTCGCTGGCGCTGGTCGCCTCGGTGCCACTGGACCGCACCGCCGCGCTCGGGCGGCGCACCGAGGTCACCACCACGCTGAGCCTGATCGACCCGCTGCAGCCCACCAGCCGGAGCGTGGTGGCCGAGCTGCCCGGTGGCGGCTGGTCGGGCGGCGAGGTCTCGCCCGACGAGAAGCGGCTCGCCATCACGCGCTACGTCTCGGCCACCGAATCGGAGGTCTGGCTCGTCGAGCTCGCCAGCGGCCAGCGCCAGCGCGTGCTGCCCGCGGCCGGCGAGGCCCTGCGCGCGGCCCACTTCGTGCGCCACTGGTCGCACGACGGGCGCCAGATCTTCTTCACCAGCGACCGCGCCGGCGAGTTCCGCGAACTCATGCGGCTCGATCTCGCCAGCGGCGCGATCGCGCGCCTCAGCGCGGACACGCCGTGGGACGTGCAGGACAGCGAGGCCAGCCCCGGCGGGCGGCGCCTGGCGCTCATCGTCAACGTCGACGGGCGTGCCGAGCTCGGCCTGCGGCGCGCCGACACGGGTGCGGCACTGCCCCTGCCCGCGCTGCCCGCCGGCAGCCTGACGCAGGGCCGCTGGCACCCCTCGGGCAAGGAGCTGGCCGTGGTGGCGAGCAGCGCCCAGGCGCCGGCGCAGATCCACACGCTGGACCTGGCCCGCGGCACGAGCACCGTGTGGACGCGCCCCGTGGGCACCGAAGGGCTGGACCTGGCGAGCCTGCCCGAGCCCCAGGTGGTGCGCTGGAAGGGTTTCGACGGGCGCAGCCTGAGCGGCGTGCTGAACCTGCCGCCGGTGCGCTTTGGCGCTCGCCGGCCGGTGGTCATGGTGATGCATGGCGGCCCCGAATCGCAGGCCCGCCAGGGCTGGATCGGGCGGCTGAACATGCTCACGCAGGAACTCGGCGTGGCCGTGCTGCAACCCAACGTGCGCGGCTCCTCGGGCTACGGCAAGACCTTTCTCGGCCTGGACAACGGCCGCCTGCGCGAGGACTCGGTGAAGGACATGGGCAGCGCCATCGACTGGATCGCCACGCAGCCGCGGCTCGACGCCACGCGCGTGCTCGTGGTGGGCGGCAGCTACGGCGGCTACATGGCGCTGGCGGCAAGCACGCGCCTGGCCGATCGCATTGCCGGCGCGGCGAGCACGGTGGGCATCAGCAATTTCGTCAGCTTCCTCGAGAACACCGAGAGCTACCGGCGCGACCTGCGCCGCGTCGAGTACGGCGACGAGCGCGACCCGGCGATGCGCGCCGTCCTGCAGGAGATCTCACCGCTGAACCACGTCGAGCTCATCACCAAGCCCTTGATGGTGGTGCAGGGCAGGAACGACCCGCGCGTGCCGTGGACCGAGAGCGAGCAGATCGTGCGCCGCCTGCAGGCGCGCGGCACGCCGGTGTGGTACCTGCTGGCCGACAACGAGGGTCACGGCTTCGCGCGGCGCGAGAACGCCGACTTCTACTTCGCCGCGCAGCTGCTGTTCATCGAACGCACGCTGCGCCCCGGCACGTAGCGCAGCGCGCGCGCCGCGCTCAAGCGAGCGCGCGGCGCGCGTTGTGGAACATGCGCATCCAGGGGCTGGGCGCGGCGAGGTCGCCGCCGGCGGCGTAGCTCATCTGCAGGTTGCGCAAGACGCGCTCGGGGTGCGGCATGAGCGCGGTGAAGCGGCCGTCGGCGGTGGTCACCGCGGTGAGGCCGCCGGGGCTGCCGTTGGGGTTGGCCGGGTAGGCCTCGGTGGGCCGGCCGTGGTGGTCGACGAAACGCAGCGCGCGCTGCACGGCCGCGGCGTCGCCGCGCTGCGAGAAGTCGGCGTAGCCCTCGCCGTGCGAGACGACGATGGGGATGCGGCTGCCGGCCATGCCGCTGAAGAAGAGACTGGGTGACTCCAGCACCTCGACCAGCGCGAGCCGGCCCTCGAACTGCTCGCTCTTGTTGCGCGTGAACCTGGGCCAGGCCTGCGTGCCGGGGATGAGCGGGCCGAGCGCGGCCATCATCTGGCAGCCGTTGCACACGCCCAGGGCGAAGGTGTCGTGGCGCTTGAAGAAGGCCGCAAACTGCTCGGCGAGCTGCGGGTTGAAGAGGATGGAGCGCGCCCAGCCCTCGCCCGCGCCCAGCGTGTCGCCGTAGCTGAAACCGCCGCAGGCGACGAAGCCCTGGAACGGGTCGAGCCGGGCGCGGCCGCTCTGCAGGTCGCTCATGTGCACGTCGAAGGTGTCGAAACCGGCCGCCGCCATGGCGTAGCTCATCTCCACCTGGGAATTCACCCCCTGTTCGCGCAGGATGGCCAGCCGCGGGCGCGTGGTGTGCACCGCGGGAGCGGCGGCGGGGTCGAAGCTCAGGTGCAGGTGCAGCCCCGGGTCGTCGGGGGCGCCGGCTGCGGCATGTTCGCTGTCGGCGCACAGCGGGTGGTCGCGCAGGCGGGCGATGCGCCAGCTCACTTCGTCCCACTGTTGCTGCAAGGCCTGCAGCGGCGCGCTGAACTGGCACCTGGCGTCGCGCCAGACTTCGACCACGCCACGCTCGTTGGGCTTGCCGATGACGTGGGCGTGGCGGCTCAGGCCGTGCTCGCGCAGCGTGGCGAAGACCTCGTCGCGCACGGCCGTGGGCACCTGGATGACCACGCCGAGCTCTTCGTTGAAGAGCGCCTGGAGCATGAGCTCGTTGCGCCTCTCGCCCAGCTGGCCGGCCCAGTCCTTGGCGTCGCCGCACTGGGCGCGGCTGTCGGCGATGCCGTCGCCCTCGGTGACGAGGATGTCGACGTTCAGGCTCACACCCAGCCGGCCGGCGAAGGCCATCTCGCACACCGCGGCCCACAGGCCGCCGTCGCTGCGGTCGTGGTAGGCCAGGATGCGGCCCTGGGCACGCAAGGCATTGATGGCGGCCACCAGCGCCTCGAGTTGCCCGGCATCGTCCAGGTCGGGCACCTCGTTGCCGAACTGCCCCAGCACCTGCGCCAGCATGGAGCCGCCCATGCGCATGCGGCCCTGCCCCAGGTCGACGAGGATGAGCGTGGTATCGGCACAGGTGGGGCCGCCGGCGGGGCCGTTGGGCACCGCCGCCGCCTGGAGCTGCGGCGTGAGCGTGCCGCGCACGTCGGCCAGCGTGGCGAAGGCGGTGACGATGAGCGAGACCGGCGCGGTCACCTGGCGCGTCTCGCCGCCCTCGGCCCAGCGCGTGCGCATGGACAGCGAGTCCTTGCCCACCGGGATGCCGATGCCCAGGGCCGGGCACAGCTCCAGCGCCACGGCCTTCACCGTGTCGTAGAGCGCCGCATCCTCGCCGGGTTCGCCGCAGGCCGCCATCCAGTTGGCGCTGAGCTTGACGCGCTCGAGTTCGATGGGCGCGGCGAGCAGGTTGGTGAGCGCCTCGCCCACCGCCATGCGGCCGGAGGCCGGTGCGTCCAGCGCCGCCAGCGGCGTGCGCTCGCCCAGCGCCATGGCCTCGCCGCGCAGGCCGCTGAAGTCGGCCAGCGT
The DNA here is from genome assembly GCA_020720385.1 of Rubrivivax sp. GTDB lineage: Bacteria > Pseudomonadota > Gammaproteobacteria > Burkholderiales > Burkholderiaceae_C > Rubrivivax. The sequence goes on from DYOR01000086.1 coordinate 4,006, forward strand.
CACCGCGCAGTCGGCCACCGGCACCTGCCAGGGGCCGACCATGGGGTCGCGGTGGCTCAGGCCGCCCACGCTGCGGTCGCCGATGGTGACGAGGAAGCGCTTGCTCGCCACCGTGGGGTGGCGCAACACATCCGCGGCCACCTGCTCGAGGCGCACGCCGGTGAGCTGCAGCGGCGCCTCGGCGCGCGCCACGCGGGTCACCTCGCGGTGCATCTTGGGCGGCTTGCCCAGCAGCACCTCCATGGGCATGTCGATGACGCGCTCGCCGCCCGGGCCGTCCTCGAGCACGAGCTGGCGCTCGGCGCTGGCCACGCCGACGACGGCAAACGGGCAGCGCTCGCGCCGGCACATCTGCTCGAAGAGCGCCATGCGCTCGGGGTCTATGGCCAGGACGTAGCGCTCCTGGCTCTCGTTGCACCAGATCTCCTTGGGCGCCAGGCCGGTTTCCTCGAGCGGCACCTGGCGCAGGTCGAAGCGCGCGCCGCAGCCGGCGCCGTCGACGAGCTCGGGAAAGGCGTTGCTGATGCCACCCGCGCCGACGTCGTGGATGGCGAGCACCGGGTTCGCCTCGCCGAGCGCGGCGCAGTGGTTGATGACCTCCTGCGCGCGGCGCTGGATCTCGGGGTTGCCGCGCTGCACGCTGTCGAAGTCCAGCGCCGCGGCGTTGCTGCCCGCGGCCATCGAACTCGCCGCGCCGCCGCCCATGCCGATGCGCATGCCCGGCCCGCCGAGCTGGACGAGCAGGCTGCCCTCGGCAAAGGGGAGCTTCTTCACCTGGCTGGCGCTGATCGCTCCCAGACCACCGGCAACCATGATCGGCTTGTGGTAGCCACGCCGCACGCCGGCCACGCTCTGCTCGAAGACGCGGAAGTAGCCCGCCAGGGCGGGCCGGCCGAACTCGTTGTTGAACGCCGCGCCGCCCAGCGGACCCTCGGTCATGATCTGCAAGGCGCTGGCGATGTGCCCGGGCCTGCCCACGGGGTCGCGCTCCCAGGGTTCATCCGTCCCCGGCAGGTGCAGGTGGCTTACCGAAAAGCCAGTCACGCCGGCCTTGGGCCGGGCGCCGCGCCCGGTGGCGCCCTCGTCGCGGATCTCGCCGCCCGCGCCGGTGCTGGCGCCGGGGAAGGGGGAAATCGCCGTGGGGTGGTTGTGCGTCTCGACCTTCATCAGCACCTGCGTGGACTCCACCCGCGCGCCATACAGCGGCGCATCGGTGAAGCCCTGCGGCAGCCAGCGCTCGACCAGGCCGCCCTCCATCACCGCCGAGTTGTCGTCGTAGGCCACCACCGTGTGCCGTGGCGAGACCTGCTCGGTGTGGCGGATCATGCCGAACATCGAGTGCGGCTGCGCCACGCCGTCGATGCTGAAGCGGGCGTTGAAGATCTTGTGCCGGCAGTGCTCGCTGTTGGCCTGCGCGAACATCATCAGCTCGACGTCGCTGGGGTTGCGCCGCAGCGCGCCGAAGGCCCGGGCGAGGTAGTCGATCTCGTCGCCCGAAAGCGCCAGGCCGAACTCGGCGTTGGCCTGCAGCAGCGCTGCGCGGCCCTGGCCGAGCACGTCCACGTGCGCCAGCGGCGCGGCGGGCCGGGCATCGAAGAGGTGCGCCGCCGCTTCGCGCTCGAAGGCCACGCTCTCGGTCATGCGGTCGTGCAGCAGCGCCGCCACGGCGGCGCGCTCCTCGCCCGACAGCGCGCGCGCGGCGCCCGTGCGGCCCGCGGTGAGCGCGAGGCGGAACTCGGTGACGCGCTCGATGCGGTGCACGCGCACCGCGCCCGCGGCGCCGGCGCTGCCCAAGCCGCAGTTGCGCGCGATCTCCGTGGCCTTGCTCGCCCAGGGCGACACCGTGCCCAGGCGCGGCATGACGACGACGAGCTCGCCCGTCGCCGCACCGCTGCAGGCCGGGCCGTAGCTGAGCAGGGCCTGCAGCTTGTCCAGCGCGGCGCGCGGCGCTTGGGCGTCCAGGGCCACCCAGTGCACGTGGCGCGCGGCCACGCGGGCGATGCGCGGGCAGGCCTGCTGCAGCCGCTGGAGCAGCGCCTGCGCGCGGAAGGCCGGGAGGGCGTCGCCGCCCTCGAAGTGCAGCAGATGGAGGGGCGTGGCGCTCATGCAGTCCCGGATCGGGCAAGGGGAAAGGCGATTTTAGGGGCCCCGGTGGATAATCCCGCGATGGCAATTTCCATCAAAAGCGCAGCCGAGATCGAGGGCATGCGCCAGGCGGGCCGCCTCGCCTCCGAAGTGCTGGACATGCTCGAACCGCACATGCGCGCCGGCGTCACCACGCTGGAGATCGACCGCCTGGCCCACGAGCACATGGTCAAGGTGCAGGGCAGCGTGCCGGCGACGCTGGGCTACCAGCCGCAGGGCTACCCGGCCTACCCGGCCTCGCTGTGCTCCTCGCTCAACGACGTGGTGTGCCACGGCATCCCCGACTCGCGGCCGCTGAAGAACGGCGACATCGTGAACATCGACGTCACCGTGATCAAGGACGGCTGGCATGGCGACAACAGCCGCATGTACATCGTCGGCGAGGGCTCGATCGCCGCGCGCCGCCTGTGCCAGGTGACCTTCGAGGCGATGTGGAAGGGCATCGTCAAGGTGCGGCCGGGCGTGCGCCTGGGCGACATCGGCCACGCCATCCAGAGCTTCGCCGAGAACGCCGGGTTCTCGGTGGTGCGCGAGTTCTGCGGGCACGGCGTGGGCGCGCGCTTCCACGAGGAGCCGCAGGTGCTGCACTATGGCCGCCCGGGCACGCTGGAGGAGCTCGTGCCGGGGATGATCTTCACCATCGAGCCGATGATCAACGCCGGCCGGCGCGAGATCAAGGAAGACCGCCGCGGCAACCGGCCCTACGACGGCTGGACCATCGTCACGCGCGACCGCTCGCTGTCGGCGCAGTGGGAGCACACGGTGCTCGTCACCGAGACCGGCTACGAGGTGCTCACCGTCTCGGCCGGCAGCCCGCCGGCACCGGCCTTCGCCCACGCCGGCTACGGCCAGGCGGCGGCGCTCGCCCCCACCACCTGAGCCCATGTCCGCGCGCACCGGGGAGCCGCGCCAGGCGCCGGGCGGCGTGGCGGCGCTGCGCACGCGTTTCCGCGAGGGCAAGGCCGCGCTGCTGGAACACTTCCGCGAGTCCCGTGCCACGGCGCCGGCGGCCACCCGCCTGACCAAGGGGCTGGCGCGCCATGTCGACGCCATCCTGGCCGAGCTCTGGGCGGGCAGCGCCATGCCCGCCGATGCGGCCCTGGCCGCCGTGGGCGGCTACGGGCGCGGCGAGCTGTGCCCTTATTCCGACGTCGACGTGCTCGTGCTCCTGCCCGCGGCGCCAGCCCAGGACGCGGCGCAAGATGCGGCAAACCAGGGCGGCGCGGTCGAGCGCTTCCTCGCCGCGTGCTGGGACATCGGGCTGGAGATCAGCTCCTCGGTGCGCAGCGTCGACGAATGCGTCGCCGAAGCGCAGCGCGACGTGACGGTGCAGACGGCCCTGCTCGAGGCGCGTTTCCTGGGCGGCGCACGGCGACTGTTCGCGCGTTTTCGCCACGCCCACCACGAAGCCCTGGACGTGCCCGCCTTCCTGCGCGCCAAGACGCTGGAGATGCAGCAGCGCCACGTGAAGTACGAAGGCACGCCCTACGCGCTCGAGCCCAACTGCAAGGAGAGCCCGGGCGGCCTGCGCGACCTGCAGGTGCTGATCTGGGTGGCGCGCGCCGGCGGCCTGGGCCGCAGCTGGGCCGAGCTCGCCAGCCACGGCCTCATCACCCCCTTCGAGGCCAGCCAGCTCATCAAGCACGAGGGCGCGCTCAAGCTCATCCGCGCGCGCCTGCACCTGGTGGCCGGGCGGCGCGAGGACCGGCTGGTGTTCGACCGGCAGACCGCCGTGGCCGAGAGCTTCGGCTACCGCAGCACGCGCGACCAGCTCAGCTCCGAGGTGCTCATGCACCGCTACTACTGGGCGGCCAAGGCGGTGACGCAGCTCAACCAGATCCTGCTGCTGAACCTCGAGGAGCGCATCAACGGCTCGGGTGCCGCGCCGATGCGGCCGATCAACGAGCGCTTCCTCGACCGCGCCGGCATGCTCGAGGTGGCGCGCGACGACCTCTACCTGCACCACCCGCACGCGGTGCTCGAGACCTTCCTCGTCTTCCAGCGCACGCCGGGGCTGCAGGGCCTCTCGGCACGCACGCTGCGCGCCCTGTACAACGCACGCGAGGTGATGGGCTCGGCCTTCCGCAAGGACCCCGCCAACCGCGCCCTGTTCATGGAGATCCTGCGCCAGCCGCAGGGCCTGACGCACGCGCTGCGCCTCATGAACCAGACCAGCGTGCTGGGCCGTTACCTGTGGGTCTTCCGGCGCATCGTCGGGCGCATGCAGCACGACCTGTTCCACGTCTACACCGTGGACCAGCACGTGCTCATGGTGGTGCGCAACATGCGCCGCTTCTTCATCCCCGAGCACGCCCACGAATACCCCATGTGCAGCCAGCTCGCGGCGCAGTGGGACCCGCCCTGGCTGCTCTACGTGGCCGCCCTCTTCCACGACATCGCCAAGGGCCGCGGCGGCGACCACTCCGTGCTCGGCGCGACCGAGGTGCGCCGCTTCTGCCGCGACCACGGCGTGGCGCGCGAGGACGCGCAGCTCATCGAGTTCCTCGTGCGCCACCACCTGACGATGAGCCGCATCGCGCAGAAGGAGGACCTCGCCGATGCCGCGGTCATCGCCGCCTTCGCGCGCCTGGTGGGCAGCGCGCGCGCGCTGGTCGGGCTGTACCTGCTCACGGTGGCGGACATCCGCGGCACCAGCCCCAAGGTGTGGAACGCCTGGAAGGGCAAGCTGCTCGAGGACCTCTACCGCCTCACGCTGCGCGCGCTGGGCGGCGAGCAGCCCAACCTGGACGCCGAGATCGAGGCGCGCAAGCTCGAGGCGCGCCAGAACCTGGCCCTGCACTCCGCCCTGCCCGGCACCGAGCTGCCCTTGTGGAAGACGCTCGAGGTGAGCTACTTCGCGCGCCACGACGCCGCCGACATCGCCTGGCACGCGCGCATGCTCTGGCGCCACCTGAAGACCCCCCTGCCCATCGTGCGCGCCCGCCTGTCGTCGGTGGGCGACGGCCTGCAGGTGCTGGTCTACACGCCCGACCGGCCCGACCTGTTCGCACGCATCTGCGGCTACTTCGACGGCGCCGGCTTCAGCATCCAGGATGCCAAGATCCACACCACGCGCACCGGCTTCGCCCTCGACACCTTCCAGGTGACGGCCTCGCAGCTGCCCGGGGCCGTGGCGGGCGAGCCCGACACCGCCTACCGCGACCTGATCTCGCTGGTGGAGACGCAGGCGGTGCAGGCCCTGGCCTCGGCCGGCCCGCTGCCCGAGCCGCGCAGCGGCCGCGTCTCGCGCCGCGTGCGCTCCTTCCCGGTGACGCCCCGCGTCGCGCTCGCGCCCGACGAGCGCGCGCAGCGCTGGCTGCTCACGGTCTCGGCGAGCGACCGCACCGGCCTGCTCTACGCCATCGCGCGCGTCCTCGCGCGCCACCACGTGAACCTGCAGCTGGCGAAGATCACCACCCTGGGCGAGCGCGTCGAGGACACCTTCCTCGTCGACGGCGCCGTGCTGCAGCAGCCCAAGGCGCAGCTGCGCATCGAGACCGAGCTGCTCGACGCACTCGCGCCGCCGGCCTGACATGCGGCCCCCACGCTCGCCATGGCTCGCTGCCCCCCAAGGGGGCGCTCAGTGGCTTCGGGCGGCCGGACGCCACTGAGGCGCAGGGCACGCATGGGACTGCGCCGCATCATCGCCACCGAGGCCCTGCCCCGGCTGGGCGAGTTCGACACCCTGGTCGACGCACGCAGCGAGAGCGAGTTCGCCGAGGACCACCTGCCCGGGGCCGAGAACTGGCCTTCGCTCAACGACGCCGAGCGCCAGCTCGTGGGCACCGAGTACACCCAGGTCTCGCCCTTTGCCGCGCGCAAGCACGGCGCGGTGCTGGTGGCACGCAACATCGCGCGCCACGTCGAGACGCATGTCGCCACGCGCGAGCGCGGCTGGCGGCCGCTGCTCTATTGCTGGCGCGGCGGCCAGCGCTCCGGCGCCCTGGCCAGCGTGCTCGACCAGATCGGCTTTTCCGTGCACGTGCTCGATGGCGGCTACCAGGCCTTTCGCCGCGCCGTCATCGCCGAGCTGCAGACGCAGCCCGGCACCCTGCAGCTGCGCCCCCTGTGCGGCCGCACCGGCTCGGCCAAGAGCCGGCTGCTGCTGGCGCTGCGCGAGCAAGGCGCGCAGGTGCTCGACCTGGAGGCGCTGGCCTGCCACCGCGGCTCGGTGCTGGGGCCCCTGCCCGGGCAGCCCCAGCCTTCGCAGAAGGCCTTCGAGACGCAGCTCTGGCACGCCCTGCGCGGCTTCGACACGGCGCGGCCGGTGTATGTCGAGGGCGAGAGCCGCACCATCGGCCGCCTGCGCGTACCCGACGCCCTGCTGGCCCGGCTGCGCGCAGCGCCCTGCGTGCGCGTGCACATGCCGCTGGCGCAGCGCGTGAGCTTCCTGCTGCACGACTACGCCCACTTCGTGACCGATGTCGAGAGCTTCTGTGCCCGGCTGGACTCGCTGCGCGAGCTGCGCGGCGCCGCGCTGGTGGCGCGCTGGCAGGCCGAGGCGCGCGCCGGCAGGCTGGCGCCGGTGGTGGAAGAGCTGCTCACCCTGCACTACGACCCGAACTACGAGCGGTCGATGCGCAGCCACTTTGCGGACTTCGACCAGGCGCCGGTGATCGAACTGGCCGACGCGGCGCCCGCCTCGCTGGCGGCGGCGGCGCTTGACCTTGAGACACATCACGCTTTCATACCGGGTTTACCCTGCACAATCGATCCATCGACACCGCGCACCTGAGGCCCTCGCCCAGGCAAGCCCACCCGCCATGAACGCCGAATCACCCCAGGACTGGCTGCAGAACCACACCTTCGACGAACTCGCCATCGGCGAGGGCGCGACCATCACCCGCGTCATCACCGAGGCCGACATCAACGGCTTCGCCGCCGTCACCGGCAACTTCAACCCCACGCACCTGGACGAGGACTACGCGCGTGCCGAGGGCCTGCCCGGACGCACCGCGCAAAGCATCTGGAGCGGCGCGCTCGTCTCCACGCTGCTGGGCACGGTGTTTCCCGGCCCGGGCACGGTGTACGTGTCGCAGCGCATGCGCTTTCTCGAGGCGCCACACGCCGGAGACCACCTCGAGGTCTCGGTGCGCGTCACCGCCAAGGACCCGGCCACCACGCAGGTGACGCTGGATTGCGTCGTGCGCCACAAGAACGGCACCGAGCTGATGACCGGCGAGGCCGTCGTCCAGGCGCCCCTGCGCAAGCACCGCGTGGAGCGCGCGCGCGGGCTGCGCATGAGCGTGTTCGACGCCGGCGCCGGCGTGCAAAGCCTGTTGCTGCAGGCGTCCCGGCATGACCGGCTGCGCTGCGCCATCGTCCACCCCTGCGATGCCGGCTCGCTGCGCGGCGCGCTCGATGCCGCCGAGCACGGCCTGTTCACCCCGGTGATCGTGGCGCCACGCGAGCGGCTGCTCTCGGTGGCCGAGGAAGCCGGGCTGGACATCGGCAACGTGCACATCGAACACGTGCGTCACAGCCACGCCGCCGCCCAGCGCGCCGCCGAGATGGCCGCCGCCGGCGAGGTGCAGGCGCTGATGAAGGGCAGCCTGCACACCGACGAGCTCATCAAGGCCGTGCTCGCACGCCCCGAGCTGCGCACCAAGCGGCGCCTGTCGCACGTCTTTCGCTTCGACGTGCCCATGTACCACAAGCCCCTGCTCGTCACCGATGCGGCGATCAACGTCAGCCCGAGCCTCGACGAGAAGATGGACATCGTGCAGAACGCCATCGACCTGGCGCGCGTGCTCGGCCGCGAACAGCCCAAGGTGGCGGTGCTGGCCGCGGTGGAGAGCGTGAACTCGAAGATGGTCGCCACGCTCGATGCCGCCGCCCTGTGCAAGATGGCCGATCGTGGCCAGATCAGCGGTGGCATCGTCGACGGGCCGCTGGCCTTCGACAACGCCATTTCGGCGCACGCCGCGGCGATCAAGGGCATCGAGTCCCCGGTGGCGGGCGACCCCGACGTGCTCGTCGTGCCCGACATCGTCTCGGGCAACATCCTCGCCAAGCAGCTCGAGTACCTGGCCGGCGCCATGGGCAGCGGCGTGGTGCTCGGCGCGCGCGTGCCCATCGCCCTGACCAGCCGCGCCGACGGCGCCACCTCGCGCCTGGCCTCGGCGGCGCTGGCCGTGCTGCTCGCCCACAGCTACAAGGTGAAGCCGATTTGAGTGCCGCACCCGAGAGCGCGCGGCCCCGGGCCGTGCTCAGCGTGAATGCCGGGTCCTCGTCGCTCAAGTTCGCCGCCTATGCGGTGCAGCGCGGCCGCATCGACGCGGCCGGCTGGTCCGGCCAGGCCGAGGGGCTGGAGCCCGGCGGCGCGCCGGTCATCGAGATGCGGCGGGCAGGCGGCGAGAAGCGCCGTGCGGCCTTGTCGCTGCAGCCCGGTGAATCGCCCTTCGAGGCGGCGCTGCGTGCCGTCATCGCCGCCCTGGCCGACGAGGGCGGTGCCACGGCGCTGGCGGTGGCGCACCGCGTGGTGCATGGCGGCACGCGCTTCACCGGCCCGGTGCTCATCGACGACGAGGTGCTCGACTTCCTGGAGACGCTCAACCCCCTGGCGCCGCTGCACCAGCCGCACAACCTGGCCGGCGTGCGCGCCTTCCTGCGCGCCGGCCCCGGGGTGCCGCAGGTGGCCTGCTTCGACACCGCCTTCCACGTCGGCGCGCCCGAGGTGGAACAGCGCTTCGCCCTGCCCGAGGCGTGGTTCCGCCAGGGCGTGCGGCGCTACGGCTTCCACGGCCTGTCCTACCAGTACGTGAGCGGCGAGCTGGCACGGCGCAGCGCGCGCGCACGCGGCCGCCTGCTGCTCGCCCACCTGGGCAACGGGGCGAGCCTGTGCGCCGTGCGCGAAGGCCGCAGCGTGGCCACGACGATGGGCTTCTCGGCGCTCGACGGCCTGATGATGGGCACGCGCTGCGGCGCCATCGACGCCGGCGTGCTGCTGCACTTGCTGCGCCAGGGCATGGACGCGGCCGCCATCGAGGACCTGCTCTACCGGCGCTGCGGGCTGCTCGGCGTGTCGGGCCTCTCGGCGGACATGCGCAGCCTGCGCGCCAGCGACGAGCCCGGCGCGGCGCGCGCCATCGCCCTGTTCACCCACCGCGTGCTGCGCGAGTGCGGCGCCCTGGTGGCCTGCCTGGGCGGCGTCGACGCCATCGGCTTCACCGCCGGCATCGGCGAGCACGACGCGCAGCTGCGTGCCGACGTGTGCGCGGCGCTGGCCTACCTGGGTGTGCGCCTGGACGCGCGCGCCAACCACGCCGCGCGCGGGGACGCCGTCGCAGCGCTGCACGCCGCCGACAGCGCGGTGGAGGTGTGGGTGGTGCCCACCGACGAAGGGCTTGTGGCGGCACGCGACGCGCTGGCGCTCGTGGGCTGTTAGATTCGTCGCCCGCGCACCCCGTACGGCCCACCCGTGCCCCACCGCCCCATCGACCACCCGGACCCGCGGCCACCCAGCGTGCGCAGCCTCGCCCCGACGCAGCTGGTGTCGTGGCTGGTGCGCGGCTGGACGGACCTCATGCGCTGCCCGCTGCCGGGCCTGCTGCACGGCGCGGCGGCGGCGGCCTTCGGCACGCTGCTGTGGTGGCTGGCGCGCGGCCACTTCTGGCTGCTCGCCGGCGCGTTCAGCGGCTTCCTGCTCGTCGCCCCCGTCGTCGCCACCGGGCTGTACGTGGTCAGCCGCGACCTCGAACGCGGGGCTTCCTGCGTGGGCCTGGCGCGCTCGCTGGCGATCTGGCGCTCGCGCGACGCGCGGCTCGTCGGCTTCGGCCTGCTCCTGGCCCTGGCCGGCACCGGCTGGGTGCTGACCTCGGCCTCGCTCATCACCGGCTTTGCCGCCGCGCCGGTGAACCGGCCGGCGGACTTCATCCGCATCGTCATGCTCGATGACCGGTCGTGGCTCTTCGAAGCCTGGCTGGCGCTGGGCGGCGTGCTCGCCGCGCCCGTGTTCGCCTCCAGCGTGGTCGCCCTGCCCCTGTTCCTGGACCGCCACATCGGCGTGCGTGCGGCCGTGCTCGTGAGCTGGCGCGCCGTGCTCGCCAACCCGGTGACCCTGGCCTGCTGGGCGCTGTGCCTGATCGGCATCACCCTCCTCGCCATGGCCCCGCTGCTGCTCGGCCTGGTGGTGGCCGTGCCCTGGCTGGCCCACGCCAGCTGGCACGCCTACCGCGACCTGGTGGACGCCGGCGGGCTGCCGCCGCGGCTCTAGTACTCCGACACAGGGACTTCGAAACATGAAAGCGCGTCTTCGGGCCGATGG
>DYOR01000087.1 GCA_020720385.1 Rubrivivax sp.
CGCCCGAGGCGGCCGCCTTGCTCGGCAACGACGAGTTCGCGGCCTGGTTCAGGCTGCTGGAAACGCCGGGCGTCGGGCGCGAAAGAGCGCGTCGCCTGCTCGCCGCCTGCGGCTCGCCTGAAGCGGTCTTCGCCGCCGCGCCGGCGACGCTGCGTGAACTGGCCGGAGCGGCGGTGGCCACGGCACTCACGCGGCGGCCCGCCCAGTACGACGCCCGCCTGGCCGCCGCGCGGCAGTGGCTGGCCGCGGCGCCGGACCACCGCGTCCTCACGTTGGACGACCCCGCGTGGCCCGCCGCGCTGCTGCACGACGCCGACCCGCCGCTGCTGCTCTACGTGCAGGGCGACGCCTCGCGCCTGAACCAGCCCGCCATTGCCATCGTCGGCAGCCGCCACCCCACGGCGCAGGGTGCGGACAACGCGCGCGCCTTTGCCGTGGCCCTGGGCACGCAGGGCCTGGTCGTCGTCTCCGGCCTGGCCCTGGGCATCGACGCCGCCGCCCACGAAGGCGCGCTGGACACAGCGGCCGGGACGGTGGCGGTGGTGGGCACCGGCCTGGACCGCGTCTACCCGGCGGCCCACCGCGAGCTGGCGCGACGCATCGCCGCGCACGGCGCCCTGGTGAGCGAGTACGCACCCGGCACCCCGGCCATCGCCGAGAACTTCCCGCGGCGCAACCGCATCATCGCCGGGCTCACCCAGGGCACGCTGGTGGTGGAAGCGGCGCTGCGCTCGGGCTCGCTCATCACCGCCCGCCTGGCGAGCGAGGCCGGCCGCGAGGTCTTCGCCGTCCCGGGCTCGATCCACGCACCGCAGTCCCGCGGCTGCCACGCCTTGATCCGCCAGGGGGCCAAGCTGGTCGAGTCGGCGCAGGACGTGCTCGAGGAGTTGCAGGGCATGCGGCTCACACCACCCGCCGCCCCGCCCGCGTCGAGCGAGCACGCCGACCCGCTGCTCGAAGCCCTGGGCCACGACCCGGTGACGCTGGACGCGCTGATGGCGCGCACCGGCTCGCCGGCCTCCGCGCTCACCGCCCGGCTGCTGCAGCTCGAGCTCGACGGCCTGGTCGCGCGCCTGCCCGGCGGGCTGTACCAACAACGTCGCAGCACCTGAAATTCGTTGACAGTGTGCGCACGCTGACTTCATGCCGGCGGTGGCCCTGGCGCGCCGCTGTCGGGCTTCGGCGCTCGGCCGCGACACGCTCGGGTATAGTGACCCGATGTTCGAAGTACTGGTCTATCTCTACGAGAATTACTGGCGGCCCGACGCCTGCCCGGAGCCCAAGCAGCTCTCGCGCAAGCTCTCGGCGGTGGGCTTCGAGCCCGAGGAAATCCAGGATGCCCTGCGCTGGCTCGACGGCCTGGCGAGCACCGCACCGGCCTGCACCGCCACCCCCGTGCCCGGCAGCATGCGCGTGTACACGGACGACGAGCACGACGCCCTGGGAGAGGCCTGCATCGGCTTCATCACCTTCCTCGACAGCGCCGGCGTGCTCCCCGCGCCCATGCGCGAGATGGTCATCGACCGCGCCATGGCCGTGGGCAACGGGCCGATGGACCTGGAAGACCTGAAGGTCATCGTGCTCATGGTCTTCTGGAGCCTGGGCGAAGAGCCCGATGCGCTGATCCTCGACGAGCTCTTCGTCGATGCGGGCGACCGGCTCATCCACTGAGCCTCAGCTCAAGAGGCGCGAGGCGTCGACATCGAGCTTGGCCAGCGCGCTGCGCGTGGCGCGCACGGTGAGGGCTTCGTCCTGCGCCGGCAGCAGCAGCCCGGCCTGCAGGTAGGACGCCAGGCGGTGCTGCTGGAAGAGCACGCAGCGCCCATGCGCCGTGACGAAGAGCGAGAGCTGCTTGCGCAGGCCATGCCAGGCGAGTTGCACGGCCTCGCTGCGCCCACCGCGGTCGAGCATGTACCAGCTGCCCACCTGCAGCTCGCGCGCCCAGGCGAGCATCGCCGGCGTGGGCATGGAGCCGCCGTCGAGCACCACTTCGAGCTCGGCGCTCTGGTGGCCGGAGAGGTCGAGCACCATCGACTCGTCGATGTCGACGTCGGCCGCTTCGGGCAGCAGCTCCTCGAGCGTCTCGAGCCGTTCCATGAGTTCGCGCAACCGGTCGTCGGGGATCACCGCCGCCTTGGCGGTGAAGGCCGCGGCGAGCGAGTTGTTGAGCTGCTGGATGTGCTCGTCCTGCTTGTCGGCGTCCATGCCCGCCGAGGTCATGCCCTCGCGCAGCGACTTCAGCAGCAGCGGCAGGCGGCGGATGACCTCGGCGCGCTCCTCGCGCGTGACCTTGGCGCTGGCGCTCCAGATGAGGTCCGCCGCGGCACGCTTCATCACCTTGGTGCGCTCGCCCTGGGCGCTGAAGCGCACGGCGGTGGTGGCGAGCACGTCGGCCCAGACGTGGAAGAGGAACTGGCGCACCCCTTCCTGCACCGGCACCTCGTTGAGCATGCGGCGCAGCTCGATGGTGTACTGGATGGCCAGCGTCTCGCGCTGCTCCACCTGCTGGGCCAGGGAGACGCCGCGCTTGGTGGCCTCGTTGGCGGTGCTGAAGTAGTGCTCGAGGAACTTCTCGAACTCGATGAGCACGGTCTGGAAGACGCGCCGGCCGGTGTCGGGGTAGGCCTCCACCACCTGCACCACGCGCTTGATTTCACGCTCCAGCGCGTCGCCGACGTTGCCGCCGCCGCTGTCGAAACCCATCACGCAGGCGCCCATGCGGTCGATCAGGCGGCGCGCCGGGTGGTCGATGGTGGCGAAGAAGTCGGGCTCCGACACCGCCACGCGCAGCACCGGCATCTGCAGCCGCGCGAACCACACGCGCACGCTGGGCGGGATGCGGTCCTCGGTGAGGATGCTCTGGAAGAGCAGCGCCACGATCTCGATGGTGGCGCGCTCCTCGGGGCTGGCCGCCGCCTTCTTCAGGATCTGCTTGCGCTGGTGCAGCTCCTCGAGCATCACCGGCGCGGTGATCAAGGGCTCGCCGTGCCGCGTGGTCGGCGTGAGGCGCTGGCGGATGCCCAGCTGCGCGGTGTCGATGGCCCGCGCCAGGCCCGGCGAGAGGGCCACGGGTGCGCGCACCAGCCCCCCCGGACGCGTGGACACGGCGAATTCCGGCACGTGCCGCCCGATCAGCCGGTTGAGCCGCCCGAGCACGGCTTCGGCGTGTTCGCGGCTGCGGGCCAGCGGCGCGGCGCGGGTCATCATGCGCGTCTCGTCGCCCACGCCGCCGCGGCCGCCACCACTGCCGCCACCACTGCCGCCACCGCCCACCCAGCCGCTGAAGGCGCCGCTGGTCGGGGCGCCGTAGCTGCCCGTGGCATGGTGCTCGCTTCCGTCGCCCATGCCGCCCATGCCGCCCGAGAAGCCTTCGTCGCGCCCGCCCGCGAAACCCGTGCCCACCTGCCAGCCGAGCTGGGCCCGGGGGTGGGTGCGCGAACGGCGAATGAAGGGCCGCAGGTCCACCTCGGGCAGCACCTTGTGCTCCACCAGCCAGCGGTTGGTCTCGTGGTAGGCCTCTTCCACGAGCAGGGCGAACTCGTCGTGCAGGATGGGCTGGATCTCGCGCCAGCCGGCCAGCGTCAGGCCCGCATCGCGCCAGGCGTCGAAGACCACGCGCGCGAGCACGTGGGCGCGCAGCATGTCGTGCGGCTCGAGTTCGGCGCGCCCCTCCAGGTGCGCGACGCGCGAGCGCAGGTCGGCAAACTCCCAGGAGGCGCGGTCCATGATCGCCAGCGCCAGGCGCGAGGTGACGATCTCGAGCTCGATGGTGTCGTCGGGCACCAGCGTCATGGCTTCGCGTGCGCGCCCCGGCGGCGGCAGGTCCCCCGGGCGGGTGGCCGAGATGCCGTGCAGCAGCGCGTGGCGCAACCCGCTGACGATGCTGCGGTGCCAGGCCTGGGCCCCGGTCATGAGGCCCTGGACGAGATCGCGGCGACGCTGGAAGGCGCCGTGCTCGGAGGGCTTGTCGAGCAGCGTGCGGGCACCATCGATGGCCGCCTGCACCAGGGCCACCAGACCTTTGACCAGCTCTTCGGTGTAGAGCCTGCGCGCCTGGCCAGCAAGGGAGTCGGGCGAGGCGCTGTGGGCCATGTCAACTGCGGCGACTACGGGGGGGTGGGGTAGCCAGTCACTCTACACCACCGCTCCGGCGTTGGGATCGTTGGGGTCGATGTCCTTTCCCCCTCCCCCTACCTTGACGAGGTCCTCGCGCTTGACACCCAGCCACATGGCGATGCCCGCGGCGACGAAGATCGACGAATAGATGCCGAAGAGGATGCCGATGGTCAGCGCCACCGCGAAGTAGTGCAGCGTGGGGCCGCCGAACATGAGCATCGACAGCACCATCATCTGCGTCGAGCCGTGGGTGATGATGGTGCGGCTGGTGGTGCTGGTGATGGCGTGGTCGATGACCTGGTGCGTGTTGAGTTTGCGGAACTTGCGGAAGGTCTCGCGCACGCGGTCGAAGATGACCACCGATTCGTTCACCGAGTAGCCCAGCACGGCCAGGATCGCCGCCAGCACGGCGAGCGAGAACTCCCACTGGAAGAAGGCGAAGAAGCCCAGGATGATGACCACGTCGTGCAGGTTGGCGATGATCCCGGCGAGCGCGAACTTCCACTCGAAACGCAGCGCCAGGTAGGCCATGATGCCGAGCACGGTGACCGCCAGGGCCAGGGCGCCGTTCTGGTAGAGCTCGGCGCCCACCGAAGCGCCCACCGCCTCGGTGCGCTTGAGCAGCAGGGGCTCGCTGCCACCGGCCACCGTGCACGACGGCCGGCTCACCTGCTCGCCCTGCGGCGTGAGGTACTGCCTGGTGCCGACGCTGCCGTCCTGCGCCTTGCACAGCGCGCCGAAGACGCGGTCGGCGATCTCCGTCTGCTTGACGTCGCCGCGCAGCGGCAGGCGGATGAGCACGTCGCGCGAGGTGCCGAAAGTCTGCACCTGCACGTCGCCGAAACCCAGGCGCTCGACCGCCGTGCGTGCACGGTTGATGTCCGCCGACTGGCTGTACGCCACCTCGAGCAGCGTGCCGCCGGTGAACTCGATCGACAGGTGCAGGCCGCGCGTGGTGAGGAAGAACACGGCGAGCAAGAAGGTGATCAACGACACCACGTTGAGCACCAGCGCGTGGCGCATGAACGGGATGTCTTTTCGGATGCGGAAGAATTCCATGCTGTGCTCCGCTTCAGGCCTCTGGGGTCTCGATCACCGGCGTGGCGCCGTCGGGCCGCCACACCTGGCCGATGGACACGCCCTTGAGCCGCTTCTGCCGCCCGTACCAGAGGTTCACCAGCCCGCGCGAGAAGACCACGGAAGAGAACATCGAGGTCAGGATGCCCAGCACGTGGACCACGGCGAACCCGCGCACCGGGCCCGAGCCGAAGGCCAGCAGCGAGACCCCGGCGATGAGCGTGGTGACGTTGGAGTCCAGGATCGTGCCCCAGGCGCGCTCGTAGCCGGTGTGGATCGCCACCTGCGGCGAGGCCCCGCCGCGCAGCTCTTCGCGCACGCGTTCGTTGATGAGCACGTTGGAGTCGATGGCCATGCCCAGCGTCAGCGCGATGGCGGCGATGCCGGGCAGCGTGAGCGTGGCCTGCAGCATCGACAGCACCGCCACCAGGCACAGCAGGTTGAAGGCCAGCGCCACCGACGAGAACACCCCGAAGAGCCGGTAGTACAGGCACATGAACAGGGTGATGGCGGCGAATCCGTACATCACGCTCTCGAAGCCCTTGGCGATGTTCTCCGCGCCCAGGCTCGGGCCGATGGTGCGCTCCTCGATGATCTCCATCGGCGCGGCCAGTGCGCCGGCGCGCGTGAGCAGCGCCAGGTCGGCCGTTTCCTGCGGCGTGAAGTTGCCGGTGATCTGGAAGTCGTTGCCGAACTCGCCCTGGATGGTGGCCACCGAGAGGGCCTCGCCCTTGCCCTTCTCGTAGAGCACGATGGCCATGGGCTTGCCCAGGTTCTCGCGCGTCACCGCGCGCATCGAGCGGCCGGCCACGTCGTCCAGGCGCACCGAGACGGCCGGGCGCTGGTCGTTGTCGATGGTCGCGGCGGCCTGCTTGAGCTGCTCGCCGGTGGCGATGACGTCGCGCTTGAGGCCCACGTTGCCGCCCTGGCGCGTGGGCACCACCTCGGCGGCGGTGGCGGTGTCGGGCTCGACGAGGCGGAACTGCAGCGTCGCCGTGCGCCCGATGATGCCCTTGGCGCGTGCCGTGTCCTGCACGCCGGGGAGCTGCACGACGACGCGGTTGGCGCCCTGCTGCTGGATCACCGGCTCGGCCACGCCGAGCTCGTTGACGCGCTTGTGCAGCGTCTCGATGTTCTGCTTGATGGCCTGGGTCTGGATCTCGGCGATGGCCTTGGTCGAGAGACGCCCGAGCAGGCGCACGCTGCCGTCGGCGGGTTCTTCCGTCCACTGCATCGTGGGCAGACGGTCGGAGAGCATGTCGCGCGCGAGCTTGGCGGTTTCGGCGTCGGGCAGGGTCACCGTCAGGCCGTTGGGGTCGCGCGTGAGGCCGGAGAAGCGCAGGCGCTTGTCGCGCAGCGCCGAGCGCGCGTCGCTGCCGTAGGTATCCACCGACTGCTTGAGCGCACCGCGCATGTCCACTTCCATGAGGAAGTGCACCCCGCCGCGCAGGTCCAGCCCGAGGAACATGGGCAGCGCATGCAGCCGCGCCATCCACGCCGGCGTGCGCGAGACCAGGTTCAGCGCGACGATGTAGCGCGGGTCCGCCGGGTCGGGGTTGAGGGCCTTGGCGATGGCGTCCTTGGCCTTGATCTGCGTGTCGGTGTCGGCCAGGCGGGCGCGCACCGAGTTGCCGTCGAACTGCACGAAGTCGGGCTTGATCCCGGCGTCGGCAAGCACCTGCTGCACGCGCTCGATGAGCGAGGCGTCCACGCGCACCGTGGACTTGCCGCCCGAGACCTGCACGGCCGGCGCCTCGCCGTAGAAGTTCGGTAGCGTGTAGAGCAGGCCCACCACCAGCGCGACGGCGAGCAGGACGTACTTCCACAAGGGGTAGCGGTTCATGCGGGATTCCTTGGCGAGCGCCCAGGCGCCGCCGCCGCGGCGGCGCAGCGCGCAGCCGATTACTTGAACGTGCCCTTGGGCAGGACCTGCACCACGGCGCCGCGCTGCACCTGCAGCTCCACGCCGTTGGCCACCTCCACGTGGAGATAGCTGTCGCCCATCTTCGCCACGCGGCCGAGCAGGCCGCCGGCGATGACCACCTCGTCGCCCTTGGCGATGGCCTCGATCATCGCCTTGTGCTCCTTCTGCTTCTTCATCTGCGGCCGGATCATGATGAAGTACAGCACCACGAACATCAGCACCAGCGGCAGCAACTGGCCGAGCGAGCCGAACATCGAATCACCTCCCGCGGCAGCAGCGGGGGCGGTCTGGGCGAAGGCTTGGGAGATGAACACTTTGTGCGGTCCTCGGCAGCGCCCGACGTCGCCGGGCCAACCGGCAATTCTAAGCGGGTGCGTCAGGGTGATCCGGCGCCGCCGCCAGCCACAGCAGCACCAGAAGCAGCCCGAGGAAGCGGGGGGCGTCGATCAGCGTGTTGAGCGACCCCGATACCAGGAACCCGCACACGGCCGCGAGCGCCGCCGGCACTTGCGGCCGGCCCTGCGCCGCCAGTCTCAGCCCGGCGCCCAGGGCACCCAGCCCCACCACCGACCACGCCAGCACGCCCAGCCAGCCCTGGTCGAAGAGCACCGTCAGCGGCAGGCTGTCCAGCTGCCAGGGCGGGTCCACGTCGGTGGCGAAGAACCAGCGGTCCATGCCCTGCGCGAAGTTGCCGTTGGCCAGCAGCTCAACGCCCGCAGCCGAGATCAGCTGCAGGTCGGTGACGTCGACGGCGCCGCTGCCGGGCGTGAGCAGCGCCAGCGTCAGCGGTGGCCGACCGGGGGCGCCGCCCTCGAGCAGCGTCGTGGCGTCCAGCAGCACCTCCACGCGCTGCCAAGAGGTCTTCGCCGGATGGGGTTGGGTCGGTGCACTGGCCGTCGCCGAGGCACAGCGCAGCGAGGTGAGGATCCATTTCTCGCACAGTGCGACAGACAGCGCCGCCGGGCCCGGGCTGGCGCGCAGGCTCATGCTCAGCGTCAACGGCCCGGGGGCCGGCCGCGCCACGATCTGCTCCACATACAGCTTGGCGCCCGCGCCCAGGCTCAGAAACGGCCGCTCGCCGTCGCGGCCCAGCCGGTACGTCGCCGCGCGCGCAGGCTCCTGGCTGCGCCAGTAGTGCATCTCCGGGAAACGGCCCAGACCCATGCCGAAGACCGCGGTGAGCACGGAGTCGTCGCGCAGCTGCAGCCCGTCCTGCCAATGGGCCTGCCGCGCGGCCAGGTCCTGGCCCACCTGCGCGAGCCGGGAACTCGCGTAGGGCGCCAGGGCGATGGGCACGGCCACGGCAGCCACGAGTGCCAGGACGGCTGCCCCCCACACGGCTTGGCGCCAGGCTCGGGAGCGCCACGCCGGCACCAGCGCCGCGATCAGCGCGACCACGACCACCACGCCCAGTGCCGCATAGCCGTTGCGCGAGTAGGTCACCATCATGGCGTAGCCGGCCCCGGCCAGCAGCAAGGCCGCTGTGGCCCGCGCGGGCCACAGCCGGGCCCGGAGCGCCCAGGCCAACGCGAATGCCGTGGCCACAGCCAGCCAGCACTCGATGAACGCGCCGCCCTTGTGCATGGCCGAGAACAGGCCCGTGACGCGGTGATCGGCAGCGAAGTCCCACAGGCCGACGAAGGCGGCGCGCTCCCAGAGCACGGCCAGCACTGTCAGCGCCAGGCCGACGACCATGCCCATCGTGAACATGCGCGAGCGCGCCGCCCCGTGGCTCCCGAGCCGCCGCCACAGCAGCACGAACAGCCACGCCCAGACCGCACCCTTGACGATGCGCAACGCGTTGAAGGCGCTGTAGTAGCTGCTGAAACTGTTGTCGTCGAGCGCCGGCCACGGCCACAACGCGCGCACCGTGCTGGCCAGGAGGCTGAGCGCGAGCAGCGCAAACGCCAGCGTCAGCGTCAGCGGGCGCCGCACCCTGGGCAGGCCCGCGCCTCGGGTGCGGTGCAGGGCCACGGCCAGGCAGGCGGCCGAGAGCAGGTCGAACTCGTCCCAATAGAAGCGGCCACTCCAGGGCGCCAGGTCCAGCACGGGCAGCGCCGCCGGCAGCAGCGCCAGGGCCAGCAACGGCCAGCGCCAGACCAGCGCCACGCAAGCCGAGAGCAGGGCCAGCAAGGCCCACGGGAAGACCGGGAACGCCAGCGTCCACGCGGCGACCACGGGCAAGGCCAGCAGCCAGGCCGATCCGCTTCGCCGCGTGGCCGCGGCAAGGGGGGCCGCCAAGGGAGCTGGCACGGGAGCCCCCACGGGGGCAGGCACGGGGCCGGGCTCCAGTACGGCGCTCGCGTGTCTTGCGCTGGCGGTCGCGGCGCGGTCCAGCAGCGCCAACAGCTCGAGCGCCACCGCCGCCGCCCCCACCGCGATGAGGACGTTGGTGGGGTCCGGGTGCAGGCCGGCGAGGAACAGCTTGCCGGCTTCGAACACCGCCGCGAGCAGGGCCACGCCCGCCAGCGTGGCCCGCGTCGGCCAAGCGCCGGCCCAGCCGAGCACGGCCGCTGGCAGGTACATCAGGGCCACGCTGCCCAGGCTGGACAAGGCCACCGCCTCGGTCGTGTAGTAGTGGTAATAGAACGGCAGCAGCCGAACTTCGCCCCAGGCCGCGGCGGCTGCCGCCGGCCCCTGCCAGGCGTGCTTGAAGACCCCGTTCACGCCCCCCAGCAAGGGCAGGTAAACGAGCCACAGAGGAGGCAGCGCCACACGCCGCAGCAGGCCGCGCACGCCGGCCACGCCGGCCCGGCGCACATGGGGCACGAGCCAGGCACCGGCCGCGACGCCCAGCACCCGCGTCAGCACCGAAGCCCCCTGGCTGATGCCCGAGGCGACGAAGAACTGGCCGCACTCGATGAACAAACCCAGCATCGCGCCGGCCAGCGCGGCGGCCAGCAGATCGATGCGTCCGCCGGGGTGGCGACGGGCCAGCAACGCGCCTATGGGCACCGACAGCGCCAGCTCCACCACCAGCTGCAATCCGACGAGAAAAGCCCCACGCTCAGACGGCGCGAGCCACCCGCCCCAGCCCGTGGACTGCCACTTGAGCTGCACCTCGGCGGCCGAGAGCAAGAGGTCGTAGGGGAAGAAGCTGAGGGCGAGGTAGCCCATGGCGTAAAGCTCGAGCAGGTGCAGCCCGAGCAGGTGCGGCCGGAAGCGTCCGCCGCCTCGCGGCCAGGCCCCGGCGAGTCGCTTCAGCCAGTTCGCCGCGAAAGGCGCGAACCCCACGCCCACGAGGCTGCCTATCCACTCGGCCAGGAGGTCGTTGCGCGACACCGTGCGCGGCGGAAAGAACAGCTGCGCGAATTCCACGCCCACGGCCAGCGCCGCGCACAGCGCCAGGGCCAACGTGCAGGCCAGCGCCTGGGCCAGGCCGAGGCCGAATGCCACCCGGGCGGTGAGAAAGGCCAGCGGCGCGTAAAGCACGCCGTTGGCGACCCAGTCGGCGCGCCCCTGGACACCGATGGCCAGCCACGGAAGTTGCTGGAACTGCCGCACCGCCTCGTCGATCGGCAAGGGCCTGAAATCGAGCGGAACCAGGCTGCCGTAGGCGACGAATACCAGGTACGCGAGCCAGGTCAGCGTCAGACCGCGCCGGCTCAACATGGGCGCGGAAATTCCGAGGGTGGAAATGAGAACGGCCGCAGCGGCCAGCCCCTAGCGCGCAGGCTTCAGCAGGGAACCTGGCCGTCTTTCAACGTGACGTTATTGATGGTGCCTGCCGTCAGCGAAACGAAGTTGTAGGAGCCGAACCCGTCTTGGGGCCTGCACACGGCGAAGGTGTAGCTGCTGCCGCCGCTGTAGTTGTAGGTCACCGTCCCGCTGGCGCCGTCGATGAAAGTCCAGTTGCCGACCGTCTTGGTCGGGTCGATGGGGTCGGCCAGGCCCTTTTTGTAGTCGATGAGCGTGCCTGATGCGGCGTGAAACTCCTGCCACTTGTCGGGCAGGCGTACCGCACAAACGGTCTTGTTGCTCAGCGTGGCTCCGACCGCAGTCACGCGAATCGTTCCTGCCGGGCAGCTCTGGGCGGAAACCTGGGCACCCAGGCACAGACCGAGCGCGAACAATGCGGCTTGCCAAGCGGTTTTCATATGAGCACGCTCCATACTTGATCGACGATCGAGTCTAAGCTCAGACCGCCGAAGGAACAACGACGAGAGGTCGTCATGCGCGCCGCTCCCCCCGCGAACCGGGGGCTTGTCGAAAACCCGAACCGATCCGCCGCCGCAGCGCGCTGGCCTGCCCTGCTCGCCATCGCGGCCCTGGCATGGCTGTGGCCGACCTGGAGCGCCACGGCGCCACCCTCTTCCACGGCGGTGGGCAAAGGCCCGCCCGCCATCCTTCGCGTCGGCCCCGGGCGCGCGATCAAGACCCTTGCCGAAGCCGCCCGGCGGGCCCGCGATGGCGACACCATCGAGGTCGACGCCGGCGAGTACCGGCGCGACGTGGCCGTGTGGCAGCAGGACCGGCTGACGATCCGCGCCGCCGGCGGCCGCGTGCGCCTGCGGGCCGACGGGGCCTCGGCCGAGGGCAAGGCGATCTGGGTGGTGCGCGGTGGGCGCATCCGCGTCGAGGGTTTCGACTTCGAAGGCACGCGCGTGCCCTCGCGCAACGGCGCCGGCATCCGCTTCGAAGCGGGGCAGCTCACCGTGCGCGACTGCCGCTTCGTCGACAACGAAATGGGCCTGCTCACCGGCAACGACCCCCAAGCCGAGCTGACGGTCGAAAACAGTGAATTCGCGCACAACCAGCGCCCCGACGGCCACAACCACCAGCTCTACGCCGGTAGCATCGCCAGGCTTTCGGTGCAGGGCAGCCACTTCCACCATGCCACCGTCGGCCACCTGCTGAAAAGCCGCGCGGCGGTGAACCACATCTTCTACAACCGCCTCACCGATGGGCCCGAAGGCCGCGCCAGTTACGAGCTGGAGTTCCCGAACGGCGGCGTGGCGGCGGTGGTGGGCAATGTCATCCAGCAAAGCGCACTGACCGAGAATCCGATCATGATTTCATACGCTGCCGAAGGCTACCGCTGGCCGGCCAATGCCCTGGTGCTGGTGCACAACACGCTGGTCGACAAGCGGCCCGAGGGCGGCGTCTTCCTGCGCGTGGTGCCCGGTGACGTATTCGTCAAGGCCGTCAACAACCTGCTGGTGGGCAACGACGGCCGGCTCGACACGGCCGCACCGGGCGAGTACCGCGGCAACTTCCACGTCGGCTGGGAGGCCTTCGCCCAGCCCTCGGACGACGACTACCGCCCGGTGCCCGGCACCCGCGTGCCGGGCCCGACTGAAGAGCCGGGCGAATTCGAGGGGCTGCCACTGCAACCGACGAAGGAATATGCCCACCCGCGTGGCACCGCCCGACTCGCCGGGCCTCCGCGCCACCCGGGCGCGCTGCAGCGCATGGCGAGCCACTGATGCTGCCACTCGCCTCGCCGGCACTGACGCTGGGCAAACCCCGCTTCACCGACACAAGGCTCGCCAGCCTGGCCCGCGAACAAGGTGACGCTGCCGCCTGGCAGGCTGCGCTGGCGCAGGGCGCGGCACAGGCGGCCGCCGGTGCCCAGGGCGACTTCGCGGTCGGCCTGACCGACGCGGCAGACTGCGGCTTCCTCGCCGTGGACCGGTTCGCGGTGTTCAGCCTGTGCTATCGCGTCATCGAAGGGCGGCTGCACTACGCCGCGCGCGCCGACGAGCTCGCGGCCCTGGCGCCGCGCGCCGAGATCGACCCACAGGCCATCTTCGACTACCTGTACTTTCACGTCATCCCCTCGCCGCGAACCATCTTCCAGGGCGTGTACCGCCTGCCGCCGGCGCACTGCGCGCGGTTCGAAGACGGCAAGCTCAGCGTCGCGCCCTACTGGGTGCCGCAGTTCACCGAGCCAGGCCGCCCAGCCTTCGAGCCCCTGGCGGCGGAGTTCCGCCAATGCGTGCGCGACGCGGTGGCCGCGCAGCTCGACGGCAGCAAGCCGGCGTGCTTCCTCAGCGGCGGCACGGACAGCTCCACCGTGGCCGGGATGATCGGCGAGGTGACCGGCCGACCAGCGGCCACCTACTCCATCGGTTTCGAAGCCGAGGGCTACGACGAGATGCAGTTCGCGCGCATCGCCGCCCAGCGCTTCGGCACCGAGCACCACGAGTACTACGTCACCCCGGACGACCTGGTGCGCAGCATCCCCGCCGTGGCCGCGCACTACGACCAGCCCTTCGGCAACTCATCGGCGCTGCCCGCGTTCTACTGCGCCCAGATGGCGCGCAACGATGGCGTCACCAAGCTGCTCGCCGGTGACGGCGGCGACGAACTCTTCGGCGGCAACTCGCGCTACGCCAAACAGCGCATCTTCGGCTGGTACGACGCCGTGCCTGCCGCGCTGCGCAGGGGTTTGCTCGAGCCGCTGCTCGAGCGCACGCCGCTGGGCGCGCTGCCGCTGGCGCGCAAGGGCCGCAGCTATGTCGAACAGGCCAAGGTGCCGTTGCCTGAGCGCATGCAGATGACCAACCTGCTGCTGCATCTGGGCGTGGACAAGGTACTCACACCCGACTTCCTGGCCCGCGTGGACCTGGCCGAGCCGTTGCGCCAGCAGCAGGCCGTATGGCAACAGGTGCAGGGCGCCAGCGCGCTCAACCGCATGCTCGCCTACGACTGGCGCTACACCCTGGCCGAGGCCGACCTGCCCAAAGTCTGCGGCACCACGCAACTGGCCGGCGTGGCGGTAGGGTTTCCGTTCCTGGACCCAGGGCTGGTCGATTTCTCGCTGCGCCTGCCCACCGAGTACAAGCTCAAAGGCCTGAAGCTGCGCTGGTTCTTCAAGGAGGCACTGCGCGGTTTCCTGCCCGACGAGATCCTCGCCAAGAAGAAGCAGGGTTTCGGCTTGCCGTTCGGCGTGTGGGCCAACCGGCACGCGGGGCTC
>DYOR01000088.1 GCA_020720385.1 Rubrivivax sp.
TGGCCGCCTCCGCGGCGGGCACACCCGAGGAGCGTCTCAAGGGCAAGCTCAAGGGCCTGTTCAAGTAAGTGAAAGCCCGGCGCCACCGGCGCGTTGGCGGGCCATGGTCCTCGAAGTGCAGGGCGGCAACGGCGCTTTCACTGGGACAGTTCCTGCACCAGCGCGCGCAATTCGGTCACAGGCCAGGCCCCCTTGGGCAAGGACGGTAGCACTGGGGCGCTCCCGTCCATGATCAGTGGCAGCTTGTAGTCGTCGGGATGCTGCGTGCCATGCGACTTGCCGTGACCGGCGTGGTCGCTCGTGACGACGATGGCGTAACTGGGGTGGCGCCGCACTTCGTCCAGCAGAGGTGCGAGTGCGGCGTCGATGGATTTCAGCTCGTCGAGGTACTCCGGCGAGAGCCATCCCGAATCGCTGCCAGCCCACTCGAGACCGCTCACATGCAGGAAAGCCAAGCGCTTTCCCGTGGCGCCGAGAAAGGCCCTGACGAGCTCGATGCCGTCGATCGGCTCCAGGCCATGCTCGTCCACGGCGGCACTCACCAGATAGCCCAGCTTCGTCTTGGAATAGTAGAACGCGGTGCGCAAGCCCGCCTGCTTGGCGTCGTCGAACAGCGTGGGCTTGTCCACCGTGGCCGCACCGGGCTTCCATCCGTTGTCACGCTTGCCGCTGCGCTCCGGAGGCAGCCCGGTAAGCATCGCCGTGTGCGCGATCAGCGTCTGTGGTGGATCGACGCTTCGGCCCTCCAGCGTGAACCGGCCGGCGCGCATCAGTGCCCGCAGCGTCGGGCTGCTGCGCTCGCTCAGCGCGGCCGGATGCAAGGCGTCGATGGATACGACCAAGACCAGGTCGGCGCCGCGCGCCAGTGCGCACGCGCTCAGCAGGACGAAAGAGAAAATCAGGCCGGGCAGGCTCATGTGACTCAAGCGCATTCAAAGGCGCAAAGGTCATTGTGCGCGCTGCATGCGCACAAACATCTCCGTGAGCGCCGCCACCTCGCGGTAGAACGCGCACTCGGCACCCGCTTGAACCGCCTGCGCGAAGGGCCCGATCCAGGCGGCGAGATGTTCGTCCAGGAAGCGTTGACGCAGCGCGTGCAGGCGCGGCAGGTCAGCCGCGCCGTCGGTGCCCGCGGCGAGCCGGTGGATGCGGAAATTGAGCAGGTAGAGAAACTCCAGTTCGACCGCCACATGGTCCGGCAGATCGCGGAAGTCCTCGTCCATCTCGAAGTCGCCTTCGGCATACAAGGCCAATACGGCCATCGTGGACTCTTGCATCAGCGCCTTCTCACCAGCCCGCCAGAACGACGCATAGGGCTGCGCCAGGGGGTTCACGGGGCCGAGGAACAAGCGCGTGTAGTCGACCAACAGCGTCTCCAGCTCTTGGCCTGCAAAGGCGGCTTCCAAGCCACGGGCGCGCGCGGCCAGATCCGGGTGCAGCGTCTGTGCCGCCGCGAGCATGGAGGCGAAGAGCCTCTCCTGTGCAAATGCCTCCGTGGGTTCGTAGTAACAAGCGGCGAGAAAACGGCACAAGTCTTCTGTGGCGGTGGCGCGCTCGGCCTCGAGTTCAGACATCGGTTCTCCTCAAACGAACAGGGGCCGGCTGAACCGGCCCCGGAGTATCGGACTGCGCGGCTTCAGGCGCGCACGCCGTACTGGCCTACGTAGTGCACGTTGGGCCTGGTGCCCTTGTCCTCCAGCAGCCGGAACGACTTTTCCTTGGCCAGAATCTGCGCGATCTGGCTCTTCGGGTCTTCCTGGTCGCCGAAGATTCGCGCCTGCGACGGGCACACCTCCACGCAGGCCGGCAGCTGCCCGTTGAGGGTGCGGTGGTGGCAGAAGGTGCACTTCTCGATCACGTCGCCCTTGCGCATCGGCTTCGCGTCGCCCGAGGCGTAGTTGTTGAACGCGGGCACCGCCACGCCGGCCGCGCGCGCCACGTCGGCGCCCGACGAGGTGCAGCCCGGGATCGCCGCCTTCTCGTCCGACCAGTAGGGCTGAGTGGACTTGTCGGCTTCGTTGTAGCTGATGACGCTGTAGGTCTCGCCGTTCAGGCTCTTCGCGTCGAGGTCGTCGTGGCTGTAGGGGCAGGCTTCCTGGCACTGGCGGCAGCCGATGCACAGGTCGGGGTTGGTCAGCGTGATGCCTTCGGGGGTCTTGAAGATCGCCTTTTCGGGCTTCACCGGGCAGGCCTTGACGCAGGGCGCGTCGGTGCAGTGGTTGCACAGCACCGGCATCACGAAGTGCGTCACGTTGGGGAACGTGCCTTCGGTGCGCATGACGAAATCGGCCCAGTTGTGGCTTTGCCCGTCACCGCGGTTGCGGGTGTTGTTTTCGGCCTTGCAAGCAAAAGCGCAGGCGCCGCAGCCCACACAGCGGGCCAGGTCGATGACCATTCCAAGTCTAGACATGATGGTTTCCTTCGAGGGTGGATGCTGCGGGTTCAGACCTTGGCGATCTTCACGCCCGTGAAGCCACCGTTGCGCGCCGTGGCGCCGCTGAGCCTGTCGTAGTCATCGACCAGCAGTTCGTTGTTGTTGGACCCGAAGGGCTGGGCCTTGCCGTAGTCTTTGCTCGCCACGCGGCCGTAGGCCCAGTGGCCCTGGCCGAAACACTTGGTGAGCTGCCCCGGGCGGATGCCTTCCCACAGCTTGAGCTTGGCAGTGATGCTGCCGGTGGTGGAGGTCATGCGCACCATGTCGCCGGTCTTCAGGCCCAGGCGCGCGCCGTCGGCGGGGTTCATCTTGACCACGTCGTCCCACGACACATCGCCCGGGTCGACCTTCTTGAACTCCTGGTACCAGGGCAGGTTGGCGCTGCGCCCCTCGCGGTTCAGCCGGCTCTTGTAGTCGACGAAGTCGAACGGGAACTCGGCATAGCTGCCGTGCCGCTTGGGTGCCTCGTAGTGCGGCATGAAGGCCAGCTCGCCGCGCGCCACGTAGCCGCTGACGGCCAGGATCTCGTCCGCACTGGCCTTGTGCTTGGTGGCATGCTCGAGCAGGCCCTTCTTCAGCGTCTCGCTGTAGAACTCGAACTTCTTCGTCACGGTCTTGAAGTTGCCGCCCCAGCCCTTCTTGAGCTTGTACTTCGGGCCGCTGAACATGCCCTTGGCCTTGAAGTCGTTCCAGCCCGTGAGCGGCGCGTCGCCCTTCAGCGGCTCCTTGGGCATCCACAGCGTGGTCGACTTCATCTTGGTGGAGATCTGCGCAAACTCCAGCGCCGTGGTCGGTGCCTTGCCGGTTTCGGGATCCTTGAACTCCTTCGAGTAGTAGTCGAAGAGGTTCGGGAAGCCTTTGGCCTTGAGCTTCTCGGCCAGCATCCACATGACCTCGTTCTCTTCCTGCTTGACGTCCCACAGGCGCTTGACTGCGCCTTGCTGCAGCGACGCGTAGCCGTGGCCGTTGCCCATGTTGGTGACCACCGACCAGCCCTCCGCCGCGTTGAAGGTCGAGGGCAGCACGATGTCTGCGAACTGCGTCATCTCGGACGGGTTGGTGACCATGTGCACGAAGAACGGCACCTTGGCCATGGCCTGGTCCCAGCGGTGCGCGCCGGTGCCCGAGAAGTTGAAGTTGCTCCAGCTCGACAGGAACACCTTGATCGCGCCCGGGTTCTTGAGTAGTGCATTGGCCACGTTGTTGGTGACCACGCCCCCGCCGGGCTTGCCACCCATCAGGGCGGGCATGTCCTTGTCACCGCGGCCATCGAGCTTCTTGCCGTGGCCCTTTTCCTTGGCCAGCGCGTCAATGTACTTGTCCAGGCTGGGGAACTTGGCCAGCGGCACGCTGCTGCTTTCCCACACGCCGCCTTCGGCATCGATGCTGCCCAGCAGCCCGTTGAGCGCATGCACGGCCATCGCCGTGTAGGTGCCGCGCGGCTGCATCGCCGAGCCCGGGCCCATCCACACCGCGGTGCGCGGCGCGGCCTTGGCCATCGCGCGGGCCACGCGCAGGGTCTGTGCTGCGGGGATCAGCGTCTCTTTCTCGGCCCACGCCGGGGTGGCGTCCTTCAGCGCGTGGTTCCACCATTTCACGACGCCGTTGGTTTCCTTCTCCGCGAAGGTGGCCTCATCCACCACCTTGCCGGCGACGAAGAGGTTCTTGCCGTCCTTGAAGTCGCCGACGAATTCGCGGCTCCACAGGCCTTCGGTCAGCAGCACGTGGGCCATGGCGCTGGCCAGTGCGCCGTCGGTGCCGGGCTTGATGGGCAGCCACTCGTGGCCCTTGGCCGCGGTGTTGCTCAGCCGCGGGTCGACCGTGATCACCGTGCCGCGCTTGACGATCTCGTGGAAGCGGTGGATGGTGTTGGGCACCATGCGGTTGGACGACAGCGGGTCGCAGCCCCAGACCACCAGGCAGTTGGTCTTTTCGAGGTCGTAGTCGCGGTAGCCGAAAAAGCCCTGGGTCAGCCCCGGGCCCATCTTCTCGGCCTCGGCGCAGATGGCGCTGTGCGAGAAGTACTGCGGCGTACCCCAGATCTTGGGCAGCGTGCCGTAGAGCAGCTCCTGCGCGGTGACCGAGTAGCGGCCGCGCATGTACATCAGCTTGTCGGGCTCGCCGGCGCGGCGCAACTCCATCATCTTCTCGGCCACCGTGTCCAGCGCCTCGTCCCAGCTGATGGGCACGAACTTCGGGTCCACGCCGCGGCCCTTGAGCGGGTTGGTGCGCTTCATCGGCGTCTTCACGCGGTCGGGGTCGTACACCTGCTGCGGGATCAGGTGGCCACGCGGGCAGCAGTAGCCGTGGTTGGTGTGGCTGAGCGGGTTGCCGCGCACGCGCGTGGCGCGGCCGTCCTGCACGTAGATCTGCACCGCGCACCACTGCGTGCAGCCCTGGCAGGTGCTGCCCACCCACTGGCCCTTGGCGGGTGCCGAGGGCTTGGCCGCGCGCATTTGCAGCGCGCTCGTCCTGGGTGCGGCAGCGGGCGCCGTCACGCTGGCACAGCCGGCCGCCAGCCACCCGGCGGAAGTGCCGGAGGCCATGATGAAGGTCCGTCTCGTCAACCTCATGTCTTGCTCCTGAAAATCAGCTGGATCCCAATTCCGACGCCAGGAGTCTGATTGCTGCCGGCGCGCGAAAATTGATCTATCGCAAATGTGATTCGGGGCGCGCTCGAAGCCTGAACGGTCTGGTCGGACAAGCCTCGTGTGTGCACGTGCGCATGCCGCGAACGCCTTATGAGCGGGGCTTGGCGCCGATGCCCAAGCCGCGCCGCGCCGCGGGCCGCTGCAAGGGCAGGGGCGTCGCCCTGGGTGGGCCTGCGTGCAGAGGCATGGACCCCATGCTGCCGCGCGAGAATGCACGCTCGACGGACTGTTCAACCGACGCACGAAAGCGGACGCATCCGCACACAAGGTTGCTCGTGATCGACAAGCAAGTCCCCACGCTTGCCCAGGCCGTGGCCGACGTGCCCGACGGGGCGACGCTGATGATCGGCGGCTTCGGCACGGCCGGCCTGCCCAACGAGCTGGTGCATGCCCTCATCGACCAGGGGGCGCGCGAGCTCACCGTCGTCAACAACAACGCCGGCAACGGCGAGCGTGGGCTGGCGGCGTTGATCGCCGCGCGGCGCGTGCGCAAGATCATCTGCTCGTTCCCGCGCCAGGTCGACAGCCACCACTTCGACGGCCAGTACCGCAAGGGCGAGATCGAGCTCGAGCTGGTGCCGCAGGGCAACCTCTCCGAGCGCATCCGCGCCGCCGGTGCGGGCATCGGCGCGTTCTTCACGCCCACCGCTTACGGCACCGAGCTGGCCCGGGGCAAGGAGACGCGCGAGATCGACGGCCGCATGTACGTGCTCGAATACCCCATCCACGCCGACTACGCCTTCATCAAGGCCGAACGCGGCGACCGCTGGGGCAACCTCACCTACCGCATGACGGCGCGCAACTTCGGCCCGAGCATGGCCATGGCCGCGCGCGTCACCGTGGCCACGGTGCACGAGATGGTCGAGCTTGGCGCGCTGGACCCCGAGGCGGTGATCACCCCGGGCGTGTACGTGCAGCGCGTGGTGAAGATAGCGCGCACGACCACGGGTGCGGGCGGTTTCAAGGAGGCGACGGCATGAGGTCCGAGCTGCCGCGCTGGAGCCGTGCGCAGATGGCCGCGCGGGTGGCCGCCGACATCCCGGAAGGGGCGGTGGTCAACCTCGGCATCGGCCTGCCCACCCTGGTGGCCAACCACCTGCCCGCCGGCCGCGAAGTGATCCTGCACAGCGAGAACGGCATCATCGGCATGGGACCGGCGCCCGCACCGGGGTTGGAGGACTACGACCTGGTGAACGCCGGCAAGCAACCCGTGACGCTGCTGCCCGGCGGCTGCTTCTGCCACCACACGGACAGCTTTGCCTTGATGCGCGGCGGGCACCTGGACATCTGCGTGCTCGGTGCCTTCCAGGTCTCGGCCGCGGGTGACCTGGCGAACTGGCACACCGGCGCGCCCGACGCCATCCCGGCGGTGGGCGGCGCCATGGACCTGGCCATCGGCGCCAGGCGCACCTTCGTGCTCATGGAGCACTGCACCAAGGACGGCCAGAGCAAGCTCGTTGCCGCGTGCAGTTACCCGCTCACCGGGCTGCGCTGCGTGAGCCGTGTCTACACCGATCTGGCGGTGATGGACATCGATGCTCGCGGGTTGCGCGTGCGCGACATGGTTCCGGGCCTGTCCTTCGCGGCCTTGCAGGACCTGACCGCCGTGCCGCTGCGGCCGCCCGGCGCGGACTGACGAGGCACCGCCGGCCGGGCGAGCCGGCGTTCGGCGCCGCGGCGTTGCCATTTCGTCGCAGTAGGGGTTGAGTGCGGCCGCCGAGGCGCTACCCTTGCGCCTCCCCAAGCCACGCCCCGCCGTTCGCTCGGCTGCCCGGATTCTCATGCGCCCACTCATCGCCATCGTCCTTCTCGCCAGCCTGCTCTCGGGCTGCGGCAAGTCCGGCCCCGCCGTGCCTGGGAGCACGCCCGGTGCACCCACCAAGGCCGCTGCGCCGAGCCTGTTGCTGGCGCCCGAGGACTTGCGCACGCTGAGCGCGAGCGCCCTCGCCAGCGGGCCCATCGTCACCGGCTCGGTGCAGCCCGAGCGCCGCGCCGACCTGCGCGCGGAGGTCGCCGCCGTGGTGCTGCAGGTGCTCAAGGACAACGGCCAGGCGGTGCGCGCCGGCGAGCTGCTCGTGCGCCTGGACGACACCGCCATCCGCGACAGCCTGGCTTCGGCCGAGGAGACCGTGCGCGCCGTCGGGCAGGCCTTGGCGCAGGCCGAGCGCCAGGTGCAGCGGCTGCGCACGCTGCAGCAGCAGGGGATGACCTCCACCCAGGCGCTGGAGGACGCCGAAGTGCGGCGCAACAACGCGCACAGCGACTGGGTGGCGGCCAAGTCCCGCGTCGTCGCCGCGCGCCAGCAGTTGCAGCGCACCAGCGTGCGCGCCCCCTTCGACGGCCTGGTGAGCGAGCGCAAGGTCTCGGTGGGCGACACGGTGCAGGTGGGGCGCGAACTGGTCAAGGTCATCGACCCCGCCAGCATGCGCTTCGAGGGCCTGGTCTCGGCCGACCACATGCGGGCTCTCGAGGTCGGCCAGCCGGTGCATTTCCGCATCAACGGCTACCCGCAGGCCGACTTCGCCGGCCGCTTGCAGCGCATCGACTCGGCGGCCAACGCCACCACGCGGCAGGTGGCGGTGCAGGTGAACTTCGCCGACCCCGCCGGCGCGCCGCGCGTGGCCGGCCTCTTCGCCGAAGGCCGCATCGAGACCGGGAGCTCGCAGGCGCTGATGCTGCAGGAAGGCGAACTCGTGCGCGCCGGCGAGGCCGTGGCCGTGTGGCGCGCCAGCGGCTCGGCGCTGGCCAAGGTGGCAGTGAAGCTCGGCGAGCGCGACGCGCGCAGCGGCCAGTACCCGGTGCTCGACGGCCTGGCCGCGGGCGAACGCATCCTGCGCAAGCCCGCCGCGGCGCTGGCCGAGGGGCAGAAGTTCGAGCTTGCTCCGAGCGGCGCGCGCGCCGGCACGGCCGCGGCCTCCGCTGGCGCCGCGGCATCGGCAGGCAGGTGACGCGCCATGTTCCTCTCCGAATTCAGCATCAAGCGGCCGGTGGCCATGGTCGTGGTCATCATCGGCCTGATGGCCCTGGGCATGCTCGCGCTGTCCAAGCTGCGCGTGAACCAGATCCCCGACGTCGAGCAGCCGGTGCTGCTCGTCAACGTGCCTTACCCCGGCGCCAGCCCGGACACGGTGGAGCGCGAGGTCATCAACCGCATCGAGAAATCGCTGCAGGGCATCTCCGGCGTCTACCAGCTGCGCTCCACCGCCAGCGAGGGCAACGCGCAGCTGGTGATCATCTTCAACTTCGACAAGAACCTGGTGATTGCCGCCGACGAGGTGCGCAACGCCATTGCCGCGGTGCGCTACAAGCTGCCGCTGGAGATCCGCGAGCCCATCCTGCAGCGCCTGGACCCGGCGGCGCAGCCCATCATGCAGCTCGCGCTGTCGTCGACCAGGCAGTCGCACGCGGCCATTTCGCGCCTCGCCGAGGACGAGCTCGCGGACCGTTTTCGTGCGCTGCCCGGCGTGGCGGTGGTCAACGTCAACGGCTCCCTGCGGCGCGAGCTCTCGGTGCTGCTGCGCTCGCAGCAACTGCGCGAATACGAGGTCTCGGTCACCGACGTGGTGGCGGCGCTGCGCGCGCAGAACGCCACGGCGCCGGTGGGCAAGGTGCGCGGCCCGCTGGAGGACCAGAGCATCCGCCTGGTCGGGCGCATCGAGTCGCCGGCCGAGTTCGGCCGCATCGTCATCAAGCGACGCGGCAACGAGATGGTGCGCCTGTCCCAGGTGGCCGTGGTGCAGGACGGATTCGCCGAGCTCAGCGGCTTCTCGGTGCGCAGCGGCAACCCCAACGTCGGCATCTCGGTGACGCGCACGCGCGAGGCGAGCACGGTGAGCGTGGCCGATGCCGTGCGCAAGCTGACACTCGAGATCGACAAGACCCTGCCCGCCGGCACCAAGCTCGAGGTCACGCAGGACGGCGGCGAGAGCGCGCAGAGCAGCCTGGACAACGTCATCCATTCGTTGGTTTTCGGCGCCGGGCTGACCATCCTCGTGGTCTACCTGTTCCTCAATTCCTGGCGCTCGACGCTGATCACCGCGCTCTCGCTGCCGACCTCGGTGGTGGCGGCCTTCATCGCCGTGTGGCTGTGCGGCTTCACGCTCAACTTCATGAGCCTGCTCGGCCTGTCGCTGGCCATCGGCGTGCTCATCGACGACGCCATCGTGGTGCGCGAGAACATCGTGCGCCACATGGAGCTGGGCGAGGACCGGCGCACGGCGGCGCTCAACGGCACGGCCGAGATCGGCCTGGCGGTGGCCGCCACCACCTTTTCCATCGTCGCCGTGTTCATCCCCGTGGCCTTCATGCCCGGGGTGTCGGGGGAGTGGTTCCGCCCCTTCGGGCTGACGGTGGTGGCTTCGGTGCTGGTGAGCCTGTTCATCAGCTTCACGCTCGATCCCATGCTCTCGGCCTACTGGGGCGACCCGCCGGGGCACCACGAGGCCGAGAAGAAAGGCATCAGCCGCGTGCTGGCGCGCTTCAACACCTGGTTCGACCACCAGGCCGACCGCTACGGCCGCGTCATCGCCTGGGCCTTGCACCACCGGCGCTGGATGGCGCTGTTCGCCGTCGCCAGCCTGGCCGGCGCCCTCGTCCTGCAGATGCGTTTCGGCGGCTCGAGCTTCCTGCCCGCGTCGGACGCCGGCATCGTCGCCGTGGACGTGCGTGCGCCTTCGAGCAGCAGCCTGGAATATGCGCGGCGCAAGGTCGAGGCCGCGGCCGCGCTGGCGCGCACGCTGCCCGAGACGCTTGCCACCAACAGCCACGTCAACCCGGGTGGCGGGCGGGTCTACGTGGACATCGGCAAGAGCACCAAGCGCAAGCGCTCGGCCGTGGCCATCGCCGCGCAGTTGCGCACACTCACGGCGCGCCTGGTGGGCGCGGAGTACGTGGTCCTGGAGGATCTCAACAACGGCGTGCAAAAGCCCGTGCAGATCCGCTTCACCGGCACCGATTCGCGCCGCCTGCTGGCCCTCACCACGCAGTTCATGGGCGCGCTGCGCAAGGTGCCGGGGGCGGTGGACGTGGGCCTGTCGGAGCAGGACCCGCAGGACGAGATGAAGATCGAGCTCGACCGCGGCCTGGCCAACACGCTGGGCATCTCGGCAGCCGACGCGGCGCAGGCGCTGCGCGTGGCTTTCGCCGGCCTGGAGGTGGGCGATTGGGTCGACCCGAGCGGCGAAACGCGCGACGTCGCCGTGCGCCTGCACCCCGACGACCGCGTCGACGCGGGCAACATCGAGCGCCTGCCGATCGCCGTGGGCGGGTCCAGCCAGATGGTGCCGCTGGAGCAGATCGCCACCATCACCATGGGCAAGGGCCCGTCGCAGATCCAGCACACCGACGGCAAGCGCACCATCTCGGTGGCGGCCAACGCGCAGGGGCGCTCGCCCGGCGAAGTGACCGCCGACGCGCTCAGGCTGGCCCGGGCGATCGACTTCCCGCCGGGCTTCGGGTTGGAACTGGCCGGCGCCTCGCGCGACCAGCAGGAGGTCTTCGGCGACATGGCCATCGCCCTGGTCTCCGGCGTGGCGCTGATGTACCTCATCCTGGTGATGCAGTTCGGCTCGTTCACCGCGCCGGTGGCGGTGATGCTCTCGCTGCCGCTGTCGCTCATCGGCGTGGTGCTGGCGCTGCTCGCCACCGGCGGCACGCTCAACCTGATGAGCTTCATCGGCGTGATCATGCTCATGGGCCTGGTGGCGAAGAACGCCATCCTGCTGCTCGACGCGGCGCGCGTGCGCGAAGCGCAGGGGATGGAGCGCGAGGAAGCGCTCATGGCCGCCGGGCGCAAGCGCTTGCGGCCCATCCTCATGACCACCTTCGCCCTCATCGCCGGCATGCTGCCGGTGGCCGTGGGGCTGGGCGAGGGCGGCGAGTTCTACCGCCCCATGGCCGTGGCCATCATCGGCGGCACCATCACCTCGACCCTGCTCACCCTGCTCGTCATCCCGAGCTTCTACGACAGCATCGAGACCTCGCGCGACCGTGCCCTGGCCAAGTTCCACGCCCGCGACGCGCGCTGGCCCACCGCCCTGGCTTTCGTGGTGACGCTGCTCGAGGCCTTGCTCACGGTGCTCTTCGTGCGTGGCTTGTGGCGTGCGCTGGCGCGTGCGGTGGGCTGGCTGCGGGGCCGCTCGCGGCGCGCGCAACCGGCATGAAGCGCGGCCCGCCCGCGCTGCTGCTCGAGCTCGAGACCATCGCGCGCCAGGCCGGCGCGGTGATCATGCAGGTCTACGGCTCGGACTTCGGCGTGCGCGCCAAGGCCGATGCCTCGCCGGTGACGGCCGCCGACGAGGGCGCCGAAGCCGTCATCGTGGCGGCCCTGCGCGCGCTCTCACCCACGCTGCCGGTGGTGGCGGAGGAAGCTGCCTCGCGCGGCGAGGCGCCTGCCGCGGCGGCGCGCTTCTGGCTCGTCGACCCGCTCGACGGCACGCGCGAGTTCGTGGCGCGCAACGGCGAGTTCACGGTGAACATCGCCCTCGTCGAGAATGGCGCGCCGCGCCTGGGCGTGGTCTTCGTGCCCGTGCAGGAGCGCCTCTTCAGCGGCGTGGTGGGCGGGGGTGCCTGGGCCGTGGAGCGTGGCGCGCGGCGTGCCGTGCACTGCCGCGGCGTGCCGGCCGCCGGGCTCACGCTGGCGTGCAGCCGCGCGCACGGCGACGAGGCCGCCCTGGCCGCGTGGATGCAGGGCCGCGGCGTGGCCGAGCGCGTGGTCGCCGGCTCGTCGCTCAAGTTCGGGCTCATTGCCGCCGGGCAGGCGGACGTCTACCCGCGCTTCGGGCGCACGATGGAGTGGGACACCGCCGCCGGACACGCCGTGCTCGCCGCCGCCGGGGGTGGCGTGGTGGACCTGGCCGGCGAGCCCCTGCGCTACGGCAAGCCGGGTTACGAGAACCCGCACTTCGTGGCCTTCGGCGACCCGCGCGCGGCCGGGTAAGACCTGCGCCCGGCCCCGGGGCGGGGCTCCTAGAATGAGGCGCATCCGCCACCCCAGGAACGTGCCCATGCCCACCCGCCGCCGCCGCCCCGCCAGCGAATCCGCGGGTGCGCCCGGCGCCGAACCCGGCAGCGCCATGCGCACGCTGAAGAAGTACCCCAACCGGCGCCTCTACGACACGCGCACCAGCAGCTACATCACGCTGGCCGACGTGAAGCAGATGGTGCTCGGCGGCGAGGCCTTCGAAGTGCTCGACGCCAAGACCGGCGAGGACCTCACGCGCAGCATCCTGCTGCAGATCATCCTCGAGGAAGAGTCGGGTGGCGTGCCCATGTTCAGCGCGCAGGCGCTGTCGCAGATCATCCGCTTCTACGGCCACGCCATGCAGGGGGTGATGGGCGGCATGCTGGAGAAGAACCTGCAGGCCTTTACCGAATTGCAGGGCCGGTTCCTGGAACAGGGCAAGGGTCTGTACGACCCCAAGCACTTCTCGCCCGAGGCGTGGACCAAGTTCATGAGCGCGCAGCCCACCGCGCTGCAAAGCCTGATGGGCAGCTACGTCGAGCAGGGCCGCAGCGTGCTCGAGAAGATGCAGCAGGCCAGCGCGTTCTTCCCTGGCATGGTGGGGTTCCCGACGACGAAGAAGTGAGAGCTTGTGAAGCACTCCGCCACCCCCGCTCGTGCGCCCGAAACGGCGCCGCTCGTCGTTGCAAATGCTCGCCGTAGCCCGGGCTACGGCTGTGCTTTGCGCCTAGATCGACACCGTTTCGGACACCCGCTCGGGTGCGCCGGAGGACTTCACAAGCTCTGAGCGCCGGGCGCGCTTCAGCGCGCCGGTGCCTGCAGTGCGGCCGCGTCGAGCGCGGCGACGACCTCGGCGTCGCTCACCTGGTGAAAGTCGACGTAGTGCAGCCCCACGGCACGCAGGGGCTGCGGCTCGGCCAGGCAGACGCTGCGGTCGCACAGCAGGCGCAACGCCATCAGCGTCTCGTGCGCCGCCACCGGCACGGCCAGCACGACGCGCAGCGCATGCCGGCGGCGCAGCGCCTTGAGCGCGGCACGCACGGTGGTGCCGGTGGCGATGCCGTCGTCGACCAGGATTGCGGTCGAGCCGGCCAGGTCCAACGGGGCGCGCCCGCGCAGGTAGGTCTGGCGCCGGCGCTCGATCTCGCGCAATTCAACAGCGGCTTCGCGTTCGATGTAGGCACGGTCGGCACCGGTCGCGGCGCTGGTCTCCTCGTCGACCACGATCTCGGGGCTTTCGCCGTCGACCACCGCGGCCACGGCAAGCTCGCGCTGCCAGGGCGCGCCGATCTTGCGCACGATGAGCAACTCCAGCGGCGCGTGCAGCAGGCGCGCCACTTCGGCGCCCACCGGGACACCGCCGCGCGGCAGGGCCACCACCACCAGCGGGCCCGGCAGCCTTTCGCGCGCCAGGCGTTGGCCCAGCAACTGCCCGGCCATGGCACGGTTGGCAAACGGCAAGACCATTTCGCACCCTCCACCGGCCGCACAACCAAGCAACCGGACGACGCACACGTGACGCGAGCATTCTTGCCCCTTCGGACGCGATGCCGGTTGCGTGCGCTCAACGCCTGCACGCAGGCACGACATGCAGCCTTCGCCGAGGTGCTTGCGGTCGGCCTGCCTGGCGTCACCGCGAGTGGCCCGAGGTGCCCGTGGGGGATTGGCGTGCGCACACCCGGGGGCATGGGGCGCTTCGTTGAGCACGATCAACGGGTGGGCGGGTGCCGCACCGAAGATCGTGCCATTCGATCGTCCGGAGCCTGCCGATGAAACTGCCGCTGCAAGTCGTCTTTCGCGACATGGCGCCGCTGCCGTC
>DYOR01000089.1:0-2325 GCA_020720385.1 Rubrivivax sp.
AGATCCAGCCGCCACCCGAGGGCGAGCGCGGCGCGGTCTACGACCTGAGGAGCGCTGCACCCGGCAGCGGCCTGGACGGCACCGCCTATGCCGATTGGTAGCCGCCCTCGCCACGCCGGCTTTGCCTACGTGCTGCTGCTGGTGCTGGTGGCGGTACTGGGCATCAGCGCAGCGGGCAGCGTTCAGCTGGGCCAGAGCATCCTGCGGCGTCACGCCGAAGAGGCACTGCTGGTGGCCGGCGAGGACTTCCGCAAAGCCCTGGCCAGCTGGCGCGCGGCCGGCGCGCAGCAGCCGGGCGCTGCCGCGGGGCCCACCGAGCTGGCCGAGCTGCTGCGCGACCCGCGTGTGCCCGGCGTGCGTCGCCACCTGCGCCGGGTGCCCGCCGACCCCCTGACCGGCAGCGCCGACTGGGCCGTGGTGCGCGACCTTGCCGGCCGCATCGTCGCGGTGCACAGCCTGGCGCCTGGGCGGCCCATCAAGCGCGAGGGTTTCGG
The DNA here is from genome assembly GCA_020720385.1 of Rubrivivax sp. Classification (GTDB taxonomy): domain Bacteria; phylum Pseudomonadota; class Gammaproteobacteria; order Burkholderiales; family Burkholderiaceae_C; genus Rubrivivax. The sequence continues at coordinate 495 of DYOR01000089.1, forward strand.
GCCGGCGCAGGCGGGGTTCACCGAGGCCGAGAGCTATGCGCAGTGGCAATTCGGGACGCCGCCGGTGCGGGTCAGAGCACCGGGCGAGGCGGACGGGTTGCGCCGGAAGTGATGGTGTCAGTAGTAGGGCATTGAGCTGTTGTGAGATGCCAAAGCTCATGCGCTGGCGAACGTTGTAGTCCAACATCTGCCAGCACAGCATCGTCTAGATCGATCGGTCGATCCCGCCGCCGACAGTCGCGGCACCAGGGCGCCTGAGCACGGTCCCGTCGAGCGGCCGAAGGGCCAAGTGCGTTGGCGGGCCCTCTGAGTGACGACTGCGCCGGTTGCTCGGGATCGTGACTGCGCGCCAGCCCCTGCTTTGGCGCTTCGCTGGGCGGGCCCTCCAAGGACTTGGACACCCCCCTGACTGAGGGGCTCCCCCCTGAACTTGCCGTGCCTATCGAGCCCTCACGTGCTAGCCTTCTTCACATCCAGAAGACGTTGTGGTTCCGGTTTTCCATCGGGTGTCACAAAGCTCTTTCATTCATTCAGAGGACCAGGAGAGAGGTCATGACCGTTCGATCCTTCAGCTTGCGTGCTATGGCAGGGCAGGGCGCGTTTCTGGCGCTGACAATGGCCACTGCTACGAGCGCGGTAGCGGTCCCCGTGGTCTATGGATTCGAGCGGTTTGAGGACAGCGCCTCTGTCACCACGGAGATTCCAGGGCTGACCTTCTCGAATACCACGGCGCTGGAGGCTGGCGTCGGCCTGAATGAGTTTGAGTTTCCACCAAGATCGGGTACGAAAGTCGTCTTCGACGATGGCGGTGAGATCGTCATCGGTTTCGTTTCGCCGATTTTCAGCGTCGGCGCCTACTTCAACTACGCCCAGGCCCTGAGCCTGACGGCGTACGACGCGACGAACGCCGTCCTGGGGCAGGTCTTTTCGCAGTTCGACAGCAACCTGGCGTTGAGTGGCGACCTGGGCAGTGGCTCGAACGAAATCCTCTCTTTTGCCGATGCCGGCGGACACATCGCGCGCCTGGTTATCACAGGTGGCTCCGGCGGTGCATCCTTCACCATGGACGATCTGACAGTCGATGCCGGCAACACAGTGCCCGAGCCGACCAGCGTTGCCTTGGTTCTGCTGGCGTTAGGCTTGGGTTGCGGCTTGCGCGGCAGGTCGTGCAGGCCGGCTCTTGGGCACGCTGGCTGAAATGGGTCGCCTGCAAGGATGCCAGCCGCGGCAACAGTGGCTGGCCTTTGGTCAATTCGAGGAAGACGGTGCGCATCGCGCGCCACGGGGGAGCAAGCCATGAAATCGACATTCGGCGCGCGCATGCTCGGCGTCTTCATGCGGCTCGTGCTTTGGCTGGGTTTGCTGGTCTTTTCACAAGCGCAGGCCGGCACGCTGGGCGCGGTTGCCCTGAGCCCGGCCTCGATTACCGTGGGCGTGCCAAGTTCGGTCACTTTCACCGTGTCCATCACCGACCCGGCTTACATCGCAAGCAGTGGCAATGTTCAGCGCCTTGGGGCAAATGGGCGAGTGCAGGGCGTGGTTGGCACGCTGCGTGATGACGGATTGGGCGGCGATGCAGTAGCGGGTGACAAGGTTTATACGCTGCGCTTGGCTGTCCAGGAGGCGTTGGCGGGTGCGGTCCAGTTCCAGATTTCTGCTGGCTTCCGAGGTGAACTCCGCCGCACGATTGCCGGGCCGGTCACGCTCACGGTCGAGTCCGTCGCGAACGCTTCGATTCCCGCCGTGGTCGGTCTGACCCAAGCAGCAGCTATCGCCGCCATCACCAGTGCCGGCTTGGCGGTCGGCACGGTGACGCAGGCCAGCAGCGCCA
>DYOR01000089.1:2425-13859 GCA_020720385.1 Rubrivivax sp.
AGGCTGCGGCGACGACGGCCATCACCAGTGCCGGCTTGGCGGTCGGCACGGTGACGCAGGCCAGCAGCGCCACGGTGCCGGCGGGCAGCGTGATCAGCCAGAACCCGGCTGCCGGCACCAGCGTGCCCCCGGGGACGACCGTGAATCTGGTCGTCTCGACCGGCCCGGCCAACGTTGCGGTGCCCAACGTCGTCAACCTGACGCAGGCTGCGGCGACGACGGCCATCACCAGTGCCGGCTTGGCGGTCGGCACGGTGACCTTTGCCAACAGCGCAACGGTGTCCGCCGGCAGCGTGATCAGCCAGAACCCGGCTGCCGGCGCCAGCGTGGCCCCGGGCAGCGCGGTCGATCTGGTGGTGTCGGTCGGTCCGTCGATCGGCCCGGTGCCAGCGTCCGTCGAGTTGCAGCTGGGCAGCGTCGTCGTTGCTGCCGGCGGTTCGACGCCCATCGTGACGATCGTGCGCGATGCTGGCAACCAGCCCATCGTGCCCATGCCCGCGGTGACCTACGCCGTCGTCAGCCCGGCCGGCAACCTGGGCGCGGTGCCGACGGCCGAAGGGGCACCGCTGAGCGTGCTCACCAGTGCCGATACACGCGGTGCCTATACCTTGCAGGCCACTGTCGACGGCACGGCCATCACCGCATCGGTCAGCTTCGCGGTGATCGAGGCGACGCTGCCAGCCGGTGCCACCTTGGGCAACGGCGAGCGCCTCGTCGCGTTCGGCAAGGCAGGCGGCACGGTTGCAGACAAGGTGGCAGCGATCGCCACCGCGCTGGCCAGCGGTGACACGGCCTCGATACCGGCACTCAACGCCGCCCTGCAGGCTGCCGCGGCTGCGGTACCCGTGAGTGGCCGCAACGGCATGGAAAGGACCACCGCCGTGGCGCCGGATCGCGGTTTCCTGCCCACCACGTCGTTCCTGACCAGCCGCGGCTTCCCCGAAACCGCGGGCGACGTGAGCTTCGGCAACCTGTTGACGCAGATCGACGCCAAGGTCGTGCAGATCACCACGTTCTATGCCAACCTGAACCCGGCCTCGGCGACCGACGACGAAGCCACGCTGAACCAGCTGAATGGCGAACTCACGGTCCTGCTCGACCAACTGATCGCGGTCAACGTCACGCCGCACGGCGTGGTGAAACACGCGGCACGCCTGAACGTGCTGCTTGGGCAGACCATTCCGCGCCACCTGCAGGCCCTGAGTGGCCGCGTCAACACGGTGCTGGTGGCCAACCTGCTGGCCAGCAATCAGGCGACTCCGACCGAGTTCTATGCGGCGCTGGCGCAAACGGGCGGCGAGCAGGTGCTGCCGGCTACCGCCTACCAGCGTCAGCAGCCCGCCTTCTTCGGCCTCGTCGGCCTGATGGCCGGGTCGAACATCCAGCTGAGCCTGGTGAACAAGCTCTACGGCAAATACCTGCAGGAAGTGACGCGGATGATGATCCTGCTGGGCGCCAACAGCCTGCTGCAGAACTACCTCAACTCGGCCGGCATGGAAGGCATCATCACCGGCGCTTCGCTGTCGTTCCACATTCCGAACCGAGCGGGCAGCGTGATCGAGGGGACCGGCCACAATGGTGTCGCATCTCGCAACGACGTGTTCTTCGTCGGCCCGGATGCTGTAGCGGCTGTGCAGGGGGTGCTCAGTTCCTTCAACCCGAGCAACGTCGAAAGCCTGGAGGATCTATATGAGTTCTTCGACGGGATCGTGAGTGCCCTCCAGGGCGCAGGTGAGGCTTATGAGAATGCCCACAGGCTGCCGTCTCGTGTGAACTTCGGCGGTTGCATCCTTGACTTCGGCGAGAACCCGAGTTGCACCCAGCTTGACTACGACGCCGGCTTCCCTGATGTAAACGATGGCTTCTTGCCGTCGCCAGTGATCATCCTTGTCCACAACCTGGACACCGGCACCTGGTCGCAGGGCATCTTCAACTTCGTCGCGAACTGAGATAGTGGCCGCGTTCCACCGGGGCGGCTGCCCCGGTGGAACGCGAGCTAACGAGCGCTTGCGGCCAACAGTTCGGCGATGGCAGCGGCGGGGATGGCAAAGGCAATTCCCTGCCCAGCGGGCAGCAGCGAGCTGGCCATGCCGATCACCTCGCCTGCGAGATTGACCACCGGCCCGCCAGAGTTGCCCGGGTTGACCGCCGCGTTGATCTGCATTCGCGTCAGCAGTTCGGGTGTCGCGCTGATCGCGCCGGGCAATGCGCTCACGACACCCACCGTGGCCACGGTCGTGGTGCCGAAGGGACGGCCGAGTACGACCAGCCATTCGCCCACCGCCGGGGCCACGGACACCAGCACGAGGTCGGGCATCGGCGCGTCAGCCGGCAGTTCGAGCACAGCAAGGTCGTTCTTGACGTCCGTGCCCAGCAAGCGAACGGGCCAGCGCCGGCCGTCCCAAGCCGCGGTAGGGCTGCCACGCAACGACAACACCACGTGGGCCGCCGTCACGGCGAACCGAGATCCTCCGATCCGGAATCCCGAGCCGAAGACGCCGCGGTCATCGGCTATGCCCAGAACAGAGGGCGACACACGCCTGATGACGTCCGCGAAGTCGGGGCCTGGGCGCACGATGCTTGCTAGGCACCCGGTCAGCGGCCCGGTCACCAGTGGCGCCAAGCCGGCCACGACGCAGGCCCTGCGCCCGAGGCATGCGGGTTGGTCTACGCGCTCCACGGGCAATGGAAACAAGCTCCTGGCAGGCTGCACGGGGTCATACGCAGTAGTGAGTGTCACTGCAATGATGACAGCTCGCGGAGGTGCCGCTCGCCTCTGTTGCACGGCGCGATCCTGTAGGATGAATTTGTCACTTGCAGATGCCCGCGATTCCACGCACCTGAGCCATGGCGCCGATGGGCCGCTTGCTGCCCAAATGTGGCCCGTGCTGGACAAGGATGCGCGACACCGGCATACGGGCTGCCCGCCAACCCCCAGATCGCCGACCCAAGGCACTTGTCGGGCTCATTCCTCATTGAAGTCCCGCAGCCGGCGCCACGGCTCGGCTAAACTTGCGCCTTCAGCAATCAACAAGGGCGAGAAGGGCATTCTGGTTATGACACCGCGGACTACCCCGGTCTTTACCGAGATCTAGTCGGCTGCGCTGCCGTTTCTGCCATTTCTCCAGAACCAAGCGCGGCGTCCCCCGCGCTTTTTTCATGCCCCGAGGTAACCCATGATCCAGATCACGCTGCCGGACGCGTCCCGGCGAGAATTTCCCGGCCCCGTCACGGTGGCCGAGGTGGCCGCTTCCATCGGTGCCGGGCTGGCCAAGGCTGCGCTGGCCGGCAAGGTTGACGGCAAGCTCGTCGACACCAGCCACCGCATCGAGGCGGACGCGCAACTGGCCATCGTCACCGACAAGGACGCCGACGGCCTCGAGATCATCCGCCACAGCACGGCGCACCTGCTGGCCTACGCGGTGAAGGAGCTTTTCCCCGATGCGCAGGTGACCATCGGCCCGGTGATCGAGAACGGCTTCTATTACGACTTCGCCTACAAGCGCCCCTTCACTCCCGAGGACCTGGTGGCGATCGAGCAGCGCATGCTCGAGCTGGCAAAGAAGGACGAACCCGTGCGGCGCCGCGTGCTGCCGCGCGACGAAGCGGTGGCGTATTTCAAGGGCCTGGGCGAGCACTACAAGGCCGAGATCATCTCCAGCATCCCGCCGGGCGAAGACGTGAGCCTGTACCGCGAAGGCGGCTTCGAGGATCTGTGCCGCGGCCCGCACGTGCCCAGCACGGGGCGTCTCAGGCACTTCAAGCTGATGAAGGTGGCCGGCGCCTACTGGCGCGGCGACCAGGCCAACGAGCAGCTGCAGCGCATCTACGGCACGGCCTGGGCGAGCAAGGACGAGTTGCAGGCCTACCTGACGATGCTCGAAGAGGCCGAGAAGCGCGACCACCGCAAGCTCGGCCGCGAGCTCGATCTGTTCCATCTGGACGAGCACAGTCCCGGCACGGTGTTCTGGCACGCCAAGGGCTGGACGCTGTGGCAGCAGGTCGAGCAGTACATGCGCGCCGTCTACCGCGACAACGGCTACCAGGAGGTGAAGGGCCCGCAACTCCTCGACAAGGGCCTGTGGGAAAAGACCGGTCACTGGGACAAGTACCGCGAGAACATGTTCACCACGGAGTCGGAAAAGCGCGACTACGCGCTCAAGCCGATGAACTGCCCCGGCCACATCCTCATCTTCAAGCAGGGCATCAAGAGCTACCGCGACCTGCCGCTGCGCTACGGCGAGTTCGGCCAGTGCCACCGCAACGAGCCCAGCGGCGGGCTGCACGGCATCATGCGCGTGCGTGCCTTCACCCAGGACGACGGCCACATCTTCTGCACCGAGGACATGATCCTCGATGAGTGCGTGGCCTACACCACGCTGCTGCAGAAGGTCTACCGGGACTTCGGCTTCAGCGACATCATCTACAAGGTGGCCACGCGCCCGGAGGCGCGCATCGGCTCGGACTCCACCTGGGACAAGGCCGAGCACGCGCTCATCGAGAGCTTGCGCCGCTCGGGCTGCGAGTTCGTCATCTCGCCCGGGGAAGGGGCGTTCTACGGGCCGAAGATCGAGTACACGCTCAAGGACGCCATCGGCCGCCAGTGGCAGTGCGGCACGATGCAGGTGGACTTCTCCATGCCCGAGCGCCTGGACGCGGTCTACGTGGCCGAGAGCAGCGAGCGCAAGCACCCGGTGATGCTGCACCGGGCGATCGTGGGCAGCCTGGAGCGCTTCATCGGCATCCTCATCGAGCAGCACGCCGGCGCGCTGCCAACCTGGCTGGCACCGCTGCAGGTGGTCTTGGCCTCGATCACCGACGCGCAGGCCGGGTACGCCGATTCAGTGGCGAAAACGCTGCAAAAACAAGGAGTTAGAGTCCAGCTTGATTTGCGCAACGAGAAAATCACCTATAAAATCCGCGAGCATTCGTTGCAGAAGGTTCCGTTCATCCTCGTCGTTGGTGACAAGGAGAAGGCAAACGGGACCGTTGCCGTGCGCGCCCGGGGCAATCAAGACCTTGGGGTGATGCCACTGGCGGACTTCGTCGAGAAGCTCGCCGCGGACATCGCCAGCAAGGGCTGAATCGCCGCAGGCGCGCGTTCGTTTTTCTGTGGCCCGGGTTGCCTTCGGGTTGCATCAGGAGCTGGAACCATCGCTACTTTCATGGACCGCCGCGTGCCGAACGCGGAGCGCAAGCACAGGCTGAACCGCGAGATCATGGCGCTGCAGGTGCGCCTCAACGGGGTCGAGAACGAACCGCTCGGGATCGTCAGCACGATGGACGCGTTGCGCATGGCAGGGGAGTTGGACGTCGATCTGGTCGAGATCGCCGCCACCGCAGACCCCCCGGTGTGCCGGTTGATGGACTACGGCAAGTTCAAGTACCAGGAGCAGAAGAAGGCGGCCGAGGCCAAGAGCAAGCAGAAGGTCATCGAGATCAAGGAAGTCAAGTTCCGTCCCGGCACCGACGACGGCGACTACGCGATCAAGATGCGCAACCTGCGCCGCTTCATTTCCGAGGACGGCGACAAGGGCAAGGTGACGTTGCGATTCAGGGGTCGCGAGATCACCCACCAGGACATCGGCATGCGCATGCTCGAGCGCATTCGTGACGAGCTCGCCGACGTGGCGATGGTCGAGCACATGCCCAAGCTCGAAGGGCGCCAGATGATCATGGTGCTGGCGCCGAAACGAAAGTAGTCTGGTTTGAAGGATTTCGTTGCCGCGGTTCGGTCACCGCGGCGGCGAGAAGAAGCGGCTGCAGGCCCGCAAGTACACCGGAGCACCCGGCTGTCGCCTGCAGCAGCAAGTGAAGAAGGAGCAGTCATGCCCAAGATGAAGACCAAGAAGAGCGCGGCCAAGCGGTTCCGCGTGCGTCCGGGGGGTACCGTCAAGCGCGGTCAGGCGTTCAAGCGCCACATCCTCACGAAGAAGACGACGAAGAACAAGCGCCACCTGCGTGGTGCGGTCAACGTGCACGAGACCAATCTGGGCCACATGGCGCAGATGTTGCCTTTTGCCGGCCTGTAACCCACCCACAACGCACTAGGAGCACAACATGCCTCGCGTCAAACGTGGTGTCACCGCACACGCCCGCCACAAGAAGATCCTCGCCCTGGCCAAGGGCTTCCGCGGCCGCCGCAAGAACGTCTTCCGCATCGCCAAACAGGCGGTGATGAAGGCGGGCCAGTACGCCTACCGCGACCGCCGTACCCGCAAACGCGTCTTCCGCCAGCTCTGGATCGCGCGCATCAACGCTGCCAGCCGCGGCCTCGGCATCACCTACAGCAAGTTCATGGCCGGCCTGAAGAAGGCCAACATCGACATCGACCGCAAGGTCCTGTCCGACATGGCCATCCACGACCCGGCTGGCTTTGCCAGCATCGTCGACAAGGTGAAGGCTCAGCTGGCTTGATCTCCTGCCGTCGGGGCCCGCCCCGGCGGCACATCGAGCACTCGAGGCCGTCACCCGTGGACGGCCTTTTTTTATTGGTCCCAGGCATGAACGAACTCGATCAGCTCGTCGCCGCGGCGCAGGCCGACTTCGACACCGCCCACACCCCGGCCGAACTGGAGAACGCCAAGGCGCGCTTTCTCGGCCGTGCCGGCCGCGTCACCGAGTTGCTCAAGACGCTGGGCGCCTTGCCCGTGGAGCAGAAGAAGGCACGCGGCGCCGAGATCAACCAGGCCAAGGCGGGCATCGAGAGCGCGCTGCAGGCGCGCCGCGAGGCCCTCGCGCGGGCCGAGCTCGATGCGCAGCTGCGTGCCGAGGCGCTCGACGTGACCCTGCCCGGGCGCGGGCGCGGCACCGGCGGCATGCACCCGGTGAGCCGCACCATCGAGCGCATCGAGGCGATCTTCGCCTCCATGGGTTTCGACGTCGCCGAGGGCCCCGAGATCGAGACCGACTGGATGAGCTTCACGGCGCTGAACAACCCCGAGAACCACCCCGCGCGCTCGATGCAGGACACCTTCTACGTGGACATGCAGGACGCGCAGGGACGCTGGCTCAACCTGCGCCCGCACACCAGCCCGATGCAGGTGCGCTATGCCAAGGCGCACGCTGCGAAGTACGCCGGCGTGCACCCCATGCCCGAGCTGCGCGTGCTCGCCCCGGGGCGGGTCTACCGCGTGGACAGCGACGCCACGCATTCGCCCATGTTCCACCAGTGCGAGGGCCTGTGGATCGGCGAGAACATCAGCTTCAAGGACCTGAAGGTGGTGTTCAGCGATTTCATCGGCCGCTTCTTCGAGACCGACGACTTCGACGTGCGCTTCCGTCCCAGCTTCTTCCCCTTCACCGAGCCCAGTGCCGAAATCGACATCCGCTTCGGCAGCGGCCCGCTGGCCGGCCGCTGGCTGGAAGTGGCCGGTTCGGGCCAGGTGCACCCCAGCGTGGTGCGCAACTACGACCTCGACCCCGAGACCTGCATCGGATTCGCCTTCGGCATGGGCGCCGACCGCCTGGCCATGCTGCGCTACGGCATCGACGACCTGCGCCTGATGTTCGACGGCGACCTGCGCTTCCTCAGGCAGTTCAACTGACCGCCGCCCCCTTTCCTGCCGAGAGCGACATGCAATTCCCCGAGTCCTGGCTGCGCGAGTTCTGCAACCCCCCGCTGACGACGCAGCAGCTGTCCGACCTGCTCACCATGTCGGGCATGGAGGTCGAAGACCTGAAACCCGTGGCGCCGCCCTTCAGCGGCGTCGTGGTGGCCGAGATCCTCAGCGCCGAGCCGCATCCACAGGCCGACCGCCTGCGCGTGTGCATGGTCGATGCCGGTGAGCACTCGGCGCAGGGCCCGCTGCAAATCGTCTGCGGCGCGCCCAACGCGCGCGCCGGCATGCGTGTGCCGCTGGCCATGGTCGGCGCCGAGCTGCCCCCCGCAGAGGACGGCAAGCCCTTCAGGATCGGCGTGGGCAAGCTGCGCGGCGTGGAGAGCCGCGGCATGCTGTGCTCGGCACGCGAGCTGAAGATCGCCGACGACCACGGCGGCCTGCTCGAACTCGCCGCCGAGGCGCCGCTGGGCGCGGACATCCGCGACTGGCTCAGGCTCGACGACACCCTCTTCACGCTCAAGCTCACGCCCAATCTGGCGCATGGCTTGAGCGTCTTCGGCATCGCCCGCGAGGTCTCGGCATTGACCGGTGCGCGGCTGAACTCGCCAGCCATCACCCCTGTCGTGCCCGCGCACGGGCAGACACTGCCGGTCGAGGTGCAGGCCAGCGATTTGTGCGGACGCTTCTCGGGGCGCATCGTGCGCGGCGTGAACACGCGGGCGCAGACGCCGGCGTGGATGGTCGAGCGCCTGGCGCGCTGCGGCCAGCGCAGCGTGACGGCGCTGGTGGACATCTCCAACTACGTCATGTTCGAGGTCGGCCGGCCCTCGCACATCTTCGACCTCGACAAGATCCACGACAAGCTGGTGGTGCGCTGGGGCCGCCCTGGCGAGACGCTCAAGCTGCTCAACGGCAACACCATCGAGGTCGACGCCGACGTGGGCGTGATCGCCGATGCGCAGGCGGTGGAATCGCTGGCGGGGATCATGGGCGGCGACGCCACCGCGGTGTCCGACGACACGCGCAACGTCTACGTCGAGGCCGCGTTCTGGTGGCCCGAGGCGGTGCAGGGTCGCTCGAGGCGCTTCAACTTCAACACCGACGCCGGCCACCGCTTCGAGCGCGGGGTCGATCCGGCACTGACCGTCGAGCACATCGAACGCCTCACGCAGCTCATCGTCGACATCTGCGGCGGCCAGGCCGGGCCGATGGACGACCAGGTGCTGCGCCTGCCGCAGGCCACCCCCGTGGCGTTGCGCGTGGCGCGCGCGGCCAAGGTCATCGGCCTGCCGGTGACCCAGGCGCAGTGCGCCGATGTGTTTCGCCGCCTGGGCCTGCAGTTCAGCGAGGCGCCGGGCGTGCTCACGGTGGTCCCGCCGAGCTGGCGCTTCGACCTGCGCATCGAGGAAGACCTGATCGAAGAGGTGATCCGCGTCGTCGGCTACGACAAGCTGCCGCCGACGCCGCCGCAGGCGCCGGTCACCGCGCGCGTGCGCGGGGAAGCGCGGCGCAGCGCCCATGCGGTGCGCCGGGCGCTGGCGGCGCTGGACTACCAGGAGACGATCAACTTCAGCTTCGCCGAGGCACGCTGGGAGCAAGACCTCGCCGGCAACCCCGATCCCATCCGGGTGCTCAACCCGATCGCCGCGCCGCTGGCGGTGATGCGCTCCAGCCTCGTCGGCAGCCTGGTGCAGGTGCTGCGCCACAACCTGGCGCGCAAGGGCAGCCGCGTGCGCGTGTTCGAACTCGGGCGCGTGTTCATGCGTGATGCCGCGGTCGCCGATGGCGTGCTCAGCGTGGCGGGCGTGCACCAGCCCATGCGTGTCGCCGGTCTGGCCTACGGCACGGCCGAGGCGCCACAGTGGGGGCGCAAGGACACCGGCGTCGACTTCTTCGACCTCAAGGGCGACGTGCAGGCCTTGCTTGCGCCGCGCCAGGCGCTGTTCGTGGCCGACACGCACCCGGCGTTGCATCCCGGCCGCTGCGCCCGTGTCGAGCTCGCGGGCCGCGTCGTCGGCCATGTCGGCGAACTGCACCCGAAGTGGCGCCAGGCCTACGAGTTGCCGCAGGCGCCGATCCTCTTCGAACTCGATCTCGACGCCGTGCTCGACACGCCGGTGCCCACCTTCACGCCGGTGCCGCGGCAGCAGCCGGTGCAACGCGACATCGCCCTGGTGCTGCGCGAGGAGGTGTCGCACGACGCGCTCATGGCCCGCCTGCGCGACGACCCCGCCGGGCTGATCCGCTCGGCCACGCTGTTCGACCTCTACAAGCCCGCGGCCCCCGTCGTCGGGCTGCAAGCCGGCGAGCGCAGCATGGCCGTGCGCCTGGAACTGCTGGCCGCCGACGCCACGCTCACCGACGAACGCATCGAGGCCGCCGTGGCCGCGGCGGTGACGCGCGCCGAACAGGCCTTCGGTGCGCGCCTGCGCGCCTGACCCCAGGAGAAACCCAGATGGCGATCACCGAGCCCGACGCGGACCCGATCATCCTGTCCTCACTGGACACGCCCACCCTCACCAAGGCGGAGCTCGCCGAGTTGCTCTTCGACCGCCTGGGGCTGAACAAGCGCGAGTCCAAGGACATGGTCGAGGCCTTCTTCGAGATCGTCCACGGCACCCTCGTGGCCGGCCAGGACGTCAAGCTCTCGGGCTTCGGCAACTTCAATATCCGGCGCAAGGCACCGCGGCCGGGGCGCAACCCGCGCACCGGCGAGTCCATCCCCATCAAGGCGCGCAACGTCGTCACCTTCCACGCCAGCCACAAGCTCAAGTCGATCGTGCAAGGCGACACCCCGCCTGAGGGAGACTTCGAGTAGAGTCGAGCTTTCCCCATCGATCCTATTGATTTCAATGGAGAAAGCGCTTCCAGCAATCCCGGCCAAACGCTACTTCACGATCGGTGAGGTGAGCGACCTGTGCCAGGTCAAGCCCTACGTGCTGCGCTACTGGGAGCAGGAATTCACCCAGCTCAAGCCGATGAAGCGCCGCGGCAACCGGCGCTACTACCAGCACCACGAGGTGCTGCTCGTGCGGCGCATCCGCGACCTGCTCTACGACCAGGGCTTCACCATCAGCGGCGCGCGCAACCGGCTCGCCGACGCCGGCATGGGCTCGCGATCGCTGCCCACGGAGGCGGACGCGCGGCCCGGCGAGCCACTCGATGCGCCGGCTCAGGCAGGCCAGACGCCGCCGCAGCCGCTTGCCCCGCAGGCCGCCCCGATCGACAGCAGCTACCTGCGCGCCGAGTTGAACTCGATCCGCGACCTGCTCACCCTGGCCCCGCCGGAAACCCCTGGCCGCATCGTATAATGGCGGGCTTCGTCGGGGCGTAGCGCAGCCTGGTAGCGCACTTGCATGGGGTGCAAGGGGTCGCGAGTTCGAATCCCGCCGCCCCGACCAAGAATGACAAGGGTCAGCAGGTTAGTGCCTGCTGACCCTTTCGTCTTTCTTGGCGGCCGCATGGCGCCGCGCGCAGACGCAGCAAATGGTTGCAACTGCCGGGCAAGGCATTGACTCCAGCGTGCCTGATGCGCGACTCGAATGGCCCGCGCGCAGTCATGGTGTTGCAAGACACCAACGATGGAGGCAGCCAAAGGGCTAGGGATAAATCCTAGAGGGGGCTCGGGAAAACACCCGGAGGACACCCGGAATTCACGCCCAAGTCGTTGAATTGTCATCGGTTTTCATACCTACGGCCGTCTGAGCCCAGGGTTTGTTCGGGTGCAAGGCCCTCACGGGGGCCACGCAGGTGCGCGGCGCGATCTGCGGTTCCGGTGACAATCCGTTTTCGCCTTGGGCAAGCCATTCTCCGCAGGGCATTTCGAATGGCGCGGAAATTGCTTTCTTGGCTGTGTCGCTGATCAACTTTCT
>DYOR01000090.1 GCA_020720385.1 Rubrivivax sp.
GTTGGCTTCGACCATGATCTCCTCGGTCGTGAAGCAACGGTGCCATGGATTCTAGTGAGTCGACCGACTGCAGGTCGTGTTCCTGCGCAAGCAGGCGGACTGATGACAGCGGTCTGAGCGGGCGCTATCCTGCGCGGCAAGGGGCGGCGCGGCCGCCCCTTCGCGCAGGTGCTTGCGAAAGGAAGGCCCATGCCCCGCATCACGGTGAACGGTGTCGAGCTCTACTACGAGGACTCGGGGGGTGCCGGCGAAGCGATCCTCTTCAGCCACGGCCTGCTCTGGAACACGGCGCTGTTCGCGCCGCAGGTGGCCGCGCTCGAGGGGCGCTATCGCTGCGTCGCCTACGACCACCGCGGCCAGGGGCGCAGCGCCGACGTGCCGGGCGCGCAGATCGGCATGGACCTGCTCGCCGAGGACGCCGCTGCGCTCATCGCTGCCCTGGGCCTGGGGCGGGTCCACTTCTGCGGGCTGAGCATGGGCGGATTCGTCGGCATGCGCCTGGCCGCGCGCCAGCCGCAGCTGCTGCGCTCGCTCATCCTGTGCGAGACCTCGGCCGAGGCCGAGCCGGCGGAAAACGTCCCCAAGTACAGAAAGCTCAACTTCGTCGCCCGCTGGTTCGGGCTGCGCTTCGTCGTCGACCAGGTGATGCCCATCCTCTTCGGCCGCAGCGCGCTCGCCGACCCCGCCCGCGCTGCCGAGCGGGCCGCGTGGCGCGCGCAACTGGCGGGCAACCGGCGCAGCATCTGGCGCGCCGTCAACGGCGTCATCGACCGGTCGGCGGTGATCGACGAATTGCCGCGCATCACCGCGCCCACCCTGATCATCGTCGGCGACGAGGACGTGGCCACCGTGCCGGCGAAGGCCGAGCGCATGGCACAAGCCATCAGCGGCGCCCGGCTGGTGCGCATCGCCAAGGCCGGCCACAGCTCCACCGTGGAGCAGCCGGCGGCGGTGAACGCGGCGCTGCTGGAGTTCCTCGGCCAGCTGCCGAGGTCTGCGGCAGCCTAGGCACCGCGCAGCGCAAGTCCTCTTCTTTACTCTGCTTTGCACGCCCGGCGGGCGAGCAGGGTCAACTGGGTCGATGGGCTGGCGTTGAACCGTCGGCGGCATGCATGCCGCATGGCGGAGAGACGGATGAACCTCAAGCGACTGGCAGTGCGACTGGGCGTGCTGGCGGTGGTGGCGGCCACACTCGGCGGCTGCTGTGTCCTGCCCTTCGGGCCGGGCCGCCATGGCGGGTACCGCGGCTACGGCGATGACGGCCACTCGCAGTACGACCGCGGTCGCCCCTGGCCCGGCAGGCACTGAAGCTGGCGTTCCCGCACGGCGCTGGCCGGCTTGCGGGACAATTGCTGGATGATCCAGCAACGCAGCATCAAGCAGCTCACGCGTGCTGTGGGCGTGGGCGTGCACAGCGGCGAGAAGGTCGAGCTCACCCTGCGCCCCGCGCCCGCCGACACGGGCATCGTCTTTCGTCGCATCGACCTGCCGCTGCCGGTGGACATTCCGGTGTCGGCGCTGGCGGTGAGCGACACGCGCATGGCCAGCACCATCAGCCCGGGCGGCGACCCGGGTGCGCCGAAGGTGCAGACCATCGAACACCTCATGTCGGCCTGCGCCGGCCTGGGCGTCGACAACCTGTACGTCGACATCAGCGCCGAAGAGGTGCCCATCCTCGACGGCAGCGCGGCGACCTTCGTCTTCCTGCTGCAGAGCGCGGGCATCGAGCTGCAGGGTGCGCCCAAGCGCTTCCTGCGCGTGAAGAAGACGGTGGAAGTGCGCGAAGGCGAGGGGGCGACGCTGAAGTGGGCGCGGCTCGCACCTTTCCACGGCTACAAGCTGAGCTTCGAGATCGAGTTCAACCACCCTGCGGTGGACGCCACCGGCCGGCGCGTCGAATTCGATTTCTCCACCGGCCAGTACCAGCGCGACATCGCCCGCGCGCGCACCTTCGGTTTCACCAAGGACGTGGAGATGATGCGCTCGCGCGGCCTGGGCCTGGGCGGCAACCTGGACAACGTCATCGTCATCGACGACTACCGCGTGCTCAATGCCGACGGCCTGCGCTACGACGACGAGTTCGTGAAGCACAAGATCCTCGATGCCATCGGCGACCTGCACATCGCCGGGCACCCCCTGCTCGCCAGCTACGTCGCCTACAAGAGCGGCCACGCGCTGAACAACAAGCTCCTGCGCCTGCTGCTGGCCGACGCCAGCGCATACGAGGTTGTGACCTTCGAGGACGAGTCCGCCGCCCCGCGCGGCTTCGCCGAACTGGCGCCGGCCTGGTAGGGCCGCGCCGTCACGATGATCGCCTTTCGTCTGGTCTTCGGCCTGCTGCTGCTCAGCGGCGTGCTCGCCTTTGTCGCCTACATCGCCACCGGGCAGCTGGCCTGGCGCCAGCGCGGCCTGGCCATCGTCAAGTGGACGCTGTTTGCCGCGCTGGGCTTCTTCGCCGTGCTCATCGTGCAGCGCGTCGCCGCGCTGCTCTAGCGCGGCGCCCGGCTCAGCCGGGGCGGCCCGCCTTGGGCCGCTCGCCCACCACCACCTGCAACTGCAGCGCTTGCGCGCCGCGCTGCACGCGCAGCAGGGCAGGGCTGTCGGGTGCGAGCGCGGCCACCGCGGCGAAGAGCTCGCCGGTGTTGTGCACGGCGCGCCCGCCCACCGCGAGCACGACGTCGCCGGGCCGCAGGCCGCCGCGCGCCGCCGGGCCGTCTTGCAGCACGCCGGTGATGAGCACGCCGTCCTTCACCGGCAGGTTCAGGCTCGCGGCGAGTTCGGCGCCCAGGTCGCGCGGCTCCACGCCGATCCAGCCGCGGCGCACGCGGCCGCCACGGAGCAGCGCCTGCATGACTTCGCGCGCCGTGTCCACCGGCACGGCGAAGCCGATGCCCAGGCTGCCGCCGTCGCGCGAGAAGATCGCCGTGTTGATGCCCACCAGGAGCCCTTGCGCGTCGACCAGCGCACCGCCCGAATTACCGGGGTTGATGGCCGCGTCGGTCTGGATGAAGTTCTGCAACGGCGAGGACCCCGCCTGGTTGCGGTCCAGCGCGCTGACGATGCCCGCGGTGACCGTCTGCCCGACGTTGAACGGGTTGCCGATGGCCAGCACCGCGTCGCCCACCTGCAACGCGCGCACGTCGCCCAGCGTGATCACGGGCAGGGCGTCCAGCGCCGGGATCTTGAGCACCGCGATGTCGGTCTCGGCGTCGCTGCCGACGACCCGGGCGCGCGCCTGACGCCCGTCGGCAAGCTGCACTTCGATGTCGGTGGCGTCCTCCACCACGTGGTGGTTGGTGAGCAGGTAGCCCTCGGGCGAAACGAGCACGCCCGAGCCCAGGCCCACCTGCCGGCCTTCGGGCTCTTCGCCGAAGAAGAACTTGAAGCGCGGGTCGTCGGCATGCGGGTTGCGCCGCGCCACCTTGGTGGCCGTGATGCTGACCACCGCGGGCGCCGCGCGCCGCGCCGCCAGCGCATAACCGCTGCCGGCCGCCGCCGAAGCGGCGGGTGCCGTGGCCACCTGCAGGGTGGGCGCGGGCAGCTCGCGGTGGCCCTGCACCAGGCTCGACCCCCGCGGCAGCCAGCCCGGCTTGAGCGTGAGCAGCACGAAAAGCAGCGCCAGCGCCACGGTGACGGCCTGCGAAAACACGAGCCAGGTTCTGCGCCACATGGTCGGGGCAAGCCAGCGGTTGGGGCTTGGGCCGACAATGCAGCCCATGGCCGAGAGAAGAGATGTCGAGGACTGCCTGCAGGCGTTGCTGCGGCCTGCGGAGTTCAAGGATTATGGGCCGAACGGCCTGCAGGTCGAGGGCGCGCGCGAGCTGCGCCACATCGCCTCGGGGGTGACGGCGAGCCTGGCCTTCATCGACGCGGCCATCGCCGCCGGGGCCGACACGCTGCTCGTGCACCACGGGCTGTTCTGGCGCGGCCAGGACGGCCGGCTCACTGGCTGGCTGGCGGCGCGCGTGCGCCGGCTCATGGCGGCCGACGTGAACCTCTTCGCCTATCACCTGCCGCTGGACGCGCACGCCGAGCTCGGCAACAACGCCCAGCTTGGCCGCCGGCTGGGCCTGGCCGCGGACGCGCGCTTCGGCGACCAGGACCTGGGCTTCATCGGGCCGGCGCAGACCACGCTGGCCGAGCTCGTGGACAGCGCGCACGCGCAGCTCGGCCGCACGCCGCTGGCCGTGCCGGGCGACGGCCGCGCGCTGCGCCGCGTGGCCTGGTGCACGGGCGGTGCGCAGGGCTACTTCGAGGCCGCCATCGCCGCTGGCGCGGACGCCTTCCTCACCGGCGAGATCTCCGAGCCTCAGGCCCACCTGGCGCGCGAGACCGGCGTGGCCTTCGTCGCCTGCGGGCACCACGCCAGCGAACGCTTCGGGGCACCCGCCGTGGCCGCACAGGTGGCGGCACAGTTCGGCCTGATGCACACCTTCATCGACCTGGACAACCCCGCATGAACGCATCCGCTGCGGCCGCTGCCTCGCACATGCCGCCCGCGCCGCCCGCGCCGCCTGCGCCGCCCGCGCCGCGCGCACGCCCGATGCTGGTGACGATGGGCGACGCCGCGGGCATCGGCCCGGAGATCATCGTGCGTGCCTTCGAGCGCGGCGAACTCGCCGATGCGGTGGTCGTCGGTGACGTCGACGTGCTGCGCCGCGCAGGCAGTGTGCTGACCGCGCGCATCGAGGAGCCCGCCGACCTGAGTCAGGTGCCCGCCGGCTGCCTGCCGCTGATCGTGCCGCCAGGCCTGCCTGCGGGCCTGGCCGAGCTGCCCCTGGGTGTGGTCGATGCACGCCACGGTGCGGCCGCGGCGCGCTGCATCGAGCACGCCGTGCGCCTGGTGCGCGCCGGCGCGGCCGCCGGCATCGTTACCGCACCCATCCACAAGGAAGCCTTCGCCGCAGCCGGCGTGCCCTACCCGGGCCACACCGAGATGCTGCAGGCGCTGGCCGCCGAGCCCGGCGCGGCGCCACCGGCGGTGCGCATGATGCTGGCCAACGACGAACTGCGCGTGGTGCTGGTGACCATCCACCTGGCCTTGCGCCTGGCCATCGAGGCGGTGACCTTCGACGCCGTGCTGCACACCTTGCGCATCACCCAGCGCGCGGCGGCGGGTTGGGGGCAGACGCGGCCGCGCATCGCCGTGGCCGGGTTGAACCCGCACGCCGGCGAGGGCGGCCTCTTCGGCGACGAGGAGTTGCGCATCATCGGCCCGGCGGTGCGCGCGGCCGCGGCCGAAGGCATCCTCGCCAGCGGCCCCTATGCGCCGGACACGGTGTTCATGCGCGCGCGTCAGGGCGAGTTCGACGTGGTCGTGGCGATGACCCACGACCATGGCCTCATCCCCGTCAAGTACCTGGGGGTGGAGCAGGGCGTGAACGTCACCCTGGGCCTGCCCTTCGTGCGCACCAGCCCCGACCACGGCACGGCCTTCGACATCGCCGGCCGCGGCCTGGCCGACCCGGCCAGCCTGGTCGCCGCGCTGCGCATGGCGCGCCGCCTGGCCTACCCGCCGGCGGCCTGATCCCCGCCCAGCGCGGCGAGCTGGCGGCGCGCGCGCGCCGTGGCACGCTCGATCAAGGTGGTCTTCTCGAAGGCGCGCAGCCGCCCCGTGTCGCACAGGCGCACGAGCATGCGCTGCGTCAGCGAGATCGTCTTGCGGTGGCGCCCGCCATGGGTGAAGATGAAAAAGCTGCGCCCGCTGCTGACATGCGCCAGCCGCACCTTGTGCCAGCTGCCCTCCAGGTTCATCTGGTAGGCGAAGCCCACCTCGACGTGCTCGGCCAGCGCCCGGCCCTCGGTGGGCTCGGGCGCCTCGGTGCTGGTGGGCAGGCCGGGCAGCGCCAGCGTGGCTTCGGCGGCGGACTCGGCCTCGGCTGCGACCTCGACCTCGGCCTCGACCTGGCCCGCCCAGTCGACCGCGGATTCCTGCACCAGGCCCACGCGCTGCGCCTCCTCGGCGCTGAACTGCGTGGGCAGCAGCACCTCGTCGGTGAGCACGGGCAGGGCCGCGGCGGCCTTCAGGTCGTCGCGCGAGGGCAGCGGGCGCTGCAGCGCGCCTTCCACCTGGCGTGCCATGAGGTTGATGTCGAGCTGCCGCCCGCCCGGGCTCTTCAGCGCCTCGGCATGCGCCGGCATGAGCTGGCCGAAGAAGGCGCGGCGCTTCGCTTCGGGCCAGCCAATCAGGTTCATGCCCTCGGTGAGCTGCTGCATGAGCTTGGGCAGCTCGGCGAGGAAGGCCTTGCGGTGCGCGGGCGTCGGCTTGGGCTGGACGCTGAGAAAGAGCTCGCTGCCGGCGTGGCGCAGGCGCTGCGCGAGGGCGCTGTCCGCGCCGTCCTTTTCCGTCGCGCGCAGCAGCACCTGGCTCCACACGCCGCTGATGAATTCGCGCAGGAAAGGCGGTGCGGCCAGGTCCTTCAGCTCGCCGGCGAGGCGTTGCGCGTAGAGCCGGCGCAGCCGCTGCTGGTCCTCCTTCTCGGAGAACAGGGCTGCGGCGTCGCCCGTGCCCTGCAGGTCGCCGGCCGCGAGTTCGGCGGTGAAGGCCTCGAGCGCGGCGAGCTTTTGCTCGTAGATCTCGATGTGTTCGAAATCGCCCTCGACGACCTCGTGCACGAGGGCGCGCACCTTGGCCAGGAAGGCCTGCGCGCGCTCGTCGCCGAAGTCCTCGAAGGCGGCGCCCAGCGAGGCGATGCGGTTGACGAAGCGGCGCACCGGGTGGCGGCGCGACGAGAAGAAGGTGGGGTCGCCGAGCGCGGCGCGCAGCACGGGCAATTGCAGCCGCGCGATCTGGCGCGCCATCTGCGGCGGCACCTTGGGGTCGGCAAGGATCTGGTCGAAGAGGAAGCCGATGACGTCGATCACCATGTGATCGAGCGCCCCGGTGGAGGCCTGCCGGAGCTCGTCGCGGTGGGCGCGGATGAGGTTGGGCGGCAGCGCCGGGCTGCTCTCGCCGCCGGCGTAGGCGCCGTAGTCGGCGAAGGCACCCCCTGCGTCGCCCCCGCTGCCGGCATCGCCGTAGGGGTCGCTGTAGGCCAGGCGGCGGATGATCGACATCAGCGCCGGGTCGACGCGGCCCAGCGGGGTGCCGTGCAGGCCCGAGCGCGCGGAATGCGCGAAGGCCCCTGCCGCGGAGCGCCGGCTGCCGTAGCGACTGTCGAACTCGCCCGCCGCGCCGTGGCTCGAGCCATGGCCGGAGGCGCTGGCACGGTCGTGCGCGCTGCTGCGGCCTGCGCCATCGAAGTGCGAGGCGCCATGGCGGCTGTCCTCGCCGGCGGGCCCCGGCCAGGCGCCGCCGGGTGCGTTGCGCTGTCGTACCGACAGGCCCAGCGGTTGCACCCCGGCACTGCGCAGGTCGGCCACGATCTCGGCATAGGTGCCGGGCAGCAGGGCGGCGAGCGAACGGCTGAGTTCGGTGGACAGCACCTTGCGCACGTCGGGGCGTTCGGAGACCGCTTCGATGCCCACGATCATGGCGTGGCCCACGAGTTCGGGGCGCAGGGGCTTGCGATCGCGCTCGCCCCCGGCCTGGCCGAGCAGCGAGCTCACGTAGCCTTCGAGTTCGCGCAACTCCCACTCGCAGGCGTGCGCGATCTCCAGGCCGAAGCGCTCGGCCGAAATCTGCGCCTCGACCTCCTTGTCCTCGACCAGGCTCAGGTGGTCCCAGCTGGTGGCGGCCGGCTCGGGCGGCAGGCCCGGCACGCTGCCCGCGGCAGCCGCGCCCGCCGCGGCCGCGCCCGGGCGGGCGCCGAGCTCGTGCATCACGCGCTGGTCGAAGGCGTCGTTGAAGGTGAGCACGAACACCGCCGACTTGCGGTTGAGTTCGAACTGGGCGCCCAGCAAGCCGTCGCGGTGGAAGGCGTTGGTGGAGGCCAGCGCCGCCAGCCCGAGGCTCTCGATGGTGCGCTCTGCCGCTTCGCGTGCCGCCAGCTTGAGGCGCTGGACGGCCGCTTCCAGCGGCGCGGGCAGGCGGTGGACGGGGTTCGGCTTCATGGACGCGATGGGGCCGTGACGGCGCAGCCAGCTAGTATGCGGCATGGACCCCGTGACCGGGCCGCGGCCCTGCAACGGGCCGCGACAGGGGAACGGACGCTTACTTCTTCAGCGCCCGACCGCAGAGGGTCGGGCCGCTTCACCGTCCAAGTCGCCTCAAGGCGACTTGGAGCCGCGGTTCAGCGAATCGCGGATCTCGCGCAGCAGGACCACATCCTCCGGGGTGGGCGCGGGCGGGGCGGGGGGTGCGGGCGGGGCCTCGCGCTTGAGGCGGTTCATCTGCTTGACCATCAAGAAGATGATGAAGGCCAGGATGATGAAGTTGATGGCGATGGTGATGAAGCTGCCGTAGGCGAACACGGCGCCGGCCTTCTTCGCCTCGGCCAGCGTGGCGGCGGTCTGCCCGGCCAGCGGGAAGAAGTAATTGCTGAAGTCCAGCCCGCCGAAGATCTTGCCGACGATGGGCATGATCAGATCGCCCACCAGCGAATCGACGATCTTGCCGAAGGCGCCGCCGATGATCACGCCCACGGCCAGGTCCATGACGTTACCCTTGAGGGCGAATTCCTTGAATTCGGAACCGAAGCTCATCTGAGTCACTCCTGTGAATTGTGGTCTGGTCTCGTGTGCCGCGCGTGGTCATGCCGCGGCCGCGGCCACCTTAGGGCCATGGCTGCACAGCGTCAATGGTCGAACGTATGGGGTCCCTGGCCGCGGACGCGTCAGGACGAGCAAGGTGGGTCGGCTAGAATTATTGGTTGCTCCAAATCAACTCCAGCCCGCCGAGGATTTCCATGAGCGACGCCGCCGCCCTGCCCGCCGTTGATCGAGATCGGCGCCACTGGATCGCCATCACTTGCGGAGCCGGTGCCCTGGGGGGCGTGGCGGTGGCCGTGCCCTTCGTCAGCACGCTGTCGCCTTCGGAGCGGGCACGCGCGGCCGGTGCACCGGTGCAGGTGGACATCGGTGGCATCCAGCCCGGCGAGAAGCTCACCGTCGAATGGCGCGGCAAGCCGGTGTGGATCGTGCGCCGCACCAAGGAGCAGCTCGAAGCGCTGAAGAAGCTCGACGACAAGCTGGTGGACCCCAAGTCGCTGCGCAAGCCCGATGAATTCACTCCGGCGTATGCGCGCAACGAGTGGCGCTCGGTCAAACCGGAGTACTTCGTCGGCGTGGGCATCTGCACCCACCTGGGCTGCTCGCCCTCTGACAAGTTCCAGCCCGGCGCGCAGGCCTCGCTGCCCGATGACTGGCCGGGGGGCTTCTTCTGCCCCTGCCACGGTTCGACCTTCGACATGGCCGGGCGCGTGTACAAGAATGTGCCTGCGCCAGACAACCTGCCGGTGCCGCCGCACATGTTCGTGTCCGACACCATGCTCGTGATCGGCGAAGACAAGCAGGCCTGAACGGCCGGCGCAAGCGCTGCAACTTTCGAAGTCCGAGGTCAAGATGGCTGAATTCAAGCAAGCGCCGGCCGGTTCGTCGCCACTCACGCACACCACGGTGTGGCTGGAGAACCGGTTCCCCACCGCGTTCGCCGCCTACAAGGTGCACCTGTCCGAGTACTACGCGCCAAAGAACTTCAACGCCTGGTATTTCTTCGGCTCGCTGGCGCTGCTCGTGCTCGTCCTGCAGATCGTCACCGGCATCTTCCTGGTGATGCACTACAAGCCCGACGCGGCCAAGGCCTTCGAGTCCGTCGAGTACATCATGCGCGACGTGCCCTGGGGCTGGCTGGTGCGCTACCTGCACTCCACCGGCGCCAGCGCGTTCTTCATCGTCGTCTACCTGCACATGTTCCGCGGCATGATCTACGGCAGCTACCGCAAGCCGCGCGAACTGGTGTGGATCTTCGGCGTGGCCATCTTCCTGTGTCTCATGGCCGAGGGCTTCTTCGGCTACCTGCTGCCCTGGGGGCAGATGAGCTACTGGGGTGCGCAAGTCATCATCAACCTGTTTGCCGCCATTCCGTTCATCGGGCCGGACCTCTCGCTGCTCATCCGCGGCGATTTCGTGGTGGGCGACGCCACCCTGAACCGCTTCTTCGCCTTCCACGTCATCGCCGTGCCGCTGGCGCTGATCGGCCTTGTGGTGGCCCACCTGCTGGCCTTGCACGACGTGGGTTCCAACAACCCCGACGGCATCGAGATCAAGGCCACCACCGACGAGCGCGGCGTGCCGCTGGACGGCATCCCCTTCCACCCCTATCTGACCGTGCACGACCTCATCGGCGTGGGCGTCTTCCTCATGGTCTTCGCGGCCATCGTCTTCTTCGCCCCAGAGATGGGCGGCTACTTCCTCGAGTACAACAACTTCATTCCCGCCGACCCGCTGAAGACCCCGTTGCACATCGCCCCGGTGTGGTACTTCACGCCCTTCTATTCGATGCTGCGTGCCGTCACCGACGACATGGTCAACGTGCTCGTGGGCCTGGTGGGCGTGGCCGGCGTGCTGGCCTTCTTGCTGGGCGGCTTCAAGGGCATCTGGAAGTGGTTGCCGCTGGGCGCGGCGGTGGTGCTGGCGCTGCTGCTCAAGACCTTCGAAGCCAAGTTCTGGGGCGTGGTCGTCATGGGCGTGGCGGTGATGATCCTCTTCGGCCTGCCCTGGTTCGACCGCAGCCCGGTGAAGTCGATCCGCTACCGGCCGAGCTGGAACAAGCTGCTGTACGCCATCTTCGTCGTCGTCTTCATCGTCCTGGGCTACCTGGGGATGAAGCCGCCGTCGATCGTGGGCACGCTGCTGTCCCAGGGCGGCACGCTGTTCTATTTCGGTTTCTTCCTGCTCATGCCGTGGTGGAGCCGCATCGGCGAGTTCAAGCCCGTGCCCGATCGGGTCACGTTCCATCCCCACTGAGCGCGGGCTGCGGAGATCAAGCTCATGAAGAAACTGATTCTTTCGCTGCTCGCCTGCATGGCGTTGTTCGGCACCGCCCACGCCGCCAGCGAGGGTCCCGCGTGGGACAAGTTCCCGACCGAGCGCATCACCGACCAGGCGGCGCTGCAGCGCGGCGCCAAGCTGTTCGTCAACTACTGCCTGAACTGCCACTCGGCGGCCTACATGCGCTACAACCGGCTGCGCGACATCGGCCTGACCGAGCAGCAGATCAAGGACAACCTCGTCTTCACCGGCGTGAAGGTGGGCGAGACGATGAAGGCCGCGATCGACCCGAAGGACGCCAAGGAGTGGTTCGGCGCCGCGCCGCCCGACCTCACGGTGATCGCGCGTTCGCGCGCCGACGGCGCCAAGGGCAGCGGTGCGGACTACCTCTACACCTACCTGCGCAGCTACTACCGCGACGAGAGCGCGCCCACGGGCTGGAACAACCTGGTGTTCCCGAACGTGGGCATGCCGCACGCGCTGTGGGAACTGCAGGGCCCGCAACGCGCCGTGTTCGTGTCTGAGAAGGACCCGCACGGCCCGGCCAAGGCGGCGCAGGTGTTCAAGGGCTTCGAGCCCATCGCCCCCGGAACCCTGAGCCCGGCCGAGTACAACAACGCCGTGGCCGACCTGGTGGCCTACCTGCAGTGGATGGGTGAACCCAACCAGGCGGCGCGCGTGCGGCTGGGCGTGTGGGTGCTGCTCTTCCTGGCCGTGCTCACCTTCATCTTCTGGCGTCTGAATGCCGCGTTCTGGAAGGACGTCAAGTAGACCCCGTGGCGCCCGGCCCTGTGCCGGGCGTGCAGCGCAGTGGGGGCCGCCGGCGCCCACGGCGTATTGTCTTTTCTGCCGGGCCCCTTGCGGCCCTTGGTCCCCACTGCTGACGAGCGCGAGCGCTCACGAAAGGCCGACGCCATGATGGTGCTGTACTCCGGAACGACCTGCCCCTATTCGCACCGCTGCCGCTTCGTGCTCTTCGAGAAGGGCATGGACTTCGAGATCCGCGACGTCGACATCTTCGCCAAGCCCGAAGACATCGCGCTGATGAACCCGTACAACGAGGTGCCGATCCTGGTCGAGCGCGACCTCATCCTGTACGAGAGCCACATCATCAACGAGTACATCGACGAGCGTTTCCCGCACCCGCAGCTGATGCCCGGCGACCCCGTGGCGCGTGCCCGCGTGCGCCTGTTCCTCTTCAATTTCGAGAAGGAACTGTTCAGCAACGTCAACCTGCTCGAGGGCCGCGGCGTGAAGGCCACGGAAAAGCAGCTGGAGCGCGCGCGCGAGCAGATCCGCGACCGGCTGACGCAGCTGGCGCCGATCTTCCTGAAGAACAAGTACATGCTGGGTGACGACTTCTCGATGCTCGACGTGGCCATCGCGCCGCTGCTGTGGCGTCTGGACTACTACGGCATCGACCTGAGCAAGAACGCCGTGCCGCTGCTCAAGTACGCCGAGCGCATCTTCTCGCGCCCGGCCTACATCGAGGCCCTCACGCCGTCCGAGAAGGTGATGCGCAAGTAGCTCGAGACCCGATGTCCGGCACCCCCGACAACCAGGGCAGCTCCACGCGCCCGTACCTGCTGCGTGCGCTGCACGACTGGTGCACCGACAACGGCTTCACGCCCTACATCGCCGTGGCGGTGCGCCCGGGCGTGCGCGTGCCTATGGAGTACGTGAAGAACAACGAGATCGTGCTCAACATCGGCTTCGAAGCCACTTCCGGCCTGAAGCTGGGCAACGAGTTCATCGAGTTCAAGGCGCGTTTCGGCGGCGTGTCGCGCGAGATCGCGGTGCCGGTGGATCATGTCGTGGCCATCTACGCGCGCGAGAACGGGCAGGGCATGGCGTTTCCCGTGCCTACCGACGGCGGCCAGCCCGAGCCTCCTGCCGAGGTCGGCCCGGCGCGCGGCTTGCGCCTGGCCTCGACCGAGGATGGTCCGGTGCATGAGCCCGCGGCCAAGCCCGACGAGCCCCAAGACCCACCCGACCCGGGCTCGCCCGGCGGCGGCCGCCCCACGCTCAAGCGCGTCAAGTAAGCCCTCGCCCGCCCGTCCAGGCCACCCCGACGCGACGGGCGCGCCACTTACAATTCGCGCTCCCGCCGGCTTAGCTCAGTTGGTAGAGCACCCGCCTTGTAAGCGGAAGGTCGTCCGTTCGATTCGGACAGCCGGCACCACGGCCGCAACGCCCGCCGACCGGCACCGTTATGCGCGCGGCAGGATCTTGATCTTGATCGCCGGCCCTGGCCAGCCGTGCTCGCGCAGCGCGGCGTCCAGTGCAGGCACAAGCTGGCGCAGCTTGGCGGCGGCGGCGGCATGGGGCACGAGCAGAGTCCAGCAAGTGTCGTCGAGCGGGCCGGGGCGCATGCCCTCCCTCAACCCCGGCGGCAGCAAGCCGGCGACGGCCTCGAAGCGCTCGCGCGATTCGCGCACGCGCTGCAACAGCCCCGTCAGCGGTGCGCTGCGGTCCAGGGCCGTTCCCAAAGGCACGCTCGGAGGGGTCGAAGAAGCCATCAGCGGAGTCTAGCGAGGCCGCTCCGGGTGAGCCATGGCATGCACGCATGTCGCCGGCCAGGCGCGTGCGGCGCGCAGCCAGAGCGGCGCGAAGCGCCAGTGCCAGGCCGTGGTCGA
>DYOR01000091.1 GCA_020720385.1 Rubrivivax sp.
CGCACGGCCCCGTGCGCCGCGGTGGCCGCCCGGCGCCGCCCCGGGGCCGACGCCGCTAGGCGGGGGCGCCGAAGACGGCGCGCGCGTGCAGGCCCAGGCCCTGGGCGACGCTGGAGAAGCGCTCGCCGCGCACGCGCTCGGCACACGGAAAGCCCGCCGCGATGCGCTGCACCAGCGGCGCCAGCCCGGTGGAGCCGCCGGTGAAATAGAGCACGTCGACCGCCGACGCCGGCACGCCGGCCTGGCGCAGCGTCTCGCGCGCCGTGTGCACGATGCGCTCGAGGTCGGTCTCGATGGCGTCGGCCGCGCGTGCCTCGTCCAGGTCCGCGGCCAGGCCGCGCTCCAGGGCGCCGAGGTCGATCGCGGCACGACCGGCCGACGCGACCTCGATCTTCGCCTGCTCGGCCGCGGCGGCCAGGGCGTGGCCCAGGCGCTGCTCCACCGTGGCCATGAGCCGCGCGTGCTGCCGCGGTTCGGCATACCAGCGGCGCATGCCGCGCAGCTCGGCCAGCCTGGCCGGCGCATAGACGGTATTGATGAGGTGCCAGGTGGCCAGGTCGAAATACACCGCGCTGGGCACCTCGCGCGGGCTCTCGCCGGGCCGCGCCGGGCGCAGCGCGCGGTAACCCAGCAGCGGCAGGATCGCCGCCAGTTCGACATGGCGGTCGAAGTCGGTGCCGGCGAGGTGCACGCCGTGGTTGGCGAGGATGTCGTCGCGGCGCTCGGCGCGGCCGCGCCGGCCCGGCCCCACGCGCACGAGCGAGAAGTCCGAGGTGCCGCCGCCGATGTCGGCGACGAGCACGAGTTGCTCGTGCGCGACATGGCTTTCGTGGTCCAGCGCCGCAGCGATCGGCTCGAACTGGAACTGCACCTCGGTGAACCCGACCTGCCGCGCCGCGGCCTCCAGCGCCGCCTGGGCCTGGGCGTCGCGCGCCGCGTCGTCGTCGACGAAGAACACCGGCCGGCCGAGCACGACGCGCGTCAGCGGCTGGCCGGCCTCGGACTCGGCGAGTTGCTTGAGCCGGCGCAGGTAGCCGCTGACGACGTCGCGGTAGCGCACCGCGCGGCCCGCGCCGATGTCGGTGCTCTGGTCGAGCAGCGACGAACCCAGGATGCTCTTCATCGAGCGCATGAGCCGGCCGTCGATGCCCTCGACATAGGCCGCCACCGCGGCGCGGCCGTACAGACGCTCGGCCTCGAACTGCGGCGCCGGCGTGTCAGCGCGGTAGAACACCGCCGTGGGCATGGTGCGAAACCCGGGCTCGAGCTCCACCAGGCGCACGCCGCCCGCGGCGTCGGGCAGGGCCACGGCGGAGTTGGAGGTGCCGAAGTCGATGGCGACGAAACCCTGAGGCCCGCGCCCGTGGTGTGTCTTCATAGGATGGCGCTGCGGCACGAGGGGCGCGATTCTATCGGGGCCGGTTCACACCCTCTTGCATTCGCGTGAACTGGCACACGCTGGTGCCGCTGTTTGCCGCGCCGCGTGGCGACAAAGGCGTGACACTGGTAACCAGCCCCGCACGAAAGGCTCTCCCATGACCAAGGCCGTCACCTCGAACCGCTGGTTTTCCGGTCGGCGCGCCCCGGAACGCCACGACGAATCGGACCCCGCCAACCTGGGCACCGCGTTCGGCCTGGACCTGAGCCTGAGCTTGGCCCCCGATGCGCCGCCTGCGCCGGCCGAGGAACGCCGCGCCGGCTGGGTGCGCCGGCTGGCCGACCGGCGCAAGCCCGGCGCCTGAAACCGGCGCCGCGCGGGCGCGCCTGCGCGAGCAGGCTAGCGGATCAACAGCACCGGCACGCGGCAGTTGGCCAGCACCTTGGTGGCCACCGAGCCCATCACCAGGTTGGCCAGGTTGCCGTGCCCATGCGAGCCCAGGATGAGCAGGTCGTAGTGGTCCTTGGCCGCCGCCTCGGCGATGGTCTCTCCGGCGGCGCCGACCTTGGCCACGAAGACTGCGTTGAGCTTTTGCCGGGCAAAGAAGCTGCGCATGGGCTTGAACACCTTCTCGGCGGATTCGTCGTAGTAGGCCTTGAGGACCGAACGGTCCAGCACGGCAGCGGCACGCGGTGGCACCGGGGTGACCACGTTGAGCAAGGTGTACTCGTGGTGCGCGCCGAGCCATTCGTCGTGCGCGGCCAGATAGGCCAGCATGCGCTTGGTGAACGGGCTGCCATCGACTGCGGCGAGGATCTTCATGCGCTCTCCTGGGCGGGGCGGGCCACGACGGCCCGCCGCTGCAGTGTGGCACCGGGCCGGCGCCGCGGGTTGATCGTGCTCAGCCCAAGCCCATCGGGCGCACCCGCTGTCCGCCTTCAGATTCAGACTTCGACCGTCAGCAGCGGCGCATGGCCCGCGTCCTCGCCCTTGCCGGCCAGCCCGCGTGCGTTGCAGACCACGCGGCTGGGGGCGCGGCCGGCGCGCGGCACGAGGTAGTCGTGCCTGCAGTGCAGATGCCCGTGCAGCCACAGGTCGGCGCGCACGATGAGCTCATCATCGGCATTGCAAAAGCTCGCCGTGCCCGGCTGGGCGCCGAAGCGGCGGTCCATGCTGCGCAGGCTTGGTGCGAAGTGAGTCACCACCAACGTCTTATCCCAACGCCCCAGCGGCAGGATCTGCAACTCGGCTTCCAGCCAGGCGCGGCAGACCAGGGCCTCGGCACGCACGGCGGCGGCGTCCAGGGCCTGGCCGGCCCGCGTGGCGCGCATCAGGCGCATGAAGTACTCGCTGGCACGCTGGGCGCGCTCGCGCTGCGCCGCGCCGTAGAGATCGAAGTCGCTCCAGCGCGTGCTGCCCAGGATGCGCAGGCGCTGGCCGTCGGCCGCGGTGAAGAGCAGGCTCTCGCGTTCGAGGAAGCTCAGGCCCAGGCCCTGGCACAGCGCACGCAGCCCGGCGGCCGCGGCGTCGAAGTCGCGGCCGTCGAATTCGTGGTTCCCCGCCACCACCACCACCGGCACCGGCCAGCCAGCGAAGCGCTCGTAGCCGGCCCAGCCGCTGTCGATGTCGCCCGCCAGCACGAGCAGTTCGGCTCCCGGCGCCGGAGCAACGGCTAAGGACTCGGTCTCCAGGTGCAGATCGGAAAGCAGTTGCAGCTTCATCGGGCGGGCTCCGATGCCCATTGTCCGGGCAGTTGTGTTTGATTTATGTAGATGAGAATCATTCGCGTTATGATTGACGCCCCACAACCGCCTGCAGAGCCGATCACGATGCGTCCAACCCTCACCCTGCTCGCCGTGCTCACCGCCAGCGCGCTGGCCGCCGGCCCGGTCGCCGCCCAGGAGTCCGTGCTGAACCTCTACTCGGCGCGCCACTACCAGACCGACGAAGCGCTGTACACGAACTTCACCAGGGCCACCGGCATCCGCATCAACCGGCTCGACGGCAAGGAAGACGAGCTCGTCGAGCGCATCCGCAACGAAGGCGCGGCGAGCCCGGCCGACGTGCTGATCACGGTCGACGCGTCGCGCCTCGAGGTGGCCGACCGCATGGGGCTGTTCCAGCCGCTGCACAGCCAGGTGCTCGAGGCGCGCGTGCCGGCCGCGCTGCGCACCGCCCACTGGGCCGCGTTCTCGACGCGGGCGCGCGTCATCGTCTACAACAAGGCGGCGCTGAAGGCCGAGCAGGTGCCCTCCTACGAATCGCTGGCCGATCCGCGGCTGAAAGGCCAGGTCTGCATGCGGTCGGGCGGCCACCCCTACAACCTGTCGCTGGGCGGCGCGATGATCGCCCACGCCGGCGAGGCCGCGACCGAGGCCTGGGCGCGCGGCCTGGTGGCCAACTTCGCGCGGCCGCCGCGCGGCGGCGACACCGACCAGCTGAAGTCGGTGGCCGCCGGCGAGTGCGGCGTGACCATCTCCAACACCTACTACCTGGCGCGTCTGATGCGTTCCAGCGCGCCCGCCGACCAGGCGACGATGCGCTCGCTGGCCGTGGTCTGGCCCAACCAGGCGACCTGGGGCACGCATGTCAACGTCTCGGGCGCCGGCATCCTCGAGCACGCGCCCCACAAGGCCGCGGCGCTCAGGTTCCTCGAGTACCTGGCCAGCGACGAGGCGCAGGGCTACTTCGCCAACGGCAACAACGAGTGGCCGGTGGTGCGGACCGCGGTGGTGCGCAACCCGGCGCTGGAGTCGCTGGGGAGCTTCCGCGCCGACACGCTGGCCATCGGCGAGCTGGCGAAGAACGCGGCCACGGCGCAGAAGGTCTACGACCGCGCCGGCTGGAAGTGAGAGAGGCGGCCCACCTCTCGGTCATCGCCGCGCGATGCGGCGGCACAGCACGATCACCGGCAGCAGGCCGACGGCGACGATCGCCAGCGCCGCGGTCGAGGCCTCGGCCAGGCGCTCGTCGCTGGCCAGCGTGTAGGCCTGCGTCGCCAGGGTGTCGAAGTTGAACGGGCGCATCACCAGCGTCGCCGGCAGTTCCTTCATCACGTCGATGAAGACCAGCAGCGCCGCGGTGAGCAGGCTGCCGCGCAGCAGCGGCAGGTGCACGCGGGCGAGCGCTTGCGCCGGGCTGTGGCCGAGGCTGCGCGCGGCGTCGTCCATCACCGGCGTGATGCGTGCCAGCCCGGCGTCCACCGACTGCAGCGCCGCCGCCAGGTAGCGCACGACGCAGGCGTAGACGAGCGCGGCGATGCTGCCGGTGAAGAGCAGGCCGGGGTTCCAGCCGAAGGCGGCCTGCGCTGCCGCGGCCAGCGCGTGGTCGAGCCGCGTCACCGGGATGAGCACGCCCACCGCGATCACCGTGCCGGGCAGCGCGTAGCCGAAGGTGGCGACGCGGTGCGCCAGCCGCGTCGCCGGGCCGCGATCGACGCGCGCCGCGTAGGCCAGCAGCAGCGCCAGCACGACGGCGCACAGCGCCGCCATGCCCGACAGCAGCAGGCTGTGGCCGGCCAGGCCGAAGAAGCGTGCGCCGAACTGCGTGTCGCCGCCGGCCAGCGTCAGGCGCAGCAGCAGCGCTCCGGGCAGCGCGAAGCCACCGACCAGCGGCAGCACGCAACCAAGCATCGCCAGCCACGCGCGCCCGCCTTGCAGCGGCACGCGCGGCGCGGCGGCACGGCGGCTGCCGGTTTCGTGGAAGCGCGCGCCACCGCGCGAGGCACGTTCGAGCGCCAGCACCGCGACGACGAAGCCCAGCAGCACCAGCGCGAGCTGCGCCGCCGCGGCGCGGTCGCCGAACGAGAACCAGGCGCGGTAGATGCCGGTGGTGAAGGTCGGCAGCGCGAAATAGGCGACGGTGCCGAAGTCGGCCAGCGTCTCCATCAGCGCCAGCGCCACGCCGCCGGCGATCGCCGGGCGTGCCAGCGGCAGGCTCAGGCGCCAGAACGCCGCCGCCGGTGACAGGCCCAGCGAGCGTCCGACCTCGACCATGCCGCCGGCGCGCTCGATGAAGGCGGTGCGCGCAAGCATGTAGACGTAGGGGTACAGGGCCAGCGCCAGCATCGCCGCCGCGCCGGCGAGCGAACGGATCTCGGGGAACCAGTAGTCGGCGCGGCCCCAGCCGAAGACCTGGCGCAAGGCGGTCTGCAGCGGGCCGGTGAACTGCAGCAAGTCGGTGTAGACATACGCCATCACGTAGGCCGGCATCGCCAGCGGCATCACCAGGGCCCATTCGAAGACGCGGCGGCCCGCGAACTCGTAGCGCGTCACCAGCCAGGCCGAGCCGACGCCGAGAGCGAACACACCGCTGGCCACGCCGGCGCACAGCGCCACTGTATTCAGCACATAGTCGCCGAGCACGGTGCGCGCCAGGTGACCCCAGGTGGCTTCGCTGCCCGCGCCGGCGCCGGCCAGCGCCGTGAAGAGCACCGATCCCAGCGGCGCGGCCAGCACCAGCGCCACCGCCAGTGCGGCGACGGCGAGCACCCTGCGCAGCGGGCTGTCGACGCGCCTCGCCGCAGCGGCGCCCGCGCTCCCGCTGGCTTCAGCGGCGGCGGCCGAGGGCAGGGTCATGGACGAAAACCCGACAAGTTCGTTTCCCCAATGCGGATGCGAATGATTATCATCGCAACATGGCTGTCCCGATGACCCGTTCCGAACGTACCGCGCCCTGGCTCGCCATCGAGCGGCTCGACGCCGGCTACGGCCGCAAGGCGGTGGTCGAACGGCTGTCGCTGACGCTGGCGCGCGGCAGCATCGGCTGCCTGCTCGGCCCCTCGGGTTGCGGCAAGACCACGGTGCTGCGCGCGGTGGCCGGCTTCGAGCCGGTGCTGGCCGGCGAGATCCGCCTCGACGGCGAGCCGGTGGCACGCCCGGGCCTGCAGGTGGCACCCGAGCACCGCCGCGTCGGCATGGTGTTCCAGGACCACGCGCTGTTCCCGCACCTCAGCGTCGCGGCCAACGTCGCGTTCGGTCTGCATGGCCTGCGTAGCCGCGCCGGCGCCGCCGAGCGCGTGGCGCAGATGCTGGCCACCGTCGGCCTCGCGGCGCTGGCGCAGCGCCATCCGCACGAGCTCTCCGGCGGCCAGCAGCAGCGCGTCGCTCTGGCGCGCGCGCTGGCACCGGCGCCGCGCCTGCTGCTGCTCGACGAGCCCTTCAGCAGCCTCGATGCCGACCTGCGCGAACGCCTGGGCGGCGAACTGCGCGCGCTGCTCAAGGCCCAGGGCACGACGGCGCTGCTGGTCACGCACGACCAGCACGAGGCCTTCGCCATCGCCGACGAGATCGGCATCCTGCACGCCGGCCGGCTGCAGCAATGGGGCAGCGCCGGGCAGCTCTACCACCGGCCGGCCAACCGCTTCGTCGCCGGCTTCGTCGGCGAGGGCAGCCTGCTGCCGGGCGAGATGCTCGACAGCCAGACGGCGCGCCTGGAGCTCGGCCTGGCGCGCGGCACCCGGCCGGCGCGTTGCGCCGAGGACGGCCTGGCGCTGGCCGCCGGGGCCGCGGTCGACCTGCTGGTGCGGCCGCAGGACGTGGCCGTCAGCGACGACAGCCCGGTGCAGGCGCGGCTGCTGGCGCGCGCCTTTCGCGGCGCCGAGACCCTGTACACGCTGCAGCTGGCCAGCGGCGCCAGCGTGCTGGCGCTGGTGCCTTCGCAGCACGAGCACGCGGTCGGCAGCGCCGTCGGCCTGCGCCTGCAGCCGCGCGACCTGGTGGCCTACCGCCGCAGCGCGGCCGTGAGCGCCCCGGCGCTGGCGCTGGCCGCCTGAGAGCTTGTAAAGCATTCCACCACACCCGCTCGTGCGCCCGCAACGGCGCCGCTCGTCGTTGCAAATGCTCGCCGTAGCCTGGGCTACGGCTGTGCTTTGCGCCTAGATCGACACCGTTTCGGACTCCCGCTCGGGGGCGCCGGAATACTTCACAAGCTCTGACTCCGCGCCTAAGCGCCGAGCCGCAGCCCGATGCGCGCCAGCGTCGCCGGCAGCTCGGCCGGCAGGCGCTGTTCGAGCATCTCGAACAGCTCGGCGTGCAGCACCAGCTCCTGCTGCCAGGCGCTGCGGTCGATGCCGATGACGCGGGCGAACTGCTCGCGCGTGAAAGCCAGGCCGTCCCAGCGCAGATCCTCGTAGCGCGGGCTGGTGCCGAACGCGTTTTCCGCCCCGCCGGCAGCGCCTGCGATGCGCCCGATGACCCAGTCGAGCACGCGCATGTTCTCGCCGTAGCCCGGCCAGACGAACTTGCCGTCGGCGCCCTTGCGGAACCAGTTCACGCAGAACATCCTGGGCAGCGTCGCCCCGGCGCGGGCGAGCCTGTCGCCCAGGTCGAGCCAGTGCTGGAAGTAGTCGGCCATGTGGTAGCCCATGAAGGGCAGCATGGCGAAGGGATCGCGGCGCACCACGCCCTGCGCGCCGGCGGCCGCGGCGGTGGTCTCGCTGCCCATGGTGGCCGCCATGTACACGCCCTCGGTCCAGTTGCGCGCCTCGGTCACCAGCGGCACGGTGGTGGAGCGACGCCCGCCGAAGACGAAGGCGTCGATGGGCACGCCCTGGGCGCCGTCCCAGTCCGCATCCAGCACGGGGTTGTTGGCCGCGGCGATGGTGAAACGCGAGTTCGGGTGCGCGGCCGGTCTGGGCTTGCCGTTCTCGCCGCTCTCGCGTGCCCCTGCCGGCGTCCAGTCGCGGCCCTGCCAGTCGACGAGGTGCGCCGGCGGGGTTTCGCTCATGCCCTCCCACCACACGTCGCCCTCGTCGGTGAGCGCGACATTGGTGAAGATCACGTCGCGCTGCAAGGCGGCCATGCAGTTCGGATTGGTGTGCTCGTTGGTTCCCGGGGCGACCCCGAAGTAGCCCGCTTCGGGGTTGATGGCGTAGAGGCGGCCGTCGGCGTGGGGCTTGATCCAGGCGATGTCGTCGCCCACGGTGGTGACCTTCCAGCCCTTGAACGCTGGCGGCGGCACCATCATGCTGAAATTCGTCTTGCCGCAGGCGCTGGGGAAGGCCGCGGCGACGTGATATTTGCGCCCCGCGGGCGAGGTCACGCCCAGGATCAGCATGTGCTCGGCGAGCCAGCCCCGGCCATCCGCCTGCGCCGCCTGGCGGCCCATGGTGCTGGCGATGCGCAGCGCGAAGCACTTCTTGCCCAGCAGCGCGTTGCCGCCGTAGCCCGAGCCGTAGCTCCAGATCTCGCGCGTCTCGGGGTAGTGGACGATGTACTTGGTGGCGTTGCACGGCCAGGCCACGTCCTTCTGGCCAGGCGCGAGCGGCGCGCCCACGCTGTGCACGCAGGGCACGAAGTCGCCGTCGGCGCCGAGCACCTCGAGCGCGCCACGGCCCATGCGCGTCATCAGGCGCATGTTCACCACCACGTACGCGCTGTCGGTGAGCTCCACGCCGATGTGCGCGATGTGCGAGCCCAGCGGCCCCATCGAGAAGGGCACCACGTACATCGTGCGGCCACGCATGGCGCCGCGGAAGAGCGCTTGTTCGCCGGTCTGCAGCAGTTCGCGCATCTGCGCCGGCGCCATCCAGTGGTTGGTCGGGCCGGCGTCTTCCGTCTTCTGGCTGCAGATGAAGGTGCGGTCTTCCACGCGCGCCACGTCGCCGGGGTCGCTGCGCGCCAGGAAGCTGCCCGGGCGCCTCTGGGGGTCGAGCTCGAGGAACGTGCCGGCGGCAACGAGCTGCGCGCACAGGCGCTCGTACTCGGCCTGGCTGCCATCGCACCACACGACCTCGGCCGCGCCGGTGAGGGCCGCGATCTCGCGCACCCAGGCCACGAGCCGGGCATGCCTAACATGGGCGGGCGCGTTCGGGCGCGGGTCTTGCGGCGCGGGGTCGCTCATGGGCTCTCCGATCTTGGCAATGTGAATGCGGCGGCAGGCGCCGGCCCGGCCGCCGCATGGGCAGCGGCCGGGCCGGCGCGAGGCGGGGTCCACATTGTGGCGGCAAGCCCGCCGTGGCGCCGGAGCGAGCGCGCGCGGCTCAGGCGCGGGCGGTGTCCAGGCAGGGGTAGTCGGTGTAACCCGCCGCGCCGCCGCCGTACAGCGTGGACATGTGCAGCACGTTGAGGGCTGCGTCCTCGCGCAGGCGGCGCCCGAGGTCGGGGTTGGCGATGAAGGGCTTGCCGAAGGACACCAGGTCGGCGGCGCCCGACGCCACCGCTTCCATGGCCATGGCCCGGGTGTAGCCGTTGTTCACCACCCAGGCGCCGTCGAAGTGCCGGCGCAGCGCGGCGTAGTCGAAGGGCGCGTGATCGCGCGCGCCGCCGGTGGCGCCCTCCACCACGTGCACGTAGGCCAGCTGGAGCGGCGCGATCTGCGCCACCGCATGCTCGTACAGCGCCTGCGGGCGGCTGTCGAGCCCGGCGTCGTTGGACGGAGTCACCGGCGACAGGCGCACCCCCGTGCGCCCGCCGCCGATGGTCCCGGCCACCGCGCTCATGACCTCGCGCAGCAGCCGGCAACGGTGGTCGATGCTGCCGCCGTAGCCGTCGCTGCGGTCGTTGATGCTGTCGCGCAGGAACTGCTCGATGAGGTAGCCGTTGGCGGCGTGCACCTCGACGCCGTCGAAGCCCGCCTCCATCGCCATCAGCGCGGCCTGGCGGTAGTGGGCGACGATGCCCGGGATTTCTTCGCTGCGCAGTGCGCGTGGTGCCGAGACCGGTGTGAAGCCGCTGCCGAGGAAGGTCTTGGCGTTGGCCAGGCGCGCGGTGCTGGACACGGGGGGCTGGCCGCCCGGCTGCAGCGAGGCATGCGAGATGCGCCCCACGTGCCACAGCTGCACCACGATGCGCCCGCCGCGCGCGTGCACGGCCTGCGTCACGCGGCGCCAGCCGGTCACCTGGGCGGCGTTGAAGATCCCCGGCGTGTCGAGGTAGCCCTGGCCTTCGGGGCACACCTGCGAGGCCTCGGTGACGATGAGCCCGGCGCCGCGCTCGGGGTCGGCGCGCTGCGCGTAGTAGCGCGCCATGAGTTCGGTGGGCACCTGCCCGGCCCCGGCGCGGTCGCGCGTGAGCGGGGCCATGACGATGCGGCTGGCGAGGTCGATGTCGCCGATGCGGATGGGGTCGAAGAGGGTGGTCATGGCGCGAGGTTAGCGCAGCGTCGATGTGTCTACGGCGCCACCTGGAGTCGTGCCCGGGCCACAGACCCTCGCCCTCGGGCTGCTCGGCTTCGCCGGGCCGGCGCTCACGATGCGGCGGCCGCAGCGTTGATCGAGTTGATGCAGGCGCAACGGTTGCACAGGAGGCCGCGCCCGGTCGGCGCTTGACAAGGTCGCCACCGGGGCCCCAGGATCTTGCTGCCCGCGGCCCCTTTTGCGGCGCGGCGCAGCGAGCGCACCCATGAACATCGACGACTACATCGAGATCCGGCCCGGCGTGCGCAGCGGCAAGCCTTGCTTCAAGGGCACCCGCATCACGGTGTACGACGTCCTCGAGTACATGGCCGGCGGGATGGCTCAGGAGGAGTTGCTGGACAACTTCCCTTCGTTGTCGGCGGCTCACCTGCAAGCTGCGCTGATGTTCGCCGCCGCCCGCGAGCGGCGCCTGGCGGCCCTGCTGGCTGAATGAAACTGCTGCTCGACGAGAACCTGAGTCGTCGGCTGGTTCCTGCGCTGCAAGAGGCGTTTGCGGGCACGAGGCACGTGCAGGACCTCGGGCTCCAGGGCGCGTCGGACGTCTCGCTGTGGGCTCTTGCAGGGCGCGAGGGCTATGTGCTGACATCCAAGGACGACGACTTTCGCCAGATGAGCCTGCTGCGTGGCGCGCCGCCCAAGGTGTTGGTGCTCGCCATCGGCAACGGTGGCAATGACGTCGTGTTGGGTTTGTTGGCGAGCAATCGCGCCCGCATCGAGGCCTTCGAAGCGGACGCGTTGGAAAGCCTGCTGGTGCTGCGTCGCACGCGGGACTGACCGCCCGGCCGCGCCCGCGTGGCACAGTCGCGCCATGCTCGCCTACCGCCACGCCTTCCACGCCGGCAACCACGCCGACGTCCTCAAGCACACCGTCCTGGCGCTGGTGCTGCGCTACATGAACCTCAAGGACAAGGGCTGGCGCTATGTCGACACACACGCCGGCGCCGGGGGTTATTCGCTCGAGGGCGAGTACGCCAACAAGCGCGGCGAGTACGAACAGGGCATCGCCCGGCTGTGGAACCTGCCCGGCCTGCCCGCGCCGCTGGCCGACCTGGTGGCCCTCGTGCGCGCCTTCAACGGCGGGGCCACGCTCAAGCAGTACCCCGGCTCGCCGGCCATCGCCCACGCCCTGATGCGGCGGCAGGACCAGCTGCGCCTGTTCGAACTGCACCCCACCGACCACAAGGTGCTCTCCTCCTACCTGGGCGAAACCCCCGGCGTGGAAGTGAAGATGAGCGACGGCTTCGCGGCGCTGAAGAGCCAGCTGCCACCGCCCACGCGCCGCGGCGTGGTCCTCATCGACCCGAGCTACGAGTTGAAGACCGACTACGTGCGCACCCTCGCCGCGCTGCGCGAGGCGCTGGAGCGCTTCCCCGAGGCGCTGGTGCTGGTGTGGCTGCCGCAGCTCCAGCTCATCGAGGCCGCGCAGCTGCCGCAGCGCCTGAAGGCTGCGGCCGACGCCGGCGCGAAGAAGGGCTGGCTGCACGCGCGGTTGACGGTGGCGCAGGCCCGAACCGACGATGGTGGGCGCGGCTTCGGCCTGCTCGGCAGCAGCGTCTTCGTCGCCAACCCGCCGCACACCTTGTTCGGCGAGCTGCAGCCGGTGCTGCCCTTCCTCGCCCAGGCGCTGGCGCAGTTCGACGGTGCCAAGAGCGCGCTCGACCGCTCGGGCGGTTAAGGGCTACACCCCGCGCGCGCGGTCGGCCTTGAAGCGCGCGCGGAAGGCCTCGAAGCGCCCTTCGTCCAGCGCCTCGCGCATCTCGCGCATCAGGTTCACGTAGTAGTGCAGGTTGTGGATGCTGGCGAGCATCGGCCCGAGCATCTCGCCGCAGCGGTCCAGGTGGTGCAGGTAGGCGCGGCTGAAGCCGCCGGCGCAGGCGTGGCAGCTGCAGGTCTCGTCGATGGGGCGTTCGTCCTGGCGGTGGCGCGCGTTGCGGATCTTCAGGTCGCCGAAGCGCGTGAAGAGGTGGCCGTTGCGCGCGTTGCGCGTGGGCATGACGCAGTCGAACATGTCCACGCCGCAGGCCACGCCCTCGGCCAGGTCCTCGGGCGTGCCCACGCCCATGAGGTAGCGCGGCTTGTGCGCCGGCAGGCGCTGCGGGGTGTGCGCCATGATGCGCAGCATCTCCTCCTTGGGCTCGCCCACGCTCACCCCGCCCACCGCATAGCCGGGGAAGTCGAGCGCGACGAGCGCGGCCAGCGAGGCCTCACGCAGGTTTTCGAACATGCCGCCCTGGACGATGCCGAAGAGCGCATTGCGGTTGCCCAGGCGCGCGAATTCGTCGCGGCTGCGCACGGCCCAGCGCAGGCTCAGCTCCATCGAGGCGCGTGCCTCTTGCTCGCTGGTGATGTGCCCCTGCGTCTGGTACGGCGTGCACTCGTCGAGCTGCATGGCGATGTCGGAATTCAGCACCGTCTGGATCTGCATGCTCACTTCGGGCGTGAGGAAGAGCTTGTCGCCGTTCACCGGCGAAGCGAAGCGCACGCCCTCTTCGCCGATCTTGCGCATCTCGCCCAGCGACCACACCTGGAAGCCGCCGCTGTCGGTGAGCATGGGCCGGCTCCACTGCTCGAAGCGGTGCAGGCCGCCAAACTGCGTGACCACGTCCAGCCCGGGCCGCATCCACAGGTGGAAGGTGTTGCCCAGGATGATCTCGGCGCCCATCTCCACGAGCGAGCGCGGCAGCACCCCCTTCACCGTGCCGTAGGTGCCCACGGGCATGAACACGGGGGTCTCGACCACGCCGTGCTCGAGCGTGAGCCGGCCGCGGCGGGCAAGACCATCGGTGCGCAGGAGGTCGAACTGGAGCATCGACCGATTGTCTCAGCCGTTGCGGGGCGCCGGCGGCGCCGCCGCGCCCGCCACGATGCAGGCTCAGGTGCGCCGCGCTAGCGTCCCGGCCAGGAGGGCTCCAGGTTCCAGGTGCTCGTCGTCGTGACGCG
>DYOR01000092.1 GCA_020720385.1 Rubrivivax sp.
CGGGGGGCCTGACGCGCAGCGGCAGGTCTGGGGGCGCTCTCGAGCAAATGTGGCTTTGCCACTTTGCTTGAACCCCCCACGGGGGGCGGGCCGGGCTGGCCCGGCCCTGGGGGCGCTCAGTGGCTGATCAGGCCCATCTCGGGGCTGCTCATGAGGGCCTCGATGTCCATGAGGATGAGCATGCGCTCGGCGTCGCCGCTCTTGATCGTGCCGATGCCGGTGATGTAGGAGGCATCGACGCTGGAGCTGAGCTCGGGCGCGGGCTTGATGTGGCTGCTGCCGAGTTCGAGCACGTCGGACACCGAGTCGACCACCGCGCCGACGACGCGGCCGCGCACGTTGAGCACGACGACCACGGTGAAGGTGTTGTACTCGGCCTTCTCGCAGCCGAGCTTCAGGCGCAGGTCGACGATCGGCACGATCACGCCGCGCAGGTTGACCACGCCCTTGACGAAGGGCGGTGCGTTGGCGATGCGCGTGGGCGGCTCGTAGGAGCGGATCTCCTGCACGCGCAGGATGTCGATGCCATACTCCTCCGCGCCCAGGCGGAAGGTGAGGAACTCACCGCCCTGGGTCTTGCTGCCTTCGGCAGTCGGCGTGGCGCTCGGGGTGGCGCTGCGTGCCGGATCGCGGCGGGCGACGGCGGGGGCTTCGGCAATCATGTCCATGGCTTTTCCTTGTGTGGTCTGCGTGTCTTATCGGCGGGTGGGCGGGTTTTCTGAAGCGCGCGCCGGTTCAGAAAGTCTCCCAGTCGTCGTCGTGGGCCGCCGCGGCTGCAGGAGCCGGTGCGCGCGCGACCGCTGCGGGCACGGGGGGCGGCGCACGCTTGGCGCTGGCTTTCGGCGCCGGGCGCGTGGCAACTTTCGCCACCGGCGGCCGGGCTGGGGCCGGCGCCTGGCGCGCCCGGGCAATGGCGTGGCTGGCTTCGGCCTGGTGTGGTGCGCTCGGCCGGCTCGGCGGGTTGAACGGGCGCGAGGCCGAGGCGCCGCCGGTGCGGAACGTCCCCACCGCCGCGGCCAGCTGGTGCGACTGTTCCTTCAGCGATTCGGCCGCGGCCGCGCTTTGTTCGACCAGTGCGGCGTTCTGCTGCGTCATCGCGTCGAGCTGCACGACGGCGGCGTTGATCTGGCCGATGCCGGCGCTTTGCTCGGCGGCCGCGGCGCTGATCTCGCCGATGATGTCGGAGACGCGCTGCACGCTGGCGACGATCTCGCCCATGGTCTGGCCGGCATCCTGCACCAGCCGCGAACCGGACTCCACCTTCTCCACGCTGGCGCCGATGAGGCCCTTGATCTCGCGTGCGGCCTCGGCGCTGCGCTGCGCCAGGCTGCGCACCTCGCTGGCGACGACGGCAAAGCCGCGGCCCTGCTCGCCGGCACGCGCGGCCTCGACCGCGGCGTTGAGCGCCAGGATGTTGGTCTGGAAGGCGATGCCGTCGATGGTGCCGATGATGTCGGCGATCTTCTTCGAACTGGCATTGATCTCGTCCATCGTCGTCACCACTTCGGCCACCACGCTGCCGCCGCGCGCCGCCACCTCGCTGGCCGAACTGGCCAGCTGATTGGCCGTGCGCGCCGATTCGGCAGTCTGGTTGACGGTGGTGGTCAGGCGCGCCATCGAACTGGCCGCCTGCTGCAGGTTGCTCGCCGTCTGCTCGGTGCGTGTGCTCAGGTCGGCGTTGCCCTGGGCGATCTCCTGTGCGGCCAGCGAGACCCCGTCGGCCCCGCCGCGTATCGAACCCAGGGTGGTGCGCAGCGCGCCCTGCAGGGCCTGCAGGCCGCCGAGCATGCGCACCACGTCGGGGCCGGCGTGGGCCACCGTGATGTCCTGCGCCAGGTCGCCTGCCGCCAGGCGCTGGCTGTGAACGAGAAACTCGCTCATGAAGCGCTGCAGGAGCAGGGCATTGAACACGAGCACGCCCAGGCCGGCCAGGCCGGTGGACAGGCCCACGGCGAGCGACCAGGGGGCCGACAGGCCCAGGCCCAGGCCGGCCACGGCCGCAGCCTGGCTGGTGCCGAAGAGCACGATGATCAGCAGCAGGCGCTGGCGGGAAGAGAGGCTGGCAAGCATGGGATGGGCTCCGGGGCAGGGGTTTGGGGTCAGGCCGCGTGGCCGCGAAGGGAGGGCTCAGGAGCTTTCCCGCTCGGAGGCCGCAG
The DNA here is from genome assembly GCA_020720385.1 of Rubrivivax sp. Classification (GTDB taxonomy): domain Bacteria; phylum Pseudomonadota; class Gammaproteobacteria; order Burkholderiales; family Burkholderiaceae_C; genus Rubrivivax. The sequence goes on from DYOR01000092.1 coordinate 2,157, forward strand.
GTGACGGGCCTCGCCGTTGAACTTGAAGGTGCCGACCACGCCGGCCAGGACCTCGGCCTGTGACTTCAGCGACTCGGCCGCGGCCGTGCTTTGTTCCACCAGCGCCGCGTTCTGCTGCGTCATGTGGTCGAGCTCGGCGACCGCGCCGTTGACCTGGCCGATGCCGCTGCTTTGCTCGGTGGCCGCGGTGCTGATCTGGCCGATGATGTCGGTCACGCGCTGCACGCTGGCGACGATCTCGCCCATGGTGCTGCCCGCGTCGGCCACCAGCTTGGAGCCCGCTTGCACGCGCTGCACGCTGTCGCCGATGAGCGCCTTGATCTCGCGTGCGGCCTCGGCGCTGCGCTGCGCCAGGCTGCGCACCTCGCTGGCGACGACGGCAAAGCCGCGGCCCTGCTCGCCGGCACGCGCGGCCTCGACCGCGGCGTTGAGCGCCAGGATGTTGGTCTGGAAGGCGATGCCGTCGATGGTGCCGATGATGTCGGCGATCTTCTTGCTGCTGGTGTTGATCTCGTCCATCGTCGAGACGACCTGCGAGACCACCGCACCGCCGCGCTGGGCGACGTCGGCGGCCGAGGCGGCGAGCTGCTGCGCCTGGTGCGCCGAGTCTGCGCTCTGGCGCACCGCGCCGGTGAGCTGCTCCATCGAGCCGGCGGTCTGCTGCAGCGAACCCGCGGCCTGCTCGGTGCGCGTCGACAGGTCGGTGTTGCCGCTGGCCACCTCGGCGCTGGAATGCTGGATGCTGAGCGACGAGGCCTGCACCTGCGCCATGGTGCGGCTCAGGCTGTGCTGCATGTGGTCCAGCGAACGCAGCAGGTCGGTGGCCTCGTCTCGCCCTTCGAGACGGATGGTGCGCGTCAGGTCGCCTCCAGCGATGGCCTGGGCGACGCCCGAGGCGTAGCTGATCGGGCGGGTGATGGAGACCGAGTTCATCAAGGTCAGCGGCACCACGACCAGCAGGACCAGGGTGAAGGTGCCGCCGAAGATCCACATCGCCTTGGTCATCGTGGCGCGGAATTGCTCCTGGGCCTGGGCCGTGCCGGCGAGGACCACACCTGAGATCTGCTCGACGCGCTGTGCGGCCACGGCCATGTCTTGCTTGGCGCGGTCGAGCATGCGGTCGGCGACGCGCGCGGTGTCGTAGGTGCCGGCCTGGATATTGGTCAGCACGGGGCTGGAGCGCCTGGCGTAATCCTCGAGGCGCTGGATCGCCTCGCGGGCCAGCGGCGTGTTCTCGTCCGCACGGCCCTCGACCAGCGAGGCCAGCGCCTTCGTCGTCGCATCGAGTTCCACCTTCCAGGCCTCGCGGTGCCTGCCCACGATGGCGCTGTCCTCGTAGTCGATGACCATCTGCTTCTCGTGCAAGCGCACCTGGGCCAGATGGGCACGGGTGGTCGAGAGGGTCTCGAGTTCATGGATCGAGTGTGCGATGAAGCCCTCGTTGAGCGCCTTGATGCGCCAGCCGCTGAACACGCCCACCGCGCCGACCAGGCCGAACATGCCCACGAGCATGGCCACGGCGCCGAGCATGCGGATGCGGATGGTGAAGCCGCGCATCACCTGGAAGAGTGCCTTCATGACCGGGTGTCCTTGCTGTCGTGCGGGTGTCAGTGGCGCGAGCGCCGCACCAGGGCTCCGACATCGAGGATGAGCGCCACGCGGCCGTCACCCATGATGGTGGCGCCGGAGACGTCGTCCACCCGGCGGTAGTTGCTTTCCAGGTTCTTCACCACGACCTGCTGCTGGCCGAGCAGTTCGTCCACGAGCAGCGCCACGCGGGCGCCTTCGGCCTCGACCACGACCATGATGTCGGTGCTGCGGTCGTTGTCGAAGCGCGGCACGTCGAAGACCCGTTCCAGGTCGACCACGGGCATGTATTCGTCGCGCACCTCGACCACGCGGCCGGTGCCGCCGATGGTCTTGACCATGCCCGGCTGCACCTGGAAGGACTCGACCACGCTGGACAGGGGCAGGATGTAGCACTCGTTGCCCACGCCCACGCTCATGCCGTCCATGATCGCCAGCGTGAGCGGCAGGCGCACGCGCACGGTCATGCCGTAGCCCTCGGCGGAGTCGATCTCCACCGTGCCGCCCAGGGCGGTGATGTTCTTCTTCACCACGTCCATGCCCACGCCGCGGCCGGAGACGTCGGTGACCACCTCGGCGGTGCTGAAGCCGGGTGCGAGGATGAGGCCGTAGACCTCCTGGTCGGTCATGGTGTCGGAGACATCCATGCCGCGCTCGCGCGCCTTCTTCAGCAGCTTGGCGCGGTTCAGGCCCTTGCCGTCGTCGCGCACCTCGATGACGATGCTGCCGCCCTGGTGGCTGGCGATGAGGGTGATGGTGCCGTGCTCGGGCTTGCCCTTGGCGAGGCGCTCCTCGGGCATCTCGATGCCGTGGTCGCAGCTGTTGCGCACCAGGTGCGTGAGCGGGTCGGTGATCTTCTCCACGAGTCCCTTGTCGAGCTCGGTGGCCTCGCCCACCTGCACCAGCTCGGCCTTCTTGCCGAGCTTGCCGGCGAGGTCGCGCATCATGCGCGGGAAGCGGTTGAAGACGAGCGACATCGGGATCATGCGGATCGACATCACCGCTTCTTGCAGGTCGCGCGTGTTGCGCTCCAGGTCGGTCAGGCCGCTGGCCATCTGCTGGTGCAGCGCGGCGTCCACGCCCTTGCTGTTCTGCGCCAGCATGGCCTGGGTGATGACGAGTTCGCCGACCAGGTTGATGAGCTGGTCGACCTTCTCCACCGAGACGCGCAGCGTGCTCGATTCGGGAGCGCCGGCCTTGTCGGCGCGTGCCGGGGCCGCGGCGGCGGTCTTCGCCGGCGCCGGGCGGGCCTCGCCCGTGCTGGGCGCCGAGGGCGCCGTGCCGGCGGCGGGGGCGCTGCCGGGTGCCCCCGGGGCGTCCTCGAAGAAGCCGTAGCCGGTGTTGGCGTGGGCGGCGGCCTCGGCGAGCGGCGCGCCGGGCGCACCCTCGTGGAAACCGTAGCCCTTGCCCAGCGGCGCCAGTCGCACCTGCTCGCGCGCCACGTGGAAGCTGAAGAGGTCCAGCAGGTCGTTATCCGACGACGTGGTCAGCACCTTGAAGCGGCGCATGCCGTCGGCCGCCTGGCCGGCGTCCAGCGGCTCGATCGTGCCCAGGTCGGTGATTTCCTTGAACAGCTCCACCAGGTTGTCGGCCAGGGCGGCATCGGACAGCGGGCCCACGGTGAGCTCCAGGCTGCGCAGGCCGGCCGGGTCCGCGGTGCCCTGTGCGGCGGGCGCGGCGGGCGCGGTGCTTGCGGCCGCTGCGGCCACGGCGGGTGGCGCGGGGGGTGCCGGGGCGCGCGGCGTGGCCGCGAGGTCCGCAGGGCCTTCGAACTGGCGGCGTATCGAGGCCAGCAACTCCGAGGTGTCGACGGCCTCGCCGCCGCCGCCCTGGTGGCGCGCGAGCTGCGACTTGAGGGCATCGCCCGAGGCCAGCAGCACGTCGACCATCGCTGGCGTGGGTGCGAGTTCGTGGCGGCGCAGCTTGTCGAGCAGCGTCTCCATCTGGTGCGTGAGTTCGGCGACGTCGGCAAAGCCGAAAGTGGCTGCGCCGCCCTTGACCGAATGCGCACAGCGGAAGATGGCATTGAGCTGCTCGTCGTCCGGGCTCTGGATGTCCAGGCCGAGCAGCATCTGCTCCATGCTCTCGAGGTTCTCGCCGGCCTCCTCGAAGAAGATCTGGAAGAACTGGCTCAGGTCGATGCCGGCCGAATTCGGCGCAGCTTGGTTGCTCGTCTCGCCCATCGCGGGTCTCCTGGTGTGTGCCTGCCGTGCCCTGGGGCGGGTCAGCGGATGACCTTGCCGATCACCTCGATGAGCTTGGCCGGGTCGAAAGGCTTGACCAGCCAGCCCGTGGCGCCGGCGGCGCGACCGGCCTGCTTCATCTGGTCGCTGCTCTCGGTGGTGAGGATGAGGATCGGCGTGGTCTTGAACTTGGGGTTCTCGCGCAGCTTGCGCGTCAGGCCGATGCCATCCATGCGCGGCATGTTCTGGTCGGTGAGGACGAGGTTGAAGTCGCGCGAATTGGCCTTCTCGTAGGCATCCTGGCCGTCCACGGCCTCGACCACGGCGAATCCCGCGTTCTTCAGCGTGAAGCTGACCATCTGGCGCATCGAGGCGCTGTCGTCAACGGCAAGGATGGAATGCATGAGGCTTGTCTCTCGGGTCGGATTCGTCGGTGGGGGCGGCGGGCGTCAGAAGAGTTCGATGGAACCGGCGTCCATCTCGTCCTGGGTCACCGGGTTGGGGCGCGGCGGGGGGGCTTCGACCACGGCACAGCCGTCCTCGTCGTCGCCCATGGTGTCGCGCGCCAGGCGGTCGGCGCAGTTGCGCAGTCGCCGCGAGGTGTGCCCGACGAGTTGCGAGGCCATGTCCTGGAACTGCATCGCCGTGATCGCACCGGCCAGGTGCTGCATGGCCGCATGCAGCCCCGGCGCGTCCACGTCGGGCCGGCTGGCCACGATGTGCAGCACGTGGTTGATCTCGCCCGTGGCGCCGTAGAAATGCGTGAGCAGGGCGTCGCAGGCGTCGCTGAGCAGCCGCTGCAGCCGCTCGAGGTCGTTGTTCGCCACCATCAGGTCGTCCTGCAGATCGGCAGCGATCAGCAGCGGCAGTCCGCCGGGCGGCGAGAGGGCGTCTTCCTGAGCGAGCATCCGGGCTCCAGTGGCGGGTTCTTCTTCTGCAGACTGACGAGCCGCCGAGGCCACGCCACAGCGTGCGGGCCTCTTTCGGTCGTCTTCCAGGGTATTTTCGGCAGCCCCTGCCCGGACATTGAGCGAAAGATCGCGGCAATCCACCCCCATTTCGACGCCCTGCCTGCGCCGCCGGCGGGCGTGCACCGGGGCGCCGCCGGCCGCGCGCGGTCGGGCGCTTTGCGATACTCCGTCCATGACAGGCTCCGCGAACGCCTTTCGCCTGCTGCACCTGGAGGACTCCGAGCCCGACCATGCGCTGGCCTTGGCGCACCTGCAGCGCGCCGGCCTGCGCGTGCGCGCGCTGCGCATCGAGACGCGCGCCGCGTTCGAGGCGGCACTCGCCGAGCCCTGGGACGTGGTGCTCTCCGACTACAACCTGCCGGGCTTCACGGGTCTGGAGGCGCTGCGGCTGCTGCGTGCACGCGCGCAGGCCGAGGGCGGGCTGCTGCCGTTCATCCTGGTGTCGGGCCAGATCGGCGAAGACACCGCGGTGGAGGCGATGCGCCACGGCGCCAACGACTACCTGCTCAAGAGCAACCTGGCGCGCCTGGCGCCGGCCATCGAGCACGCCATCGCCGCCAGCCGCACGCACCTGGCGCGCGTGGCGGCCGACTGCGAACTGGAGGTCTCGCGCCGGCGCCTGTCGGAGCTCGCCCAGCACCTGCAGACCAGCGTCGAGGCCGAGCGCCATGCCATCGCGCGCGAGATCCACGACGACGTCGGCGGCTCGCTCACGGCGTTGAAGTTCGAGCTCGACTGGATGCGCCGCCATGCCGCCGAGCCCGCGGTGCAGCAGCGCGCGGCGATGGCGCTGGAGACGGTGAGCGCGGCCATCGAGGCGAGCCAGCGCATCATGCAGAACCTGCGCCCGGCGATCCTCGAGCAGGGCCTCGTGGCGGCACTGCAGTGGATGACCAGCCGCTTCGAGAAGCGCACCGGCATCGCCTGCGAGTACCGCGCCACCGGCCTGAGCAGCGAGCGCAAGGCCCTGCCCGCGGGCGTGCCGCTGGTGGCCTACCGCACGGCGCAGGAGGCGCTGACCAACGTGAGCAAGCACGCCGGTGCCTCGCGCGTGGTGGTCGACCTGTCGATCACCGCCGGCGTGCTCTCGCTCGAGGTGAGCGACAACGGCCGCGGCCTGGCCGCCAGCGACCTGGCCAAGGCACGCAGCTTCGGCATCCGCGGCCTGCACGAGCGCGCCTCCACCGTGGGCGGCTGGGTCGACCTGAGCAGCGGCGCCGCCGGCACCTCGCTGATCCTGTCGGTGCCGCTGGACCCCGCCGCGGTGCGCCGCGTGCCCGGCGGCGAGAATCCCGCCGACCTCGACCCCGACGATGCCGAGACCTCCGCCTGGACCGCCCTGTGAGCGGCCGCCCGCGCCCCCGACCCGCCGCCTGATGCACGCCTTGCACCCATGATCGAAGTCATCCTCTGCGACGACCACGCGCTCATCCGTCGCGGCATCCGCGACACGCTGTCCGATGCCGCCGACATCCGCGTGGTGGGCGAGGCGGCCGACTACGGCGAGCTGCGCGCGCTGATGCGCCAGCTCAGCTTCGAGACACCCAGGCCATCGCCCTGCGACGTGCTCGTGCTGGACATCAACCTGCCCGGGCGCAGCGGCCTGGACGTGCTGCACGTGCTCAAGGACGAGAACTCGCCGATGAAGGTGCTGGTGGTGAGCATGTACCCCGAGGACCAGTACGCCATCCGTGCGCTGCGTGCCGGGGCCTTCGGCTACGTGAACAAGGGCGGCGACCCGCAGCTGCTGGTGCAGGCGGTGCGCACGGTGGCGCAGGGGCGCAAGTACGTCACCCCGGAGATCGCGCAGATGCTCGTGGAAAGCCTCACCGCACCGGCCAGCGAAGTGCTGCACCACAAGCTCAGCGACCGCGAACTGCAGACGCTGGTGATGATCGCTTCGGGCAAGCGCCTGGCCGACATCGCCCAGGAGCTCACGCTCAGCCCGAAGACGGTGTCGGTGTACCGCGCCCGCGTGCTCGAGAAGCTGCAGCTCGCCAACAACTCCGAGCTCACCGTCTACGCCATCCGCAACGGGCTGGTGGGCGGCTGAAGGCGCCGCTGCGCGGGGTCAGCCGCCGGCGATGGGCGGCCAGATGGCGAGCACATCGCCATCGGCGAGCGAGCGCGTGGCGTACGCCTCGGCCGGGACGTAGTGGCCGTTGACGAGGGCCAGCTTGACCTGGTGCATGGGCAGGTGAAACGGTGCGATCACCTGCGCGATGCTCGCACCGGTTGGCACCTCGAGCCGCATCAGGTTGCCGCTGCGATGCTCGTGCGGCAGGTACTGCGTCAAGTTGGCGTAGAGCTTGAACGTGATGTGCATGCTGCCCCTGCGTTGCGGCGCGGTCCGATCAGGCGCGCGCCGCCGGTGCGTGGCCCTGGGCGCAGGCGAGGTAGGCCTCCATGAGCAGGCTCGGGTCGGCGAGCAGCCGGTCCTTCCACGTGCCGAGGTGGATCCCGCCTTCGACGAGGCCGCGCATGACGCCGACGTGCGAGGTCCAGCCGATGGCGTTGCAGCCGACCAGGCGGTCGCCGTCGAACTGCAGGCTGAGGTGGCGCTGGGCGGCGTGGTCGGTGACCTCGACATGCTCGCCTCCGGGCACGCCTTCCCAGCGGCCGAAGCTCGCCGAGACCAGGCCGAGCGTGTTGAGCACGTTGATCTGCGTCACGCCGCGCAGCGTGCTCGTCTTGCCGACCATGTTCAGTGCCGCGACGCGCGCCTGGTCGGCGGCGTTGGGCTGGATCGCGCTGACCACCGCCTTGCCGCTGATGACGTCGAAGGCCTCGGCGCAGTCGCCGGCGGCGTAGATGCCGCCGACGTTGGTCTGCAGCCGCTCGTCGGTGAGCACGCCGGCGGCGCAGCGGATGCCGGAGTCCGCGAGAAACCCGATGTTCGGCCTCACGCCGGTGGCGCTGATGACGAGGTCGGCGTCCAGGACCGCGCCGCTGGACAGCTTCACCTTCATCGCCGCGCCGGCCTCGCGCTCGATGGCCTCGACACGCGCGCCGGTGAAGACCTTCACGCCCTTGGCTTCGCACCAGGCCTTGATCATGCCGCCGGCGGTCGGGCCCATCATGCGCGGCACCATGCGGTCGCCCATCTCGACCACGCTCAGCGCCACGCCGCGCGCGGCCAGCGCCTCGAGGATGATGCAGCCGATGAAGCCCGCGCCCATCTGCACGACGCGCGCGCCGGGCTGGGCCAGCGCCATGATCGAGCGCGCATCGGCCAGGGTCCAGCACGAGTGCACGCCCGGCCCGGCGATGCCGGGGATGGGCGGCGTCGCCGGCGAGGAGCCGGTGGCGATGAGCAGGCGCTCGAAGCTGTGCCGGTTGCCGTCGGCGAGCAGCACCTGGCGCGCCGCGGTGTCGACGCGCAGCGCCGCGCCGCTGTGGCGCTCGATGCGCAGCTGCGCGAAGTGGTCCGGCGCGTGGCGCAGATGCGTGCCGCTCGGCTCGATCTGGCCGATCAGCAGGTAAGGGATCGCCATGCGCGAATACGGTTCCTCGGGCTCGTCGCCGACGAGCACGATCTCGTCGGCCGGGGCGTGCTTGCGGATGGTCTCGGCGGCAATGACGCCGGCCGGGCCGGCACCGAGGATGACATGCTTCATGGCGCTCCACCCGGGCCGCGGGGTGGCCGCGCCCAAAGAGCGAGGCGGTCCGAAAACCGCCCCGTGGTTCGAGAACTCAGGCTACGCGCGTCACAGGCCCAGGCGCGCCCGGGTCTCGGGCTTGAGGCGGCCTTCGGTGTCCCAGCCGCGCGCGGCGTAGTACTTGGGCAGCATTTCGGGCAGCTTGCTCACCAGGCCCTTGGCCGGGCCGGTCTTGGCCGGCTCGTTGAGCAGACGTGGCGGCAGGTTGTCGTCCTTGGAGGTGAAGCCGGCGCGGTTGTTGTAGTCGCGCTCCATGTTCCAGATGCGCTCGCCGATCTTGGCCAGGTTCTCGAGCGTGAATTCCGGCCCGCAGGCGGCGGCCACCTGCGGCGCCACGTCGGCCAGCCCCCAGGCGAAGCTGGTGAAGATGCAGATGCCGGCCGAATCGAAGGCGGCGGTGGCGTCCTGGAAGGCGATCACCAGTTCGGGTTTGCCTTCGGCGGTGAGCGGGTCGGTCTTCACCGGGATGCCCAGCACCTCGGAGGCCACGGTGTAGCTGCGCAGGTGGCAGGCACCGCGGTTGCTCGTCGCATAGGTCAGGCCCATGCCCTGGATGCCGCGCGAGTCGTAGGCCGGGAATTCCTGGCCCTTCACGCTCATGCTCAGTTCGGGGTGGCCGTACTTCTCGCACAGCCGCTTGCTGCCCTGGGCGATTTCACGGCCGAAGCCTTCGCCCTTGGCGGTGATCTCGGCGAAATGCGCCAGCGCGCGCGCCGAACCCCACTCGGCGTCGATGCCGAGCTGTTCCTTGGTGAGCACACCCATCTCGCACAGCTCCATCACCGCGCCGATGGTGGCGCCGAAGGAGATCGGGTCCATGCCGTGCTCGTTGCAGATGAGGTTGGCGTACTGCAGCGCTTCGAGGTCGTTCACGCCGTTGGCCGCGCCCAGCGCCCAGGCCGCTTCGTACTCGAGGCCGCCCGAGGCGCCCCAGTACTGCGGCTTGGTCTCCACCGTGAAGTGGCCCTTGTCGATCTTGCTGATGCGACCGCAGGCGATGGTGCAGCCGAAGCAGGCCTGGTTGGTGACGAGCTGCTTCTTGCCGTCGGTGGCACGCGGCGTGGCCATGGCCTCGGCCGAGATGTCCTTGGCGCCCTCGAAGGCCACGTCCTTGTGGTTGCGCGTGGGCAGTGCACCCATCTCGTTGATGACGTTCATCAGCACCTGGGTGCCGTAGGTCGGCAGGCCCTGGCCGGTGACGCCGTTGTCGGCCAGGATCTTCTTCTTCTCGGCGGTGACGCGCATGAACTCCTTGGCGTCGGCGAGGTTGCCCACGCCCTCGGTGCCGCGCACGGCCACGGCCTTCAGGTTCTTGCTGCCCATCACCGCGCCGACACCGGAGCGGCCGGCGGCGCGGTGCAGGTCGTTCATGATCGCCGCGAAGAGCACGCGCTGCTCGCCCGCGCCGCCGATGCAGGAGACGCGCAGCAGCGGGTCCTGGTGCGTCTTCTTCAGCGTTGCCTCGGTTTCCCAGACGGTCTTGCCCCACAGCGTCGAGGCGTCGCGCAGTTCGGCGACATCGTCCTGGATGAGCAGGTACACCGGCTTGGCCGAGGCCCCCTCGACGATGACCATGTCCCAGCCCGCCATGCGCAACTCGGCGCCCCAGTAGCCGCCCGAGTTGGAGCAGGCGATGGCGCCGGTGAGCGGGCCCTTGGTGACGACGGTGTAGCGCCCGCCGGTGGAGGCCATGGTGCCGGTGAGCGGGCCGGTGGCCCAGATCATCTTGTTGGCCGCCGACAGCGCGTCGACCTTGGGGTCGGTCTCTTCGACCAGGTATTTCGTGGCCAGGCCACGCGAGCCGAGGTACTCGCGTGCCCAGGTCATGTTCAGTGGCTCGGACTTGACGGTGCCGGCCGTGAGGTCGACGCGGAGGATCTTTCCTGCCCAGGACATGTCTTTGACTCCTTATGCCGCCGCTTGCGCGGCGGGCTGATTCGCGAGCTTGTCGGCCCAGGCCTGCATCTTGTCGAAGCCGGTCCAGTTGGCGTCGATGTAGGTGATGGCGCCGGTGGGGCAGGCGCTGGCGCAGGCGGGCTCCCCGCCGCACAGGTCGCACTTCTGCACCTTGCCGGTTTCCTGCACGTAGTTGATGGTGCCGAAGGGGCAGCTGATGGTGCACACCTTGCACCCCACGCAGGTGGTCTCGTTGACGATCTTCGCGCCGGTGGCGCGGTCGACCGTGATCGCCTCCACCGGGCAGGCGTGCAGGCACCAGGCCTCGTCGCACTGGGTGCAGGTGTAGGGCACCTTGCGCCCGGTGGTGTGGAAGTCGAACACCTTGATGCGCGAGCGCGCCGGCGCGAAGACGGCGTAGTTCTCGAAGGAACAGGCCATCTCGCATTGCAGGCAACCGGTGCACTTCTCGGCGTTGATGTGAAGACTCTTCTGCATGACGGAGCTTCTTTCGCAAGCGGTTCGTTGAAGGACATCGCGCCACCCTCGCGAGGAGGGCGGCGCCCGATGCTATGCAATCATCTTCATATGCAGTCTACTGCGACACCCCGGGTGAACCCTGAGAGCGTGAGAGTCTTTCGTTCATGCCCGCTCATCACGCCCAAACACCCCT
>DYOR01000093.1 GCA_020720385.1 Rubrivivax sp.
TTGGTAGGCCCTGGGAGATTCGAACTCCCGACCAACGGATTAAGAGTCCGCTGCTCTACCAGCTGAGCTAAGAGCCCCAAATTCCTGCACTGTCGCGTGGTGGGTCGTGCGTGACTCGAACACGCGACCAACGGATTAAAAGTCCGCTGCTCTACCGACTGAGCTAACGACCCGTCCGTAGAGCCTCACATTATAGCCAGAACTGCTAGCGCTACAACGGCGCGGCGCGGGCCACGAGTTGCGCCATCGCCTCACCCGCGGCGACCATGCCGAAGGTGGCGGTGACGGCCACGCTGGAGCCGTAGCCCTGGCAATTGAGGCTGCCGTCGACGCTGCAGTCCGACCCCTGCTGCTGCGGCGCGGCCACGGGCTCGCGCGAGAAGACGCAGCGCAGCCCGATCGGCCCGTGCCGCGGCGCGCCGGCGTCCTTGCGCAGGCGCTGGCGCAGGCTGGCGAGCAGCGGGTCGTGCGTGGCCAGGGCCAGATCTTCAACCTCCACGCACTGCGCCTGGCGCTTGCCGCCGGCCGCACCCACGCAGACCACGGGCACGCCGCGCTGCAGGCCCCAGGCGGCCAGCGCGGCCTTGGCGCGCACCTGGTCGCAGGCGTCCACCAGCGCGTCCACCGCCACGGGCAGCTGCGCCGGCCAGCGCCCGGGCTCGACGAAGGCGTCGACCACGAGCACCTCGCAGCCGGGGTGGATGTCGGCAATGCGCTCGCGCAAGGCCTGGCCCTTGTGCTGGCCGAGCGTGCGGCCCAAGGCCTGCACCTGGCGGTTGATGTTCGATTCGGCGACGTGGTCCAGGTCGAAAAGCACGAGTCGCGCCACGCCGCTGCGCGCCAGGGCCTCCACGGCCCACGAGCCCACGCCGCCCAGGCCGACCACGGCCACGGTGGCACCGCGCAAACGGGCGTAGCCCGCGTCCCCGTGCAGGCGGCGCAGGCCGCCGAAGCGGCGCTCCAGATCGGCGGCGGCAAGGGTGTCGGTCATGGCCAACGCCGCATCGGGGCGCAGCGTGCCGGTGCCGCTGCGGGCGGCGCTACTTGAGCGATGCCAGCCGCTCCTTGCCCGCCTGCGCGGCCTCGGACTGGGGGTAGGCCTTGACGAGCTCGGCGATGGTCTTGCGCGCGCCCTTGGCGTCCTTCATCTCGGCCTGGCTGTTGGCCAGGCCGAGCAGCGCCTCGGGCGCCCGCGGGTGTTCCGGCGCGCCGGCGACGAAGGCGCGGAAGGCGGCGATGGCCTCCTTGTAATTGCGCCGGCCGTACTGCGCATTGCCCAGCCAGAAGCGCACCGAGTCGGTGTAGGCGCTGCCCGGGTAGCGGCGCTGGAAATCGGCCAGCACCACCACCGCCTTGTCGAAATCGCCGCTGCGGATGGTGGCGATGGCGTCGTCGTAGGCGCGCTTCTCTTCCTGGTCGACGCTGAATTCGCGCCCGTCGAGCGTGACCTTCGCCGGCTCCACATGGCGCAGCCGGTCGTCCAGCGACTGGCCCATGTCCTTCTGGCGCTTCTGCACCTCGGCGACGTCGCGCGCCAGCTGTTCGTCGTTGCCGCGCAGCTTGGCCAGTTCGCCGCGCATGGCTTCGAGCTGGTTGTTCAGCTCGAGCAGGCTGCGGCGCATGGCGCCGATCTGCTCCAGCAGCTGGGCGTTGGCGGCCTTCGTCTCCTCCGCACGCGCCTTGCCCGCGTCGTCGACGGCGGCCACGCGGCTGCGCAGGTCGACGATCGCCTTGCGCGCCTCTTCGTCGTCGAACAGGCCGGCGTGCGCCGTGCCGAATGCCGAGGCGGCGAGCAAGGCAAGCGCCAGGCGTGGCCAGAGTGTGGCGATGTGCATGTCAACGGTCCTTCAGTTCTGCGCGCCGGTTCTTCGCCCAAGCGGCCTCGTCGTTGCCCGGTACGGCCGGGCGTTCCTCGCCCAGGCTGGTGGCCTCGAGCCGGGCGGCGGGCACGCCCAGCACGACGAGCGCCTTGACCACGGCCTCGGCGCGCTTTTGCCCGAGGGCGAGGTTGTACTCGCGGCCGCCGCGCTCGTCGCTGTGGCCTTCCACCACCATGTGGCTGGCGTGCGCGGCAAGCAGCAGCTTGGCATGCGCGTCGAGCATGGGGGCGTACTCGCTCTTGATGGCGAAACTGTCGAAATCGAAATAGATGACGCGCTGCCTGGCCGCCGCGCGCAAGGCCGGGCTCAGCGCCGCGCCTGCCGCCCCCGCGCTGCCGTCCGCACCGAGCCCGGCCTGCGGCGCCAGGTCCACCGTGGCCACGCGTGACTGCGGCGTGGCGTGGGCTGCAGCCGCCGGCGTGGCCGCGCCGGGCGCGCGCACGGCGGTGCTGCGCGTCTCCACGGGCGCGCCGCCGGCGGGTGAATTCAGTGCCCCCGAGCTCTCGCAGCCGACGAGCACGGCAGCGGCAGCCAGCACGACGATCCAATGGCACCCAAGCATTTTCAAGAGCACTCTCCTTGCCGCGACGACGCCGCAGGCGCGCACCCGCGGTCAGCGGCCATAAGGCCCCCAGGCGGGCTCGCGCATGTCCGCGCCGGAACTCAGCAGCCGGGTCTTGATGCGGCCGTCCAGGGTGGTGGTCATCAACACGTCCGCGCCCTTGGCCCGGGTGGCATACATGATGAGCCGGCCGTTGGGCGCAAAGCTCGGGCTTTCGTCGTCCTGGGTGTCGGTGAGGGTCTGCAGTTCACCGCTGCCCAGGTCTTGCAGCACGACGCGGAAAGCCGCGCCCTGGCGGGCCACGAAGGCCAGCTGCTTGCCGTCCGGGCTCAGCGCCGGGCTGATGTTGTAGTTGCCCTCGAAGGTCACGCGCTGCACCGCACCGCCGCCGGCGGGCACGCGGTAGATCTGCGGACCGCCGCCGCGGTCGCTGACGAAGTAGATGCTCGCGCCGTCCGGCGAGAAGACGGGCTCGGTGTCGATGCCGCTGCTGCTCGTCAGCCGCTGCGGTGTGCCGCCGCCCGCGGGCAGCGTGTAGAGCTGCGCCAGGCCGTCCTGCGACAGCGTCACCGCCAGGCGTTTGCCGTCGGGCGACCACGCCGGCGCGCTGTTCGAGCCGCGGAAGGAGGCCACGATGTGGCGCTCGCCGGTGACCAGGCTTTGCACCCACACCACCGCCTTGCGCGTCTCGAAGGAGACATAGGCCAGGCGCTTGCCGTCGGGCGACCAGGCCGGCGAGATGATGGGCTCGGGGCTGGCCAGCGCCACCTGGGCACCTTCGCCGTCGGCGTCGGCGATGTACAGCGCGAACTTCTTGCCCGCGCGCACGACGTAGGCGATGCGCGTGGCGTTGACACCGCGCTCGCCGGTGAGCTTTTCCTGCACCTCGTCGGCCACGCGGTGCGCCGCCAGGCGCAGGTCGGCCGCGAGCACGACCTTGCTCTGGCCGAGCAGCTCGTCGCCCTTCACCGCGTCCCAGAGCTTGTAGCGCACGTCGAAGCGCCCATCGGCCAGCCGCGACACCGAGCCCGCGAGCAGGGCGTCGGCGCCCTGGGCGCGCCACTGCGCCAGGTCGACCTGGCTGCGTTCGTCGAGCGCCTGCGCCGCGGTGAGCGTGCGCACCATGCCGCTGCGCTCGAGGTCGGCGCGCACCACCTGCGACACCGCCACGCCGCAGGCGGCCTCGTCACGGAAGGCGGACACGAACAAGGGCACCTGGGTGGCACCGACACCGGAGATCTCGACCCTGAACTGGGCCGCGGCAGGCCACGCGGCGAACACGCCGGCCATGCCGGCACCGAGAACGAAGCGGCGTCGCGGCCCGTGCACGGGTGCGGCGTTCAAGGCTGGAGCGCGGGGCGGTGAGTCATGGCGCGGATTGTAGGCAGCGGCAATCGCCGCGCCGGCGCCACCGATAATCCGCACCCAGCCGCCAGACTGCGGCCAGGTCCCTCGCCCCCATGCCCCAACTCCGCAAGCGCTTCTCCCGCCTTGTGCCCTACGTGCGCAACAGCCGTTTGGGGCTGGTGGGCGCGGCGCTGGGCGCGGTGGTCACCGCGGCCACCGAACCCATGGTGGGCCAGCTGCTGCGCACGCTGCTCGACAAGGGCTTCAAGCCCGGCGGCATGGCGCTGTGGATGGTGCCGGCGGCCATCATCAGCCTGCTCGTGGTGCGCAGCCTGTCGGGCTTCGTCGCCCAGTACGGGCTGGCCTGGGCCGCCCACCGCGCCGTGCTGCAGCTGCGCCAGGCCATGTTCGAGCGCCTGCTGGCAAGTGCGCCGGCGGTGTACACGCAGCACAGCGCCAGCAGCATGACCAACACGTTGGTCTACGAGGCCCAGACCGGCGCCGTGCAGCTCGCCTCGTGCCTGCTCACGCTGGTGCGCGACTCGCTCATCCTGGTGGCGCTGCTGGTCTTCCTGCTCACCCTGAACTGGAAGCTCACGCTCGTCGTCGGCCTGCTCTTCCCGGCCGTGGCGGTGGTGATGCGGCTGCTCGGGCGACGGCTGCACCGCCTCACCGTGCAGGGCCAACAGGCCACCGACGCACTGGCCTACGTGGTCGAGGAGAACATGCTGGCCTGGCGCATCGTGCGCCTCTTCGGCGCCCAGGAGCACCAGCGCCAGCGCTTCCTCAGCCGCGCCGACAGCGTGCGCCGCCTCATGCTCAAGGCCGTGGTGGCCGGCGGCACGATGACGCCGGTGACGCAGATCCTGGCCGCCTGCGGCTTGTCGGTGGTGATCATGATCGCCATGGCCCAGGGGCGCAGCGGCGGCACCACGGTGGGCGAGTTCGTGGCCTTCGTCACCACCCTGCTGCAACTCGTCGCACCGGCCAAGCACCTGTCGGACGTGATCGCTCCGCTCACGCGTGGCCTGGTGGCGGTGGAACGCGGGCTGGACCTCATCGAGCTCAGCCCGCTGGAGCAAGGCGGGGCCTACCGGCCCGAGCGCGCACGCGGCGACATCGCCTTCGAGGCGGTGAGCCTGCGCTACGCCGACGACAGCGCGCCGGCGGTGCTCGATCTCAGCCTGCGGGTGCGTGCCGGGGAGACGGTGGCGCTGGTGGGGCCCTCGGGCGCGGGCAAGACGACGCTGGTGAACCTGCTGCCGCGCTTCGTCGAGCCCGGCAGCGGGCGCATCCTGCTCGACGGCGTGCCGCTGCCCGAATGGGACGTGCAGGCGCTGCGCCGGCAGTTCGCACTGGTGAGCCAGGACGTGGTGCTGTTCAACGACACGGTCGCCGCCAACGTCACCCTGGGCGCGGCGATGACGCGCGAGCAGGTGCGCGAGGCCTTGCGCGCGGCGCACCTGCTGGAGTTCGTGGAGAGCCTGCCGCAGGGCCTGGACACGCCCATCGGCCACAACGGCAGCCAGCTCTCGGGCGGGCAGCGCCAGCGCCTGGCGATCGCGCGCGCCATCGCCAAGGACGCACCGGTGCTCATCCTCGACGAGGCCACCTCGGCGCTGGACAGCGAGTCCGAGCGCGCCGTGCAGGCGGCGCTGGACACGCTCATGCGGGGCCGCACCACCGTGGTTATCGCCCACCGCCTGTCCACCGTCGAGCACGCCGACCGTGTGCTGGCGATGGAAGCGGGCCGCCTGGTCGAACAGGGCACGCACGCCGAGCTGCTCGCCGCCGGTGGGCTTTATGCGCGGCTGCATGCCATGCAGTTCCGCGCTTCCTGATGCTCGCGGCTGCATGCCATGCAGTTCCGCGCTTCGTGATGCTCGCGGCTGCATGCCATGCAGTTCCGCGCTTCCTGATGCTCGCGGCTGCATGCCATGCAGTTCCGCGTCTCCTGAAGTTCAGTTCACTGCGCTTGCTGCAGCGCGCGGATGCGGTCTTCGATCGGCGGATGGGTGGAGAACAGCGCCATCAGGCCGCTGGGCTTGCCGCTGATGCCCATGGTGGCGACGCTTTGCGGCAACTCGCCGGGGGCGAGCCCGCCCAGGCGCGCCAGCGCGTTGATCATCGGCTGTTTGCGCCCCAGCAGCGCCGCCGAACCGGCATCGGCACGGTACTCGCGCTGACGCGAGAACCAGGCCACGATGACCGCGGCGAGCACGCCGAGCACGATGTCGAGCACGACCGTGGTGACGTAGTAACCGATGCCGGGTCCCTCGCGGTCGTTGCGCAGCACCACCTTGTCGATGAAGTAGCCGATGGCGCGCGAAAGGAAGACGACGAAGGTGTTCATCACCCCCTGGATCAGTGTCATCGTCACCATGTCGCCGTTGGCCACGTGCGAGATCTCGTGGCCGATCACCGCCTCGACCTCGTCGCGGTTCATGCCGTGCAGCAGGCCGGTGGACACCGCCACCAGCGCCGAGTTCTTGAACGCCCCGGTGGCGAAGGCATTGGGCTCGCCGTCGAAGATGGCCACTTCGGGCATGCGGATGCCGGCCTGGCCGGCCAGGCGCTCCACGGCGCTCACGATCCAGCGGTGCGTGGGGTCGGCCGAGTCGTTGATCACCACCGCCCGGGTGCTCCACTTGGCCATGGGCTTGCTCATGAGCAGCGAGATGATCGCGCCGCCGAAGCCCATCACCGCGGCGAAGCCGAGCAGCGAGCCGAGGTTCAGGCCACTGGCCGTGAGGTAGCGATTCACGCCCAGCAGGCTCGCGGCGATGCCCAGCACGAGCATCACGGCCAGGTTGGTGACGACGAAGAGCAGGATGCGTTTCATGGTGGCGGCGCGCCGTGCGGGTGCGCGAGTGGCTGCAACACAGGCCGATATTAGGGCCGGGCGCCGCGTTTCAATGGCCCGCGCCGGGGCGCGGGCCATAGGGGTCGCTGGCTATACTCGGCCGCGACGGAGATGGAGCGACATGAGCGGGCTCTCGATGCTTGCGGTCTTCGGCGGTGCCGGCATCGGCGCCTTGCTGCGCTGGGGGCTGGGAAGCTGGCTCAACCCCGTGTTCCCGACCGTCCCCCTGGGCACGCTGGCCGCCAACCTCGGCGGCGGCCTGCTCGTGGGCCTGGCGAGCGCCTTCTTCGCCCACCACGGCGGCGTGGCGCCGGAGTGGCGGCTGCTCCTCATCACCGGTTTCCTGGGTGGCCTGACCACCTTCTCCACCTTCTCCGTGGAGGTCGTGACCCTCATCGGCCGGCATGAATACGGGTGGGCGCTGGGCGCGGCGAGCGCGCACCTGGCCGGCTCGCTCGTCCTCACCGGCATCGGCATCCTGGTGGCCAATGCGTTGTTCGTCAGAGCGTAGCGAACCCAAGGAGACACGGCATGCGAAGCGGCACCTACCTCAAGTTCTACGTGCAGGAAAAGCAGCGCCACCACGGCCTGCTGGCCTACGAATGGCTGCTCGAGGAAGCGAAGAAGGCGGGCCTGCACGGCGGCTCGGCCTTCCGTGCCATCGCCGGCTTCGGCCGCCACGGCAAGCTGCACGAGGAGCACTTCTTCGAGCTTGCCGGCGACGTCTCGGTGGAGGTGGGCTTTGCGCTCACCGAGGACCAGGCTCAGGCCTTTCTCGCACACCTGGCGGGCGAGAGACTCCGGCTCTTCTACATCAAGGTGCCGCTGGAGATGGGCGTCGTCGGGGGCGAAACCCCAGCGCAGTGAGGCCCGGGGCGGCGGCCGAGGCTGCCGGGCGCAGACCGCGCGGCGCGGCGCGCGCTCAGGCCACCGGGCGCAGGCGCACGTGGTTGGGCTGGCCCGCGGGCAGCAACTCGAAGAGCCCGTCGAAGGGGCTGAGCAGCTTGGTCGACGAGCCGCTGCGGCTGAGCAGGCCGGCCTCGCGCAGGCGCACCGAGACGACGCGCAACTCCAGCGTCTCGCCGCGCTCGAGTTCGGGCAGGCAGGCGAGGATCTGGCGCGCTTTCTCAGGCAACGGCGGCCGTGCCGGCTCAGGGGCCGGCGCCGCAGCCACCGCCGCGGCCTTGCGCCGCGTGGTGGTCTTCTTCGCCGGCGCCTTGGCCGCGGGGGTCTTGGCCGGCGCCGTCTTCGCTGCGGCCGTCTTCGCCGCCGTCTTGCGCGCCGGCCGTGCAGTCTTGGCCGCCGCCGTGCCCGCTGCCTTGCGGTGCGCGAGCACCGTGTAGTCGTCGTAGACCTCCTGCGTCTCGTCGCCGGTCTTGCCTTCCTGCCCGAAGCCGCGCACCACGCAGCCCTTCTCGCGCAGCCGGCTCACCAGCGGGGCGAAGTCGGAGTCCGACGAGGCGATGGCGACCACGTCGGGCCGCTCGGCGAGCACCAGGTCGATGGCGTCCACGGCCAGCGCGATGTCGGTGCTGTTCTTGCCCGTGGCCAGGTTGACCATGGGCTTGACGCCCAGGCGCTTGAACACGGCCTGGTGCTTGACCGCGCTCTCGGCGGTGCAGTAGGCGCGGCGCAGGTGCAGCGCGCCGTGCTGCTCGACGAGGAGCTTGACGGTCTGCTCCATCACGTCCACCGAGACGTTGTCGGCGTCGATCAACAGCATCACGCGGTCATTGCTCATGCGAGTTTCCAGTTCAGGGTTTCGCCGGCGCGCAGCGGCTTGATGAGCGCGTCGCCGAAGGGCAGCGTCTCGGGAAGGGTCCAGGGCTCGCGCTTCAAGGTCACGCTGCCGGCATTGCGCGGCAGGCCGTAGAAATCGGGGCCGTGGAAACTGGCGAAGGCTTCGAGGCGGTGAAGCGCGCCGGCCGCTTCGAAGGCCTCGGCATACAACTCCAGCGCCGCCGGCGCGGTGAAGCAGCCCGCGCCGCACACCGACTGCTCCTTCAGCGCCGCGGCGTGCGGCGCGCTGTCGGTGCCGAGGAAGAACTTCGCGTTGCCCGAGGTGGCCGCGCGCACCAGCGCCTGGCGATGATGTTCGCGCTTGAGCACGGGCAGGCAGTAGTAGTGCGGGCGCAGGCCGCCGCTGAAGATGGCGTTGCGGTTGTAGAGCAGGTGGTGCGCGGTGATGGTGGCCGCGGTGAAGCCGTCGCTGCCGAGCACGTACTCGGCCGCCTCGGCCGTGGTGATGTGCTCGAAGACCACCTTCAAGGCCGGGAAGTCGGCGCGCAGCGGCTGCATCACGCGCTCGATGAACACCGCCTCGCGGTCGAAGATGTCGACCGCCGCATCGGTGACTTCGCCGTGCACGAGCAGGGGCAGGCCCGCGCGCTGCATCGCCTCCAGCGCCGGGTAGGCGAGGCGCAGGTCGGTCACACCGGCGTCGCTGTTCGTCGTCGCGCCCGCCGGGTAGAGCTTGAACGCCACCACGCCGGCGGCCCGGGCGCGCTGCACCTCCTGCGCCGAGGTGCGGTCGGTGAGGTACAGCGTCATCAGCGGCTCGAAGGTCGAGCCCGGCGGCAGCGCCGCGAAGATGCGCTCCAGGTAGGCCAGCGCCGCCTGCGCGGTGGTCACCGGCGGGCGCAGGTTGGGCATGACGATGGCGCGGCCGAACTGGCGCGCCGTGAACGGCAGCACGGCGGCCATGGCGGCGCCGTCGCGCAGGTGCAGGTGCCAGTCGTCGGGCCGCGTGAGGGTCAGCGTCGGCGCGCCATCGGAACTCATGTCAGTACCGCCCGGCCGTTCCGAAGGTACTGACCGCCCCAAGGGCCACGAAGGGGCCCCTGGCCCGCCGGGGGGCAGCGAGCGAAGCGAGCGTGGGGGCACCATGCGGCCGATTCTCGCACCGGGGTCGCGGCCAGATTCAATGCTGCAGGATCTTGGAAAGGAACTCCTTGGCCCGCGGCGTGCGCGCCTCGGGGTCGCCGAAGAAGGAGGTCTTGCCGCAGTCCTCGACGATGCGGCCTTCGTCCATGAAGATGACGCGGTGGCTGACCTTCTTGGCGAACCCCATCTCGTGGGTGACGACCATCATCGTCATGCCCTCGTCGGCCAGCTTGACCATCACGTCGAGCACCTCGCCCACCATCTCGGGGTCCAGCGCCGAGGTGGGTTCGTCGAAGAGCATGACGATGGGGTCCATGCTCAGCGCGCGGGCGATGGCCACGCGCTGCTGCTGGCCACCGGAGAGCTGGCCGGGATACTTGTCCTTGTGCACCGTCAGGCCGACACGCTCGAGCATCTTCAGCCCGCGCGCCCTGGCCTCGTCCGTGTTGCGGCCCAGCACCTTGATCTGCGCCAGCGTCAGGTTCTCGGTCACGCTGAGGTGCGGGAAGAGTTCGAAGTGCTGGAACACCATGCCCACGCGCGCGCGCAGCTTGGGCAGGTTCGTCTTCGGGTCGGTGAGGCTGATGCCGTCGACGACGATGTCGCCCTTCTGGAAGGGCTCCAGCGCGTTCACCGTCTTGATGAGCGTGCTCTTGCCCGAGCCCGAGGGCCCGCACACGACCACCACCTCGCCCTTGCTGATGCGCGTGCTGCAGTCGTCGAGCACGCGAAAGCTGCCATACCATTTGCTGATGTGCTGGATGTCGATCACGTCTCAACCTGCCTGCCGAGGTAGTCCCACAAGGCCTGCACGGCCGGCTTCATGTGCCGCGCCATTTCGGGGCGTTCGCGGTAGATGCGCACCTCCATGGTCAGCGACAGCGCTCCCGTCGGCGCCGCGGCCACCAGGCGGCGCGCCTCGAGCTCATTGCGCACCGAACTGTGCGGCAGGAAGGCCAGGCCGTGGCCTTCCAGCGCCATCGCCTTCAGCCCCTCGGCCATGTCGGTCTCGTAGATCGGGTCCAGGTGCTGCGGCGCACCGGCCTGCTTGAGGATCACGTCCACGAGCAGGGCCATGTAGGCGCCCGAAGCGAAGCTCAGGAAGGGCACCGGGCTGGCTGCACTGCCGGGCAGCACGAACATGGGTTGACCATCGGGCCCGGCCTTGGCGTAGGGGGCCAAGGTCTCGGTGCCCAGGCTGAGCATCTCGTAGCGCTCGGCACCAAGCTGCAGCGGCTGCGAGGGGTGATGGTAGGCGATGAGCAGGTCGCAGCCGCCTTCGATGAGGCGCAGCACCGCGTCGTGCACGTTGAGCGCGGTGAGCCGCGTCTTCACCGCGCCGAAGTCCTGGCGCAGCTCCATGAGCCAGTGCGGGAAGAAGGTGAAGGCCAGCGTGTGCGGCACGGCGAACTCGATCATGTCCTGCCCCACGCCCTGGTGGCTGCGCATCATGTTGCGCGTGGCCTGCAGCGCGTCGAGCATCTCCAGCGCCTGTGCGTGGAAGGTCTCGCCGGCGGCGGTGAGCCGCGTGGGGTAGGACGAGCGGTCGACCAGGTCGATGCCGGCCCAGGCCTCGAGCGCCTGGATGCGGCGCGAGAACGCCGGCTGCGTGACATGCCTGAGCTGCGCCGAGCGCGAGAAGCTGCGCGTCTCGGCCAGGCTGGCGAAGTCCTCGAGCCACTTGGTTTCCACGCCGTGCAGTGTATCGGCCGGGCCTGCCCTCAGCGCGCCGGCGTGCTCTGCTGCAGCCGCCACATCTCGGCGTAGCGGCCACCGCGCGCCAGCAGCTCGGCATGCGCGCCGCGCTCGGCCACGCGGCCGGCGTCGAGCACCACGATCTCGTGCGCATCGACCACCGTGGACAAGCGGTGCGCGATGACCAGCGCCGTCTTGCCCTGCGAGACGGCGCGCAGCTCGGCCTGGATGGCGCGCTCGTTGGCCGAGTCCAGCGCCGAGGTGGCCTCGTCGAAGATGAGCAGCGGCGGGTTCTTCAGCAGCGTGCGCGCGATGGCCACGCGCTGCTTTTCGCCGCCGCTGAGCTTGAGCCCGCGTTCGCCGACCATGGTCTCGTAGCCCTGGGGCGTGGCGGCGATGAAATCGTGGATGTGCGCCGCCCGCGCCACCGCCTCGACCTCGGCGCGCGACGCGCCCGGGCGGCCGTAGGCGATGTTGTATTCCACGGTGTCGTTGAAGAGCACCGTGTCCTGCGGCACGATGCCGATCGCCGCGCGCAGGCTCGCCTGCGTCACGCTGCGCAGCTCCTGGCCGTCGATGGTGATGGCGCCGGCGTCGATGTCGTAGAAGCGGTAGAGCAGCCGCGCCAGCGTGCTCTTGCCGGCGCCCGAGGGCCCCACCACGGCCACCGTCTTGCCGGGCGGGATCTCGAAGCTCACGTCGTGCAGGATGGGCCGCGCGGGGTCGTAGGCGAAGCTCACATGCTCGAAGCGCACGCGGCCCGCGCCGACCACCAGGGGCTCGGCGCCGGGCAGGTCGTCGACCTCGCGGTGGCGGTCGAGCAGCGTGAACATCTTGTCCAGGTCGGTCAGCGCCTGCTTGATCTCGCGGTAGATCACGCCCAGGAAGTTGAGCGGGATGTAGAGCTGGATCATGAAGGCGTTGATCATCACCAGGTCGCCCAGCGTGAGCCGCCCTTGCGTCACGCCCAGCGTGGCGCGCCAGAGCATCGCCACCAGCGCCGTGGCGATGATCAGCTGCTGGCCGGTGTTGAGCAGCGACAGCGTGCTCTGGCTCTTCAGCGCAGCGCGACGCAGGCCTTCGAGGTTCTCGTCGTAGCGGCGCGCCTCGAAGTCCTCGTTGTTGAAGTACTTCACCGTCTCGTAGTTCAGCAGCGCATCGATGGCGCGCGAATGCGCCGCCGAGTCGAGCTCGTTCATGCGCTTGCGGAATTGCGTGCGCCACTCCGTCACGCCGATGGTGAAGCCGATGTAGAACACCAGCGCGGCGATGGTGATCCAGGCGAACCAGGCGTCGAACTTCACCGCCAGCAGCGTCAGCACCAGGCCCACCTCGATGAGCGTGGGAAAGACGTTGTAGAGCGAATACGAAATCAGCGACTGCACGGCGCGCCGGCCGCGCTCGATGTCGCGCGTCATGCCGCCGGTCTGGCGCTCGAGGTGAAAGCGCAGGCTCAGCGCATGCAGGTGGCGGAAGACCTGCAGGCTGATGCTGCGCGAGGTGCCCTCGGTGGCCTTGGCGAAGACGAGCTCGCGCAGCTCGGTGAAGAGCGACGTGGACAGGCGCAGCGCGCCGTAGGCCACCACCAGCCCGGCGGGCACGACGAGCAGCGCGGCCGGGTCGCCGGGCTTGAACGAGAGCGCATCGACGAGACCCTTGAGCAGGATCGGCACGCCGACGTTGGCCACCTTGGCCCCCACCAGGAAGCTCAGCGCGAAACCCACGCGCCAGCGGTAGCGCCACAGGTAGGGCAGCAGCCGCGCCAGCGTGCCCCAGTCGGAGCGCGGGGCGGCGTGAGAAGATGCCGTGCTGGCAGAACCCATGTCAGTACCGCCCGGCCGCCCGAAGGTACTGACGCACCCCCT
>DYOR01000094.1 GCA_020720385.1 Rubrivivax sp.
CTAGAGCGCGCCGAACTGCGCCTTGCGCTGCGCCGTGTACTCCCACCACGGCCGCGGCGCCGCGCCGTGCATAAAGTCGGTGGCGGCAAGAAAGGTGTCGAGCACGCAGGGGTCCTGGCGCTTGCCGCTGGCCTCGCACAGGCGGCGGTAGAGCGAGAAGGCGTCATGCCGGGCGAGCTCGGCGGGGTGGTGCACGCCGAGCCCGCGCAGGTCGGCGGCGATGGAAGGCCCGATGTTGGGCAACTGCTCGAGCTGCTCGCACTCGGCCGCCGAGCGCGCCTTGCGCGGCGGCGGCGCCTTGGGCGGCAAGGGGCGCGGACGGGGCATGGGCTTGGTCATGGTGCGGGGCGCTGTGCTCGGGGTGAGGGCCGTGCCTACATCAGCATGGTGTTGCGGATGAGGCCCACGGCGATGCCTTCGAGCGCGAAGTCCGCGGCATCCAGCGGCACGTGGATGGTCTTGAACTCGGGGTTCTCGGGGATCAGCTCGATGCCCTTGCTGGTGCGGCGCAGGCGCTTCACGGTGACGTCGTCGCCCAGCCGCGCGACCACGATCTGGCCGTTCTTGGCCTCCCTGGCCCGCTGCACGGCGAGCAGGTCGCCGTCGAGGATGCCGGCGTCACGCATGCTCATGCCGCGCACCTTGAGCAGGTAGTCGGGGCGGCGCGGGAACATCGAGGCTTCCATGAGGTAGGTCTGGTCGACATGCTCCTGCGCCAGGATGGGGCTGCCGGCCGCCACGCGGCCCACCAGCGGCAGGCTGAGTTGGGCCAGGCTGGGCAGCGGCAGCATGTACTGCTTGCCCCAGGGCGCCAGCCGCGCCTCGGCCAGCGCACGCAATGTGTCAGACTTCAAACGGATGCCGCGCGAGGTGCCGCCGAGCAGTTCGATGACGCCCTTGCGCGCCAGCGCCTGCAGGTGTTCCTCGGCGGCGTTGGGGGACTTGAAGCCGAGCTCGGCGGCGATCTCGGCACGCGTGGGCGGGGCGCCGGTGCGCTCGATCGTGCTTTGCACCAGATCCAGGATCTGCTGCTGGCGGGCGGTGAGCTTGGGGCTTTCATCCATCGGGGTGTCGAACGTGGCACTGGCCATTCATCCAGTAGCTGTATTTTCATACAGAAAGGTCTGAAATGCAAAGCGCCAGCGGCGTCGTCGTGGTTCTCGGCAGCGGCGGCACCATCGCCGGCACGGCGGCCAGCGCGCAGGAGCACCTTGCCTACCGCTCGGCACAACTCGGTGTGGCTGCCCTGGTCGCCGCGGTGCCGGCGCTGCACGGCTTGCCGCTGGAGGCCGAGCAGGTGGCGCAGGTCGACAGCAAGGACATGTCCCACGCCGTCTGGCAGGCGCTGGCGCAGCGCGTGGCGCTGCACCTGGCGCGGCCCGAGGTGCAGGGGGTGGTGGTGACCCATGGCACCGACACGCTGGAGGAAACGGCGTACTTCCTGCACCGCGTGCTCGCACCGGCCAAGCCGCTGGTGCTCACCGCGGCGATGCGCCCGGCCACCGCGCTGGGCGCCGACGGGCCGCAGAACCTGTTGGACGCCGTGACCGTGGCGCGCAGCGCCGGCGCGCGCGGCGTGCTGGCGGTGATGGCGGGCGACGTGTTCCAGGCGGCGGACCTGCGCAAGGCTCACACCTACCGCACCGATGCCTTCGAGGCGGGTGAGGCGGGGCGACTCGGCCGCATCGAGGCCGGCGCGCTGCGCTGCTTCCGGCCCTGGCCGGCGGGTGAAGGCCTGGGGATGGCCTGCATCGCGCCACCGCCCGACAGCTGGCCGCGGGTGGAAATCGTGCTCAACCACGAGGGCGCCGACGGTCGCGTGGTCGATGCCCTGCTGGGGCAAGGACTGGACGGCCTGGTGCTTGCAGGCACCGGCAACGGCACGCTGAGCATGGCGCTGGCGGCGGCTGCGCTGCGCGCCCAGGCCGGCGGTGTGCACGTGCTGCGCGCCAGCCGCTGTGCCTGGGGCACGGTGCTCGGCGAAGAGCAAGCCTTGCCTGGCGCCGGAGCGCTCAGCCCGGTGCAGGCGCGCGTCGAGGTGCTGTTGCAATGTCTGGTGCAGCGCACCAGCGGCGTGGCGGCCCGCGCCGGTTGAGCAGCGCTCAGCCTGCGGCGGTGAGGCTCTCGAGCTCGGCCTGCAACTCCAGCCAGCGCTCTTCGAGCATCATCACTTCGGCCGCCGCATGGTTCAGGCGGCGCCCGGCGTCGGCGATCTCCGCAGGCGGGCGCTTGCCCGCCGAAAGAAAGGCCTCGAGCTCCAGGCGCTCGGTGGCCAGCTTCTCCAGCCGCGCGTCGATGCCCTGCAGCTCCTGGCGCAGCGGGCGCGTGCGGTTGGCGAGCAGGCTGCGCGCGTTGGCGGCCTGCTTGCGGTCGTCGCGCCGCGCCGGCGTCGGTGACGCCGGCGCGGCGGCGGCACGGGACGATGCCGGCGCTTGCACCGGCACGGGCGCGGCGACGGCCGCGGCCCTGGGCACGGGCGGGGGCTCGGCGCCACGCGCCGCGGCGCGCGACACCTCGAGCAGCCAGCGCTGGTAGTCGTCGAGGTCGCCGTCGAAGGGCTGCACGCCGCCTCGGGTGACGAGCCAGAACTCGTCGCACACCTCGCGCAGCAGGGCGCGGTCGTGGCTCACCAGCATCACCGTGCCTTCGAACTCGTTGAGCGCGATGGACAGCGCCTCGCGCGTGCTCAGGTCGAGGTGGTTGGTGGGCTCGTCGAGCAGCAGCAGGTTGGGGCGTTGCCACACCAGCATGGCCAGCACCAGGCGTGCCTTCTCGCCGCCGCTGAGGCTGCCCACGGCCTGCGTGACCATGTCGCCGGTGAAGCGGAAGCGCCCGAGGAAGTCGCGCAGCTCCTGCTCGCGCGCCGCGGGGCCGACGTCGCGCGCCAGGCGCACCATGTGCATCAGCGGCCCGTCGTCGAGCTGCAGCACGTCGAGTTCCTGCTGCGCGAAGTAGCCGATGACCAGGCCCTTGCCTTCGGTCATGCGGCCGGCCAGCGGCGGCAGCGCGTGGGCGATGGTCTTCACCAGGGTGGATTTGCCCTGGCCGTTGGCACCCAGGATGCCGATGCGCTGGCCGGCGAGCACCGAACGGGTCACATTGCCGACGATGGGTATCGCGCGCCCGGCGCCCGGCCGCCCGAAGCCGGGCGCCGTCCCCTCGGGGGGCAGGTCGCCGCCTGCGGCGGCCGTGGGGGCAGACATATAGCCGCACACCAGGCCGTCGAAGCTGAGCATCGGGTTGGGCAGGCTCAGTGGCTCGCGGAACTCGAACTCGAAGTCGCTCGCCGTGAGCACGGGTGCGAGCCGCTCCATGCGTGCCAGCGCCTTGACGCGGCTTTGCGCCTGTTTGGCCTTGGTGGCCTTGGCCTTGAAGCGGGCTATGAACTTCTGCAGGTGGTTGATGCGGTCCTGCTGTTTGGCGAAGGCGGCGGCGGCGAGCTGCAGGCGCTCGGCGCGCATCTCCTCGAAGGCGCTGTAGTTGCCGCCGTAGCGCGTCAGCGTGCAGTCTTCCAGGTGCACCGTGACACGGGTGATGGCGTCGAGGAACTCGCGGTCGTGGCTGATCACCACCATCAGCCCGTCGAAGCGCTTGAGCCAGGCCTCCAGCCACACCAGCGCGTCGAGGTCGAGGTGGTTGGTGGGCTCGTCGAGCAGCAGCAGCTCGGCCGGGCACATGAGCGCGCGCGCCAGTTGCAGCCGCATGCGCCAGCCCCCCGAGAAGCTGTTCACCGGGGCGTCGAGCTGCTCGCTCCTGAAGCCCAGCCCGAGCAGCAGCGCCTGCGCGCGCGCGCGCGCGTCGAAGGCACCGGCCTCGTCCAGCGCCAGGTGGGCGTGGGCCATGGCGTTGCCGTCGCCGCTGGCTTCGGCGGCGGCGAGCTCGGCCTGCGCCGCCTGCAGCGCGGTGTCGCCCTGCAGCACGTACTCGGTGGCGCCGTCCTCGGTCTCGGGCATGTTCTGCGCCACTTCGCCGACGCGCCAGCGTGGCGGGATCTCCACCTCGCCGGTGTCGGCGTGCAGCCGGTTGGTGAGCATGGCGAAGAGGCTCGACTTGCCCGCGCCGTTGCGCCCGATGAGGCCGACCTTCTCGCCCGGCTGCAGCGTCAGGTTGGCGCCTTGCAGCACGACCTTCACGCCGCGGCGCAGGGTGATGTTGCGCAGGGTGATCATGGCAGGGCTTGCGCCTCGACGAGCAGCACCTGGTCGTCGCCTGCGCTGGTGGGCAGCCAGACCACCGGCAGGCGTGGGAAGGCGGCCTCGAAATGCGCGCGCTCGTGGCCGATCTCGAGCACCAGCACGCCATGGGCGCTCATGTAGGCGCGGGCCTCGCGCAGCAGCCGCCGGATGAAGTCCATGCCATCGATGCCGCCGTCCAGCGCCAGGGCCGGCTCGGCAAGGAATTCGGCGGGCAGGGCCGCCATGCTGCGACGGTTGACATAGGGCGGGTTGCACAGGATCAGGTCGTAGCGCCCCGGCGCCGCGGCCAGGCCGTCGCCCTGCGCCAGCGTGATTCGATCTTCGAGGCCGTGGCGCTGCACGTTGCGCCGCGCCACCACCAGCGCGTCGGCCGAGATGTCGCTGGCGTGCACATGCACGTCGGGCCAGGCCAATGCGGCGAGCACGGCCAGACTGCCGTTGCCCGTGCACAGGTCGAGCACCCTGTGCGTGTCGGCCGTGAGCCAGGCGTCCAGCGTGCCGTCCGCCAGCGGCTCGGCGATGAGCGAGCGCGGCACGATCACGCGTTCGTCGACGTCAAAGGGCACGCCCTGCAGCCAGGCCTCGCCGGTGAGGTAGGCGGCGGGCTTGCGCGTGGCGATGCGCTCGCCGACGAGGGCCTCGATGGCCTGGGCTTCGTCCGCTGTCAGGCGGCGTGCGGCGTGCGCGGCCAGCGCGTCCAGCGGCAAGCCCAGCTTCCACAGCGCCAGCCACGCCGCCTCGTCGAAGGCGGCGAGCGTGCCGTGGCCGAAGGCCACCCCGGCGCCCTCCAGCCGCTGGCTCTGGCGCTCGATCCACCCGAGCAAGGTCACCAAGACGGAGCCGCCCTCGTCATCGGCGCGTGCCCGTCCAGGTGGGCGTGAGCTCGGCCGCACGCGTGTCCGGCGGGCGCACCTCGATGCTCATCTCGGTGAAGGTGGCGGCGTCGTTCTCGTCCTTCTTCGCCGCCGTGCGCGACACCGGCGCCTGTTCGTTTTCCAGCCGCCAGAGCAGGTTGGTGGGCGAATCGGCGTGCGCCAGGCCCTCGTCGCGCGAGATCACGCCTTCGCCGATGAGCCGGGCGAGGTCCTGCTCGAAGGTCTGCGAACCCTCGGCGAGCGACTTTTCCACCGCCTCCTTCACGCCGGAGAGGTCGCCCTTGTCGATGAGCTCGGAGATGAGCTTGCCGTTGAGCAGGATCTCCACCGCCGGCACGCGGCCGCCGGCGTTGCTGCGCAGCAGGCGCTGCGAGACGATGGCGCGCAGGCCGGAGGAGAGGTCCGAGAGCAGCGTGGGCCGCGCCTCGGGCGAATAGAACGAGAGGATGCGCCCCAGCGCGTGGTAGCTGTTGTTGGCGTGCAGCGTGGCCAGCACGAGGTGGCCCGAGAGGGCGTACGAGAGCGCCGAGCTCATCGTCTCGCGGTCGCGGATCTCGCCGATGAGGATGCAGTCGGGTGCCTGGCGCAGCGCGTTCTTCAGCGCCACTTGCAGGCTTTGCGTGTCGCGCCCCACCTCGCGCTGGTTGATGATGCTTTTCTTGTTGGTGAAGAGGAACTCGATCGGGTCCTCGATGGTGAGGATGTGGCCGGTCATCTGCTGGTTGCGCCACTCCAGCATGGCCGCCAGTGTGGTGCTCTTGCCGGTGCCGGTGGCGCCCACGAGCAGGATCAGCCCGCGCTGGGCGATCACCAGGTGCGAGAGCATCGGTGGCATGCCCAGCGAATCCAGCGACGGGATCTCGTAGGGGATGCAGCGCACCACCGCGGCGATGGAGCCACGCTGCTTGAAGGCCGAGAGGCGGAAGCTGCCCACGCGCGGCACGCTGATGCCGACGTTGAGCTCGCCGGTGTCGTCGAGCTCCTCCATCTGCTGCGGCGCGAGCATCTCGGCCAGCAGCTGGCGCGTCTGGTGCGTGCTCAGCACCTGGTCCGAGAGCTGCAGGATCTGGCCCTGGATCTTGATCAGGATCGGCGTGTTGGCCGACATGTACACGTCCGACGCGTTCTTCTCCGCCATCAGGCGCAGCACGCGTTCGAAGTTGTTGGCCATGGTTCACGTACCCCCAAGCTCGCTGGCGCTCCCGCCAGCTGCCAGAGGCGGCTGGCCCTCGGGCCGTCCAAGCCCGCGCAGGCGGGCTTGGAGCCGCGGCCCTCTGACCCCCCGAGGGGGCTCATGCGACGGACCGGCCAAGCCGGATCCGTGCATGGACCTCGATCGGAACGACGAGTGCGTGCTCATGTTCTGAGCAACTCGTTGATGCTGGTCTTGGCGCGCGTGCTGGCGTCGACCTTCTTCACGATCACCGCGCAGTACAGGCTGTGCGTGCCGTCGGCCGCGGGCAGGTTGCCCGAGACCACCACGCTGCCTGCGGGAATGCGGCCGTAGCTCACCGTGCCCGTGGCGCGGTCGTAGATCTTCGTGCTCTGGCCGATGTACACGCCCATGCTGATGACGCAGTTCTCCTCGACGATCACGCCTTCGACGACCTCGCTGCGTGCGCCGATGAAGCAGTTGTCCTCGATGATCGTGGGGTTGGCCTGCATCGGCTCGAGCACGCCGCCGATGCCCACGCCGCCGGAGAGGTGCACGTTCTTGCCGATCTGCGCGCACGAGCCCACGGCGGCCCAGGTGTCGACCATGGTGCCTTCGTCGACGTAGGCGCCGATGTTCACGAAGCTGGGCATGAGCACCACGTTCTTCGCCAGGTAGGCGCCGCGCCGCGCCACCGCCGGCGGCACGATGCGCACGCCGGTGGCGCGCATCGCATCCAGGCTGGCGTGCGCGAACTTGGTCTCCACCTTGTCGTAGAAGCTCAGGTCGCCCGCGCGCACGACCTTGTTGTCGGTGAGGCGGAAGCTCAGCAGCACGGCCTTCTTCACCCACTGGTTGACCACCCAGTCGCCCACGCCGCGTTTCTCGGCCACGCGCAGGCGCCCGGCGTTCATCTCGTCGATGACCGCCTCGACGGCATTGCGCACTTCGGGGGCGTTCACCGCCGAGAGGTCGGCGCGGCCTTCCCAGGCGAGGTCGATGACGGATTGCAGCGGGTGGCTCATCGGAGGCTTTCGGTGAAGGAGACGATGCGCTGCGCGGCCTCGACACATTCGGCCAGCGGCGCCACGAGGGCCATGCGGATGCGCCCCTGGCCCGGATTGGCCGGTTGCGCGCCCGGCACGTCGCGCCCGAGCAGGCGGCCGGGCAGCACCGCGACATTGTATTGAGCGAGCAGCTCGCGGGCGAAAGCGATCTCGTCGACCTCGCCCTTGGCGTCGCGCGGGCCGGCCACGCCGGCCCAGAGGTAGAACCCGGCGTCGGGCAGGGCCACGTCCAGGACGCGCGCCAGCAACGGTGTCACCTGCTCGAACTTGGCGCGGTACAGGGCGCGGTTGGCGAGCACGTGCGCCTCGTCGTTCCAGGCGGCGATGCTGGCGCGCTGCACCATGCCGCCCATGGCGCTGCCGTGGTAGGTGCGGTAGAGCAGGAAGGCCTCGAGCAGCTCGCGGTCGCCGGCGGCGAAGCCCGAACGCAGGCCGGGGACGTTGCTGCGCTTGGACAGGCTGGTGAGGACGACGAGCTTGCGCAAGTCGCCGCGGCCCAGCGCCTGGGCGGCTTGCAGGCCGCCCAGCGGCGGCGTGTCGCCAAAGTAGATCTCGGAATAGCACTCGTCGCTGGCGATGACGAAGCCGTGGCGGTCGCTGAGCTCGAAAAGCAGCTTCCATTCCGACAGCGGCATCACCGCCCCGGTGGGATTGCCCGGCGAGCACACGTAGAGCAACTGCGTGCGCGCCCAGGTGGCCTCGCTCACCGCGCCCCAGTCGGCGGCGAAGTTGCGTGCCGGCACGCTGGGCACGTAGTGCGTCTGCGCGCCGGCGAGCAGGGCCGCGCCCTCGTAGATCTGATAGAAGGGATTCGGACAGACCACCGTGGCGCCCGGCCGGGTGGGGTCCACCACCGTCTGCGCCAGCGCAAAGAGCGCCTCGCGCGAGCCGTTCACCGGCAGCACCTGCGTGGCCGCGTCCAGCGTCACGCCGTAGCGCCGCTGCACCCAGCCGGCGAGGGCCTCGCGCAGCGCCGGCTCGCCCGCCGTGGCCGGGTAGGACGAGAGCATGGGCAAGGCGCGCACCAGTGCCTCTTCGATGAGCGCCGGCGTGGCGTGCCGCGGCTCGCCGATGCCCAGGCTGATGGGCTTGTAGGCCGCGTTCGGGACGACGCCTTGCGTCAGCTCGCGCCAACGTTCGAAGGGGTAGGGGTGCAGGCGCGCCAGCAGCGGGTTCATGGGCGGGATTATCCGGTGGGCGCCGTTGCGCGCCCCACGGCATCGATCGCTGATCGTGCGCAACGCAAGGGCACGGGCTGCCGCTCACCCTGACCGGCAATGAATGTCGTGCAAGCGCTGCGCTAGAGCGCCCCGCGGCAGCCCGGCGCGCCGCAGCGGCAGGGCAGCCGGCCTTCGTGGTGCGTGTCGCCATAGTCCACGGTGATCTCCGCGCCCGCGGCAATGGCGCGCAGGGCATAGAACTCGACGCGGCCCTGGCGGATGCACAGGCGCGCGTTGGGGCGGCAGCTGTGGTTGGTGTAGCGCATCGGGTCGGCGGACTTGCTGAAGTCGATGGCTTTGCGCGCCGAGAGCTCGACGATCATGATGCGCTCGGCGCGCGTGGCGCGGATGCGAGCCTCGGCCACGCTGACGCTCTCGCCGCGGATCTCGCCGATCTTGCGCCGCGGCGGGACGGCCTCGGCGGCGAAGGCGCCCTGGCCGTCGATGCGGCTGGCTTGCACGTCCACGGCAAACTTCTGGTACGACGGACGCGCGGCTTGCATCAGGCCGCCGGTGCCAGCCATTGGTGGGGGGTCTCGCGAGGCATCGGACGAGGGGGCTTGGGCAGGGGCCTCGATGCTATCATCGGCACCGTCAGGCGCTCTCCAAACGGGCGCCTTTTTTCAATTAAATCAATTACTTGCGCGCGCCACGCCGGCGCGCCAGCGGCCCCCCTGCCGATGCGTCTCACCCAGATCAAGCTCTCCGGCTTCAAGTCTTTCGCCGAGCCCACCACCTTCCAGCTGCCCGGGCAGCGCGTGGGCGTGGTCGGGCCCAACGGCTGCGGCAAGAGCAACATCATCGACGCCGTGCGCTGGGTGCTGGGCGAGAGCAAGGCCAGCGAGCTGCGCGGCGAGTCCATGCAGGACGTGATCTTCAACGGCTCGGGGCAGCGCAAGCCGGCGAGCCGGGCGAGCGTGGAGCTGGTCTTCGACAACGCCCTGGCGCGTGCCGGCGGGCAGTGGAACAGCTTCGCCGAGATTGCCGTCAAGCGCGTGCTCACGCGCGACGGCACGAGCAGCTACTTCATCAACAACCAGCCCGTGCGCCGGCGCGACGTGCAGGACGTTTTCCTCGGCACCGGGCTGGGGCCGCGCGCCTACGCCATCATCGGCCAGGGCACCATCAGCCGCATCATCGAATCGCGCCCCGAGGAGCTGCGCCTGTTCCTCGAGGAGGCCGCGGGTGTCTCCAAATACAAGGAGCGCCGCAGGGAAACCGAAAACCGCCTGAAGGACACGCGCGAGAACCTGACGAGGGTGGAAGACATCCTGCGCGAGTTGACCGCCAACCTCGACAAGCTCGAGGGCCAGGCCGAGGTGGCATCGAAATACCGCGCGCTGCAGGACGAGGGCACGCTCAAGCTGCACCAGCTGTGGTTCCTCAAGCACCGCGACGCGGCGGGCGACGAAGCGCGCCTGGCGCAGGCGGTGGCCGAGGCGCACATGGCACTGGAGGCGCGCCTGGCCGAGCTGCGCCACGTGGAGGCCGAGCTCGAGCAGGTGCGCCAGGCGCACTACGCCGCCAACGACGTGCTGCACGCCAAACAGGGCTTCCTGGGCGAGGCGGCGCTCGAGGTGAGCCGCCTCGAGGAGCGCATCCGCTACGTCGTCGAAGGACGCCAGCGCGCGCAGCAGCGCCTCGCCGACCTGGGCGCGCAGAACGCGCAATGGGCCGAGCGCCAGGAGGCCGCGCGCGCCGAGCTCGAGGACATCGCCGGCCAGATCGTTAGCGCCGAAGAGCAGGCCGGCGTGGTGGCGGCGCAGGCCGAGGAACAGTCGCTCGAGCTGCCCGGCATCGAGGACGCCGTGCGCGCCGCGCAGGCGGCGAGCCATGCGCAGCACGGCCTGGTGGCGCAGGTGCAGCAGCAGATCCAGGTGCTCGCGGCGGACGGCCGCCACGTCGAGGAGCAGTCACGCCAGCTCGGCACGCGCCGCGAACGCCTGGCCGGCGAGCGCCAGGGCCTGCAGGCGCCCGACCTGGCGCGCCTGGAGACGCTGACGCAGCAGGAGAGCGAGGCCGCGCAAGCGAGCGTTGAGGCCGAAGGCCGGCTGCACGAGCTGGGCGAAGAGCTGCCCCGCCTGGACGAGGAGCGCCGCACGGCGCAGGAGGCGGTGAACCGCGAAGGCGCCCGGCAGGCCGACATCGGCGCGCGCCTGGAGGCCTTGCGCGCCTTGCAGCAGAAGGTGCAGACCGAAGGCAAGCTCAAGCCCTGGCTGGAGCGCCACGGCCTGGCAGGCCTGCAGGGCCTGTGGACGCAGGTGCACATCGAACCGGGCTGGGAGACGGCGCTGGAAGCGGCGCTGCGCGAGCGCCTGAGCGCGCTGGCCGTCGGGCGCCTGGACACCGTGCGCGCCTTCGCCACCGACGCGCCACCGGCGAGGCTGGCCTTCTACGCGCTGCCCTCGGGGGCCGTGTCGTCGGGCCACGCCACCTTGCCGCGCCTGGCGGACCTGCTGCGCCTGGGTGACGCCGGCCTCGCGGCGCTGCTCACCGACTGGCTCGAAGGCGTGTACACGGCCGCCTCAATGGACGAGGCGCTGGCCCAGCGCACCCGGCTCACCCACGGCGAGGTCATCATGACGCGCGAAGGCCACGCCGTGTCGCAGCATGCGGTGGCCTTCTACGCCCCCGACTCCGAGCAGGCCGGCATGCTCGCCCGCGCGCAGGAGATCGAGAATCTCGAGCGCCAGCAACGCGCCCAGGCACTCATCGCCGACGAGACGCGCAGCGCCTCGGTGCGCCTGGAAGCGGCCTACACCGAGGCCTCGCAGCGCCTGCTCGCGGTGCGCCGCGAGGCCGCCGAAGCGCAGAACCGCGCCCATGGCCTGCACGTGGAACTGCTGCGCCTGTCGCAGCAGGCGCAGGCCGCCAGCGCGCGGCGCGACCAGCTGGCCGAGGAGCTGGCCGAGATCGACGCCCAGCTCGAGGCGCTGCAGGAGCGCCGCGCCGTGGGCGAGGCGCGCTTCGAGGAACTCGACATCGAACTGGGCAACGCGCAGGAGCGCCATGCCGAGCTCGACGACGCGGTGATCGCCGCCGAGCGCCGCCTGGCCGACGCGCGCGAACAGCTGCGCGCCCTGGAGCGCCAGGCCCAGGAAGCACAGTTCCAGGCGCGCGCCCTGGCGGCGCGCCAGGGCGAGCTGCAGCGCAGCATCGAGACCGCCGCCGCGCAGGTGGCGGCCAACGTGCAGGCCGGCGAGCAGTTGCAGCTCGAGCTGGGCAGTTTCGACGACGCGGCCGCGCAGTCCGGGTTGCAGGCGGCGCTGGCGGTGAAGCTCGAGCGTGAGCGCGCGCTGGGCCTGGCGCGCAGCCAGTACGACGACCTGAGCGCGCAGCTGCGCGAGCGCGACGAGCGCAAGCTCGGCTTCGAGCGCAGCCTGGAGCCGCTGCGCGAGGGCATCGTCAAGCTGCAGCTCGAGCAGCAGGCTGCCCAGATCGGCGGCGCGCAGTACCTCGACCAGCTCGTCGCCGCCAGCGTCGACCTGGAGGCGCTGGGGCAGGGCATCGCCCAGGGCGGTGTCAAGCTCTGGGGGCTGCAGACCGAGATCGACCGCATCGGCCGTGAGATCGCCGCACTGGGCGCGGTGAACCTGGCGGCGCTGGACGAGCTCAGCGCGTCGCGCGAACGCAAGACCTTCCTCGACGCGCAGAACGCCGACCTGCAGGAAGCCATCGCCACGCTGGACGACGCCATTCACAAGATCGACCTGGAAACGCGCGACCTGCTGGCGAGCACCTTCAAGCAGGTCAACGAGCACTTCGGGCGCATGTTCCCCAGCCTCTTCGGCGGCGGCACGGCGCGGCTGGTGATGACGGGCAACGAGATCCTCGACTCCGGCGTGCAGGTCATGGCGCAGCCGCCGGGCAAGAAGAACAGCACCATCCACCTGCTCTCGGGCGGCGAGAAGGCGCTCACCGCCATTGCCCTGGTGTTCGCCATCTTCCAGCTCAACCCGGCGCCGTTCTGCCTGCTCGACGAGGTCGACGCGCCGCTGGACGATGCCAACACCGAGCGCTACCGAAAGCTCGTCACCGAGATGAGCGCGGGCACACAATTCCTCTTCATCAGCCACAACAAGATCGCCATGGAAATGGCCGAGCAACTCATCGGCGTGACGATGCAGGAACAGGGCGTCTCGCGCATCGTCGCGGTGGACATGCCGTCCGCCATCAGCCTGGCGCAGGCGGCATGAGCGCGCCGGGCCGCTCCCAAGCGCTCATCCCGGAGTGCGCAGCACGGAGGGTAGTCCAGTGAGCGCGCCGGGCCGCTCCCAAGCGCTCATCCCGGAGTGCGCAGCACGGAGGGT
>DYOR01000095.1 GCA_020720385.1 Rubrivivax sp.
CTCAGAGCTTGTGCAGTGTTCCGGCGCGCCCGAGCGGGTGCGGCGGAATGCTCCACAAGGCTCTCAGGCCCAGCCCTTGCCGCTGGCGCGCACCTCGCACACCTTGAGCATGTTGGTGCCGCCGGGCGTGCCCATGGGCTCGCCGCAGGTGATGGCGTAGGTGTCGCCGGGCCTCAGCGCGCCGCGCGCGACGAGCATCTCCTCGGCTTCGGCCAGCGCCTGGTCACGCTCGTTGTGCGTGGGCATGAGGACCGGCTGCACGTTGCGGTACAGCGCCATGCGCCGCTCGGAGTTGTGCTTGTGGGTGAGGCCGTAGATCGGCACCTTGATGTTGTGCCGGCTCATCCACAGCGCGGTCGAGCCGCTCTCGGTGAGCGCGATGATGGCCTTGCAGCCCAGGTGGTGCGCGGTGAACAGCGCGCCCATGGCGATGCTCTGGTCGATGCGGCCGAAGTGGCGCTGCATGAAGTCGTCCTTGAAGTTCACCTCCTCGGCGCGCTCGGCCTCCAGGGCGATGGCAGCCATCTGCTCGACCGTTTCCACCGGGTACTTTCCGGTGGCAGTCTCGGCGCTGAGCATCACCGCGTCGGTGCCGTCGAGCACGGCATTGGCGACGTCGCTGACCTCGGCGCGCGTGGGCATGGGAGCAAGGATCATGCTCTCCATCATCTGCGTGGCGGTGATGACCACCTTGTCCATCTCGCGCGCCATGCGGATCATCTTCTTTTGCAGCGCCGGCACGGCCGCGTTGCCGACCTCGACGGCCAGGTCGCCGCGCGCCACCATGATGCCGTCGCTGGCGTGCAGGATCTCCGCCAGGTGCGGGATGGCCTCGCTGCGCTCGATCTTGGCGATCATCGCCGGGCGGTGGCGCGTGGCCTCGCCGGCGACGTTGGCCAGTTGGCGCGCCATCTCCATGTCGGTGGCGTTCTTCGGGAAGCTCACCGCCAGGTACTCGCACTCGAAGGCCACCGCGGTCTTGATGTCTTCCATGTCCTTGGCGGTCAACGCCGGCGCCGTGAGACCGCCGCCGGCCTTGTTGATGCCCTTGTTGTTGGAAAGCTCGCCGCCGAGGACCACGCGGGTGCGCACCTGCTCCCCGCGCACGTCCTCGACGATGAGCTTGATCAGCCCGTCGTTGAGCAGCAAGGTGTCGCCGGCGCGCACGTCGCGCGGCAGTTCCTTGTAGTCCAGGCCCACGGCGTCGATGGTGCCGGGCTCGGTACGCTGCGCATCGAGCACGAAGCTCGCGCCCGGTTCCAGCATGACCTTACCCTGGGCGAACTTGCCGACACGGATCTTCGGTCCCTGCAAGTCGGCCATCAGGGCCACCGGCTTGCCGATCCGCGCTGCCACGTCGCGCACCAGTTTCGCCCGCGCAATGTGGTCCTGCGCCGAGCCGTGGCTGAAGTTCAGCCGCACCACGTCGACACCCGCGAGCAGGAGGCGTTCGAGCACCTCGGGGTCGCTCGACGCGGGGCCGAGCGTGGCGACGATCTTGGTGGCGCGGGTCATGGGGCAGGGCTCCGGTGCAATGCAGCGCCGGATTATCGTCGCCCCGTCGGTTCAGCCCCCCAGGGCCGCCTGCGCCGCCGCCAGCCGCGCGATCGGCACACGGAAGGGCGAACAGCTCACGTAGTCCAGCCCGGCGGCGTGGAAGAAGGCCACCGAGGCCGGGTCACCACCGTGCTCGCCGCAGACGCCGGTTTCGATCTCCGGCCGCGCGCCACGGCCCTTGGCCACGGCCATCTCGACCAGCGCGCCCACGCCCTTGCGGTCGATGGAGCGGAACGGGTCGCGCTCGTACAGGCCCTGCTTGAGGTACTCGGGCAGGAACTTGCCGGCGTCGTCGCGCGAGAAGCCCATCGTCATCTGCGTCAGGTCGTTGGTGCCGAAGGAGAAGAACGCCGCCTGGCGGGCGATGCTGTCGGCGATGAGCGCCGCGCGCGGCGTCTCGATCATCGTGCCCAGCAGGCACTCGATGTGTTCGCCGCGCTCGGCGAAGACCTTGGCCGCCGTGGCGCGGATCACCGCGGCCTGGGCGTTGAATTCGCGCACCGTGCCCACCAGCGGCACCATGATCTCGGCCTTCACCACCGCGCCCTTGGCGCGCGCATCGAGCGCGGCCTCGAAGATCGCCCGCGCCTGCATCTCGGTGATCTCGGGGTGGACGATGCCCAGGCGGCAGCCGCGCAAGCCCATCATCGGGTTGAACTCGTGCAGTTCCTCCACGCGCATGCGGATCTTGCCCACGGAGACCTTCATCTCCGCCGCCATGACGCGCTGGCCCGCCTCGTCGTGAGGCAGGAACTCGTGCAGCGGCGGGTCGAGCAGCCGGATCGTCACCGGCAGCCCGTCCATGGCGCGGAACAGGCCTTCGAAATCGCTGCGCTGCATCGGCAGCAGCTTGGCCAGCGCCTTGCGGCGCCCGGCCTCGTCGTCGGCGAGGATCATCTCGCGCACGGCGTTGATGCGGTCACCGGCGAAGAACATGTGCTCGGTGCGCGCCAGGCCGATGCCGCTGGCGCCGAAGCGGCGCGCCACCTCGGCCTCCTCGGGCGTGTCGGCGTTGGCGCGCACTTCCAGGCGCTTGTAGCGGTCGGCCAGCGCCATCAACGCGCCGAAGTCCCCGCTGAGCTCGGCATCGCACGTGGCGATGCGGCCGGCGTAGACCTCGCCGGTGGAACCGTCCAGCGAGATCCAGTCGCCTTCCCCGTAGTGCCGCTCGCCGATGGTCATCACGCGCGCCTTGGGGTCCACGTGCACCGCGCCGGCGCCGCTGACGCAGCACTTGCCCATGCCGCGCGCGACCACCGCGGCGTGCGAGGTCATGCCGCCGCGCGCCGTGAGGATGCCGCGCGCCACGCTCATGCCGCGCAGGTCTTCGGGCGAGGTCTCCTGGCGCACCAGGATCACGTCCTGGCCCTGCTTGGCCCATTCCTCGGCCTCGTCGGCAAAGAACACGATCTGCCCGCTGGCCGCGCCGGGCGAGGCCGGCAGCCCGCGCGCGATGGCCTGGGCCTGCTGCAGCGCGTGGCGCTCGAAGATCGGGTGCAGCAACTCGTTGAGCCGGTCGGGACCGACACGCTGCAGCGCCGTCTTCTCGTCGATCATGCGCTGCTGAAGCATCTCCATGGCGATGCGCACCATGGCCGCGCCGGTGCGCTTGCCGTTGCGCGTCTGCAGCATCCACAGCTTGCCTTCCTGGATCGTGAACTCCAGGTCCTGCATGTCCTTGAAGTGGTTCTCCAGGGTCGTTTCGGCGTGCAGCAACTCGCCATAGATCCCGGGCATGAGCTCTTCCAGCGACGGGTACTTCGTGCGCCGCTCGTCCTCGGCGACGAGGGCCAGCTGGGCCCAGCGGCGCGAGCCCACCAGCGACACCTGCTGCGGCGTGCGTATGCCCGCCACCACGTCCTCGCCCTGGGCGTTGACGAGGAACTCGCCGTTGAAGAGGTCCTCGCCCGTGCCCGCGTCGCGCGTGAAGGCCACGCCGGTGGCGCTGCTGTCGCCCAGGTTGCCGAAGACCATGGCCTGCACGTTGACCGCCGTGCCCCAGCTCGAGGGGATGTCGTTGAGCTCGCGATAGACGCGCGCGCGCTCGTTGTTCCAGCTCTCGAACACGGCGAAGATCGCGCCCCACAGCTGTTGCCAGGGGTCGGTGGGGAACTCGCTGCCGGTGCGCGCACGGATCAGCGCCTTGAAGCGCGCCACCAGCTCGCGCAGGTCGTCGGCGTCGAGTTCGGTGTCCAGCGTCACGCCCTTGCCTTCCTTGACCATGTCGATGATCACTTCGAAGGGGTCGTGGTCCTCCTTGGACACCGGCTTGAGACCCATCACCACGTCGCCGTACATCTGCACGAAGCGGCGGTAGGAGTCCCAGGCGAAGCGCGGGTTGCCGCTGCGCTCGGCCAGGCCGAGGGCCGCGGCATCGTTGAGGCCGAGGTTGAGGATGGTGTCCATCATCCCGGGCATCGAGGCGCGCGCGCCCGAGCGCACCGAGAGCAGCAGCGGGTCGGCGGCA
This sequence comes from Rubrivivax sp., assembly GCA_020720385.1. Classification (GTDB taxonomy): domain Bacteria; phylum Pseudomonadota; class Gammaproteobacteria; order Burkholderiales; family Burkholderiaceae_C; genus Rubrivivax. The sequence continues at coordinate 4,025 of DYOR01000095.1, forward strand.
TCGCCGAAGCGCCGGCCCATCTGCTGCTCGAGGAAGGCCACGCCCTGCAGCACCTGCGCCTGGATGTGCTCGAATGCCTGCGCCCGGCCCTGCCCGGTGTAGAGCGTGCAGGCCTCGGTGCTGAGGGTGAAGCCCGGGGGCACGGGAATGCCCAGGCGGCACATCTCGGCCAGGTTGGCGCCCTTGCCGCCGAGCAGGTTCTTCATCGCGGCGGCCCCTTCGGTGCGCGCGCCGCCGAACAGATAGACGAACTTGGCCGGGGTGTCCATGCGCTGCTCCTGTCCTGGGCCTGGCAGGCAGGGTGCTGACGGGCACCAGCGCCAGACCGTCACCGCCGGCGCCCGTTGGGCGCCGGGGTCACCGGGCTAGCGTATGCCGCAGCGGTGGCGGCGCTTTGTCGAAGGTCAAGTGCGCAGCGCGCTGGCGCTGGCGGCCTCGGCGGCATCGGCCACTGCCAGTGCCGTCATGTTGACGATGCGGCGCACCGTGGCCGAGGGCGTGAGGATGTGCACCGGCCGCGCCGCGCCGAGCAGGATCGGCCCCACCGTGACGCCATGCCCGCCGGTGGCCTTGAGCACGTTGAAGAGGATGTTGGCCGCGTCGAGGTTGGGCAGCACGAGCAGGTTGGCCGCGCCGCTGAGCGTGGTCTCGGGCAGGAAGTCGCGGCGCACGCTCTCGGAGAGCGCGGCATCGCCCTGCATCTCGCCGTCGCACTCGATGTCGGGCGAGCGCGAGCGGAAGAGCGCGTGGGCTGCGCGCATGCGTTGCGCCGACGGGCGCGAGGACGAACCGAAGATCGAGTGCGAGAGGAAGGCCACCTTGGGCGGCAGACCGAAGCGCCGCACCTCCGCCGCCGCCATCTGCGCGATGTCGGCGAGCTCCTCGGCGCTGGGTTCCTCGTTGACGAAGGTGTCGGCGATGAACAGCGTGTGCTGGTCCATCATCAGCGCGTTCATCGCCGCCATGGTGCGCCCGCCGGGCGTGCGGCCGATGACCTGGCGCACGTGGTCCAGGTGCGCGTCGTAGCGACCGACCAGGCCGCACAGCAGCGCATCGGCCTCGCCGCGGCGCAGCATGAGCGCCGAGATGAGCGTGTTGGAGCGCCGCACCGCGGCCTTGGCGACCTCGGGCGTGACGCCCTCGCGCGCCATGAGGCTGCGGTAGAGCTCCCAGTACTCGCGGAAACGCGGGTCGTGCTCGGGGTCGCAGATCTCGAAGTCGCGCCCGATCTGCAAGCGCAGCCCGGAGCGCTCGATGCGCATCTTCACCACGTCGGGCCGGCCCACCAGGATGGGCTTGGCCAGGCCCTCGTCGAGCACCACCTGCACCGCGCGCAGCACGCGCTCGTCCTCGCCCTCGGCGTAGACCACGCGCGCCGGCCGCGACTTGGCCGCGGCGAAGACCGGGCGCATGAACATGCCGGTCTGGTAGACGAAACGGCCCAGGCTCTGGCGATAGGCTTCGTAGTCGGTGATCGGCCTGGTCGCCACGCCCGATTCGGCCGCCGCCTTGGCCACCGCCGGCGCGATGCGCAGGATCAGGCGCACGTCGAAGGGCGTGGGAATGATGTACTCGGGCCCGAACTTGAGTTCCTTGCCCTGGTAGGCGGCGGCAACCTCGTCGCTGGCCTCGGCCTTGGCCAGGTCGGCGATCTCGCGCACGCAGGCCAGCTTCATGGCGTCGGTGATCTTCGTCGCGCCGCAATCCAGCGCGCCGCGGAAGATGTACGGGAAGCACAGGACGTTGTTCACCTGGTTGGGGTAGTCGCTGCGCCCGGTGGCGATGATGCAGTCGGGCCGCGCGGCCCGGGCCAGTTCGGGGCGGATCTCGGGTTCGGGGTTGGCCAGTGCCAGGATGATGGGCTGGCTGGCCATGCTGGAGACCATCTCGCCCGTCATCACCCCGGCGGTGGAACAGCCGAGGAAGACATCGGCGCCCTTGACCACGTCGGCCAGCGTGCGCGCCGTGGTCTTCTGGCAGTAGCGCTGCTTGGACTCGTCGAGCTTGCCCGGGCGGCCCTCGTAGATCACGCCCTTGCTGTCGCAGACGAAGACGTTCTCGCGCTTGATGCCCAGACCCACCATCACGTCCAGGCAGGCGATGGCCGCCGCGCCGGCACCCGAGACCGCGAGCTTGACCTCGCCGATCTTCTTGCCCACCAGTTCCAGCCCGTTGAGCAGGGCCGCCGAGCTGATGATGGCGGTGCCGTGCTGGTCGTCGTGGAACACCGGGATGTTCATGCGCTCGCGCAGCTTGCTCTCGATGTAGAAGCACTCGGGGGCCTTGATGTCCTCGAGGTTCACGCCGCCCAGCGTGGGTTCGAGCGCGGCGACGATCTCGATGATCTTGTCCGGGTCGCGTTCGGCCAGTTCGATGTCGAAGACGTCGACCCCGGCGAACTTCTTGAACAGACAGCCCTTGCCTTCCATCACCGGCTTGCCGGCCAGCGGGCCGATGTCGCCCAGGCCGAGCACGGCCGTGCCGTTGGTGATCACCGCCACCAGGTTGCCGCGGCTGGTGTACTCGGCGGCCAGCGACGGGTCCTTCTCGATCGCCAGGCAGGCATAGGCCACGCCGGGCGAGTAGGCCAGGGACAGGTCGCGCTGGTTGGACAGCGGCTTGGTCGGCGTGACCGAGATCTTGCCGCGCGTGGGCGAGCGGTGATATTCGAGCGCGGCCTCGCGCAGCGCTTGCTCCGCGTCGGAGAGTGGTTTGGACACGGCAGTTTCCTCGTTCCAGGGTGAAGCTGCCGAGATTACTGCGGATCGGCGGGCGGACTAGCCCAGTCAGATCAAGGTCAGCCTTGCGCGCGCCGCTCCAGGATTTCGAACGCCGGCAGGGTCTTGCCCTCGAGCACTTCGAGGAAGGCGCCGCCGCCGGTGGAGATGTAACCGATGTCCTTGTCGATGCCGTACTTGGCGATCGCCGCCAGCGTGTCGCCGCCGCCGGCGATGCTGAATGCCGGGCTCGCGGCAATGGCGCGCGCCACGGTCTCGGTGCCATGGGCGAAGGCGTCGAACTCGAACACGCCCACCGGGCCGTTCCAGACGATGGTGCCTGCCGCCTTGAGCTGGCCGGCCAGCAGCGCCGCGGTCTGCGGGCCGATGTCCAGGATGAGGTCGTCGGCGGCGACGTCGGCAGCGGCCTTCACCGTGGCCGGCGCGTCGGCCTTGAAGGCCTTGGCCACGACCACGTCGGTGGGGATGGGCACGGCCGCGCCGCGTGCCTTCATCGCCGCGATCACCGCCTTGGCCTGGTCCAACAGGTCGGGCTCGGCCAAGCTACGGCCGATGGGCAGGCCCGCCGCAAGCATGAAGGTGTTGGCGATGCCGCCGCCGACGATGAGGCCGTCGACCTTGCTCGACAACGCCTGCAGGATGGTGAGCTTGGTGCTCACCTTGCTGCCGGCGACGATGGCCAGCAGCGGCCGCTTCGGGTGCGCCAGGGCTTTGGTGATGGCGTCGATCTCGGCGGCCAGCAGCGGGCCGGCGCAGGCCAGCGGCGCGTACTGCGCGATGCCGTAGGTCGTCGCTTCGGCACGGTGCGCGGTGCCGAAGGCGTCGTTGACGTAGACGTCGCACAAGGCCGCCATCTTCCTCGCCAGGGCCTCGTCGTTCTTCTTCTCGCCCTTGTTCACGCGGCAGTTCTCGAGCAGCACCACCTGCCCCGCGGCGACCGTCACGCCATCGACCCAGTTCGCCACCAGCGGCACGCCCTTCTCGTAAGGCGGGCCGAGCAGCTCGCCCAGGCGCGCAGCCACCGGAGCCAGCGTGTCCTCGGGCTTGAAGGCCCCTTCCGTCGGGCGGCCCAGGTGCGAAGTCACCATCACCGCCGCGCCGGCATCCAGCGCCATGCGGATGCAAGGCACGCTGGCGCGGATGCGCGTGTCCTCGGTGATGCGGCCGCTGTCGTCCTGCGGCACGTTGAGGTCGGCGCGAATGAAGACGCGCTTGCCGGCAACGCGGCCCTGTGCAATCAGATCGGCCAGACGCAGCACATTCATGGTCTCTCTCCAGTCAATCGGTGGCCGATTCTAGGCACGCCCTACCAGCCCAGGCCCAGGCGCAGCGGCAGCAGCACGGCCATGCCCACGAGGATGGTGCCGAGGATGCCGCGGCGACGCCAGAACCAGGCCGCGCCGGCCGCGGCGGCGAACAGGCGCGCGTCGTGCCAGGTGGTGATGACCCGGCCCTGCTGCATGACGATCTCGGGCACGACCACCGCCGCCAGCGCCGCCAGCGGCGCGTAGCGCAGGCCCTGGCGCAGCCACGCCGGGATGGGGATCTCGCGCTCGCCGAGGAAGAAGAAGCCGCGCGTGGCCAGCGTGAGCACGGCCAGGCCGACGATGGCGAGCAGCGTTTCCCAGTGTGCCGTCATGTCGCGTCGTCCGCCGGCCTGGGCTCGCGCGGTGCCGAATGGTCGATGAGCAGGCCCATGGCCACCGCCGCGGCGATGGCCACGACGATGTTGAGCTTGAAGGGCAGCGCATAGGCCGCCACCGCCGCGCAGCCAGCCACCGCGCCGGCCACCGCGGTAGCGCGGTCGGTGAGCAGCGAGGCCGCCAGCCCGAGCAAGGCCAGCGTGCCGGCGAAGCCGAAACCCCAGTGCACGGGCACCACGTCGGCGAGGAAGATGCCGAGCATCGAGGGCAGCTGCCAGGCCGTCCAGTTGGTGGCCACGCCGCCCCAGAAGTAGGGCAGTTGCTCCGCCGAAGGCCGCGGCTCGGGGAAGCGGTGCATGAACATGACGTAGTTCAGGTCGGCCGTGAAATAGGCCAGGCGCCAGCGCTGGCCGCGCGGGTAGCCGATGAAGTAGGGCCGCCACTGCGCGCTGAAGATGACGAAGCGCAGGTTCACGCACAGCGCCGTGGCCCACACCACCCATACCGGCGCACCGCTGCCGAGCAGCGGCAGCACGGCGAGTTGCGCGCTGCCGGCGAAGACCACCAGCGACATGAAGGCCATGAGCGGCAAGGGCAGCCCGCTCTTGCCCATGGCCACGCCGGTGATCAGGCCCCAGGCGGCGATGCCGATGGCCGTGCCCAGCATCTCGCGCGAGCCACGCGCAAATTCGGGATGGCGCCACAGGGGCGTGGATGCGGTGGGGGCGGCGCTCACCCGTGCATTGTCGCCACGCCCTGTCGCGGGGCCGCGACGCCGGCGCGACGCGGCGACGAACTGCGGCTTCAGTGCTTCGCAGCGGCCTTCGGTGCAGCCTTGCCAGGCTTCTCGGCCTTGTCCACCTTGTCCACCTTGTCCGACTTCTCGCTCTTGCTGCCCTCACCGGGCACGGCCTCGCCATGCTCGGCGGCGGCGGCCAGGGCCACGGGACGTTCGTCGGCGGCGGGCATGGCCTCGAGCTTGTTTTCGCGCATGTAGTCGTTCATCTCGCGCCAGCCGGCGAAGACCGCCGCCTTGTCCGCGCGTTTGTTCTGTCCGTAGCAGTCTTCCACCGAGCGCGCCGCATGCCGGCACCCGGCCCCCACCGCCTTGCCTTCGGCCTCGCGGCGCGCGGCGACGACGGTGGCGGATTCGATGCCCAGCATGTCGCAACCTGCCATGCCGAGGGAACTGGCGAGGAGCAGCGTGAGGGTGAGTTGGCGCATGGTTTCAAGGCAGGGCGGATCTGCCTTCGTTATCGGCCGCCTCGGGCCCGGGCTTGAGCGCCCCATGCCCGCGCGCCCCGCGCCAGCGTCAGCGTCAGTCAGGCGCCAAGGGATGGCGCTGCAGGAAGTCCCGCGCGGCGATGCGCCGGCCGCCGGCGAGCTGGAGCTCGAGGAGCTCGAGCGCGCCCTGCCCGCAGGCAAGCACGATGCGCCCGTCATCCGCCGCCAGCACCTGCCCCGGCCTGCCCGGGCCGGGAACCACGCGGCCGCGCCAGACCTTGAGCGCCTGCCCCGCCAGCTCGGTGGTGCAGCCCGGGAAGGGGTCGAAGGCGCGCAGCCGGCGCTCCAGCACCACGGCCGGCTCGTGCCAGGCGATCGCCGCCTCGGCCTTGTCGATCTTGCGCGCATAGGTGGCGCCCGTCGCGGGCTGGTCCTGGGGACGCAGCGCACCGCGCTCCACATCGGCGAGCGCCTGCACCACGAGCCGCGCTCCGATGGCCGCCAGGCGCTCGTGCAAGCTGGCCGCGGTGTCCTGCGCGCCGATCGGGGTGGCCTCGGCCAGGAGCATGGCGCCGGTGTCCAGGCCGGCGTCCATCTGCATGATGGTGATGCCGGTGGCGGCGTCCCCGGCCTCGATGGCGCGCTGGATCGGCGCCGCCCCGCGCCAGCGCGGCAGCAGCGAGCCGTGGATGTTGAGGCAGCCGTGGCGCGGCAGCGCCAGCACCCACTCGGGCAGGATGAGACCGTAGGCGGCCACCACCATCACCGCGGGTGCCGCGTCCCGCAGCGCCGCGCGCGCGGCGGCGGCGTCCTCGGGGAACTTGCCGTCCAGGCGCAGGCTGCGCGGCTGGGCCAGCGGCACAGCGCGCTCGAGCGCCAACTGCTTCACCGGCGAGGCCTGCAGCTTCATGCCGCGGCCCGCGGGCCGGTCGGGCTGGGTGAGGACGAGGACGAGCTCGTGCCCGGCATCGAGCAGTGCGGCCAACGCCGTGCGGGCGAACTCGGGCGTGCCGGCGAAGGCGATGCGCATGCCGGCCTCAGCGTGCGCGCAGCTCTTCGCGCGCCTTCTTCAGCATCCGCGTGCGGATGCGGTCGCGCTTGAGCGGGCTGAGGTATTCGACGAAGACATGGCCCAGCAGGTGGTCCATCTCGTGCTGCACGCACACCGCGGTGAGCCCCTGGGCGTCGAGCTCGAAGGCCCGGCCCGCGCGGTCGAGCGCACGCACTATTACGCTGGCGTGGCGCTCGACGCGGTCGTAGACCTGCGGCACCGACAGGCAGCCCTCCTCGTTCAAGGCCATCTCGGCGCTGCGCCAGGTGATCTCGGGGTTGATGAGCACGAGCGGCTGGTCGTGCTGCTCGGAGGTGTCCATGACGATGACGCGCTCGTGCACATCCACCTGCGTCGCCGCCAGGCCGACGCCATCGGACCCGTACATGGTCTGCAGCATGTCGTCGACGAGGCGGCGGATGCGCTCGTCGACCTGCGCGACGGCGCGCGCCACGGTGTGCAGACGGGGGTCGGGATAGCGCAGGATGCTTAGCAAGGCCATGGGAAGCAGGATTCGGGGGGTGGCGAAACAGCTCGCAACAGCTGTGGACCGGGCGCAACGTGCAGCGTGCGTTTGGCCTCGGTGGAGCGGCGTGCGGGCCGCCGGTTTCGTTGCGGCATCAAGGGTTTACGGGCAGAATCTGTGAAACCATATGAGCATTGTCGCTGTCACCGCCAGCCGTCACACTGCGGGCGGCCGATGGCCACATGCCACGGGGCATTTTCCCACCGGCCAGCGCCGGTCCTATCGCCCGGAGACACACGCGTCATGAGCCTCTTCACCGGCGGTCCGCAGGGCGCCATCCGGAACGCAGCGCACGAAGGTACTTCAATGAGCAATTGCGATCGTCGTGGTGCCGCGCGCGCCTCCATGGGCCTGGGCCTGGCCTGGCGCACCGTGGCCACCTGCCTGGCGCTGGGCAGCGTGCATGGCGTGGCCAGCGCGCAGGCGGGCAGCCTGCCGGTGACCCCCGAATGGCGCGCCACGGCGCAGCGCGTGGCCCAGGCCGGCGTGCCGCTCGCGGACCTGGCGCCCAACGCGCCCGATGCGCACACCGTGCAGCGTGGCGACACGCTGTGGGGCATTTCCTCGCTCTTCCTCAAGAGCGCCTGGCGCTGGCCCGAGCTGTGGGGCATGAACCTGGAACAGATCCGCAACCCGCACCTCATCTACCCCGGCCAGGTGCTGGTGCTCGAACGCAAGGACGGCCGCGCCACCCTGCGCGTGGCGCAAGGCGGCGCGGGCGTGCCCACCAACACCGTGCGCCTGTCGCCGCACGTGCGCAGCGAGCTGCTGCCGGGCGGCGCCATCGCCGCCGTGCCGTTGCACCTCATCGGCCCCTTCCTCGACGAGGCGGCGGTGTTCGACACCAACGAGCTGGCCGCCGCCCCGCGCATCGTCGCCACGCAGGAGGGCCGCGTGATGGTCTCGCGCGGTGAGACGGCCTACGTGCGCGGCGACCTCGGCGGGGCGCGCGATTTCCGCCTCTTCCGCGAACTCACCCCGCTCACCGACCCGGGCACGCGCGAGGTGCTGGGTTTCGAGGGCCGCTACGTCGGCACCGCCGAGCACGTGCGCCCGGGCAGCGTGGAAGGCGCGGCCGTGGTGCCCGACACCTTCCGCATCACCAGCACGCGGCTCGAGGCCGGCGTGGGCGACCGCCTCTCGCCCGTGCCGCAGCAGGAACTGGTGGCCTACGTGCCGCACGCACCGCAAGGCGCGCTGGCCGGCCAGATCGTCTCCATCTACGGCGACGGGCTGCGCGCCGGGCAGAACCAGGTCGTGTCGCTCAACCGCGGCAAGCGCGACGGCGTGGAGCGCGGCCATGTGCTCGCCCTGTGGCGCAAGGGCGCGGACATGGTCGACAAGACCAGCGCGGGCAAGCCCGCGCTGCGCCTGCCCGACGAGCGTCACGGCATGCTCTTCGTCTTCCGCGTCTTCGAGCGCGTGTCCTACGCCCTCATCCTCAACGTGCAGGATCCGGTGCGCGCGGGCGACCGCTTCACCCAGCCCTGAGAGCTTGTGAAG
>DYOR01000096.1:0-2738 GCA_020720385.1 Rubrivivax sp.
CTAGACGCCGAAGCCGTCGTCGGCCGCGATCACCGCGCCGTTGACGAAGTGGCTCTGCTTGGCGCACAGCGTCACCAGCAGCGCGTCCAGGTCCGCCGGCGTGCCCACGCGCTTGCGCGGCAGCATGTTCATGAGCTTCTTGCCCGCCTCGGTCTTCCAGTGCAGGTGGTTGATCTCGGTGTCGATGTAGCCCGGGCAGATGGCATTCACGTTGATGCCGAAGCGCCCCCACTCCAGCGCCATGGCGCGCGTCATGTGCACCACGGCGGCCTTGCTCATGCAATACACGCCGATCTGCGGCAGCACGCGCAGGCCGGCCATCGAGGCGATGTTCACGATGCGCCCGCCGGTGTAGGTGCCCGGCGCCTCGCCCTTGCTGCGCGCGATCATGCGCTTGGCCACCGCCTGGGCGACGAAGAACGCGCCGCGGGTGTTGGTGTTCATGATGAAGTCGTAGTCCTCGGGCGTCACGTCGGTGAGCTTGTGTGTCGTGCTCACGCCCGAGTTGTTGACCAGGATGTCGATCGCGCCCATCTCGGTCTCGGCATGCGCCACGGCCGCGCGGATGCTCGCCGGGTCGGTCACGTCCAGTCCCACCACGTGGGCGTCGCCGCCCAGGCTTTCGATCTCCGCGCGCAGCGTCTTCAGGCGCTCCACGCGCCGCGCCGCCATGACCACGCCGGCACCGGCGGCGGCCAGGGTCCTGGCGAACTGCGCGCCCAGGCCGCTGGACGCACCGGTGATGAAGGCCACGCGGCCGGACAGATCGATTTCGTAGGCCATGGACGCGGCCCTCCTCGCGCAGAAATGACTGCGGGGACGATAGCACGCAGGGTCGGCGCGACCGCGTCTCGCAGCGGCGCGCGCCAGCGCGCGACGATGGGGCATCATCGGCGCCGACCATGCTGCAGATCCAGGCCCTGGCCAAGCGCTTCGACGCCACCCCCGTGTTCCACGACGTGACGCTGGCGCTGGCCCGCGGCGAGTTCGTCGCCCTGCTCGGCGAGTCGGGCGTGGGCAAGTCGACCCTGCTCAACTGCATCGCCGGGCTGGAGCGTGCCGACGCGGGCCGCGTGGTCATCGCCGGCGTCGACCTCGACACGCTCGACGACGACGGCTGCGCGCGCCTGCGCCGCGCGCAACTGGGCTTCGTCTTCCAGGCTTTCCACGTGCTGCCGCATCTCACGGTGGCGGAGAACGTGAGCCTGCCGCTGCGCCTGCTCGGCCGGCACGACGGGGCGCGCGTGCGGCACATGCTCGCCGCGGTGGGGCTGGACGGCCTGGGTGAGCGGCTGCCGGCGCAGCTCTCGGGCGGGCAACTGCAGCGCGTGGCCATCGCCCGCGCCGTGGTGCACGCGCCGGCGCTGATCCTCGCCGACGAGCCCACCGGCAACCTCGACCCCGACACCGCCGAGCGCGTGCTGGCCGTGTTGCGTGCCCAGGTGCACGAGGCCGGCGCGGCCTGCCTGCTGGTGACGCATTCCGCCGCCGCGGCGGCGCGTGCCGACCGCGTGCTGCGCCTCACGCCCGCCGGCGTGGCCGGCGGCGGCGCCTGAAAGGCGGGCGATGTCGCTGCTGCGCCTGCTCATCGTGCGCGAGTGGCGCCACCACCCCTGGCGCCACGGCGTGGCCCTGCTCGCCGTGGCGCTGGGCGTGGCGCTGGCGTATTCGGTGCACCTCATCAACGGCTCGGCGCTGCACGAGTTCTCCGCCGCCGTGAACGCCGCCAGCGGCCAGCCCGACCTGAGCCTGCGCGGGCCGCGCGAGGGCTTTGCCGACGCGCTGTGGGAACGCGTCGCCGCCGACCCCGCAGTGCAGGCGGCCAGCCCGGTGCTGGAGATCGACACCTACGCCCGCGGCGCCGACGGTCGGCGCGTGCCCTTGCGCGTGCTCGGGCTGGACGTGTTGCTCGCCGCACCGATGGCGCCCGGCCTGCTGCCGCAGCCCGCACCAGGCGAGGACCGCCTCGTCTTCCTCGACCCCCAGGCGGTGTTCGTCAACCCGGCGGCGCGCGCCCAGCTCGGCCTGGCCGACGGCGCGGCGCTGCAGTTGCAGGCGGGCCCGGGCTGGCGCCGCCTGCGCGTGGCCGGCGCGGTGCCGGCCGGTGGCACGCCGCTCGTCGTCATGGACCTCGCCGGCGCGCAGCGCGAGTTCGCCAGCCTCGGGCGCATCACGCGCATCGACCTGCGCCTGGCCCCCGGCACCGAGCGCGGCGCGCTGCTGGCGCGGCTGGCCCTGCCCGCCAGCGTTCAGCCGGCCACGGCCGCGGAGGCCGGGGAGCACGTGGCCGAGCTCTCGCGCGCCTACCGCGTGAACCTCACGGTGCTGGCGCTGGTGGCGCTGCTCGTCGGCGTCTTCCTCGTCTTCTCGGTGGTCTCGCTGTCGGTGGCGCAGCGCACGCCGACCTTTGCGCTGCTCGGCGTGCTCGGCCTCACCGCGGCGCAGCGGCGCACCTGGGTGCTGGCCGAATGCGCGCTGATCGGCGTGCTGGGCAGCGCGCTGGGCCTGCTGCTCGGCGCCGGCCTGGCCGCCGCCGCGCTGCGCTGGCTCGCCGGCGACCTGGGCGGGGGCTACTTCCCCGGCATCGCGCCAGTGCTGCGCATCGGCGCCTGGGGCGCAGCGGGCTTTGCGCTGCTGGGCACGGCGTCGGCCGTGGCCGGCGGCTGGTGGCCGGCACGCCAGGCCGAACGGCTGGCGCCGGCGCTGGCACTCAAGGGCCTGGGCACGCCTGGCGGCAG
>DYOR01000096.1:2748-12688 GCA_020720385.1 Rubrivivax sp.
CCGCCGGTCTGGCCGGGGCTGGTGCTCATCGCCGCGGCGGGCGCCGCGGCCTTGCTGCCACCCATCGCCGGCTTGCCCCTGGCGGCCTACCTCGCGGTGGCTGCACTGCTCTTCGGCGGCGTGGCCCTGGTGCCCGCGGTGGTGCACGCGCTGCTCGCCGCGGCGCCCGCCGTGCGCGGCGCCCTGCCCCTGCTCGCCTTGCAGCGCGCACGCTTCCAGCGCCGCACCGCCAGCGCCGCGGTGGCCGGTGTGGTGGCGAGCCTGGCGCTGTCGGTGGCGCTGACGGTGATGGTGGCGAGCTTTCGCAGCGGCGTGAGCGACTGGCTCGTGGGCATGCTGCCGGCCGACCTCTACGCGCGCGGCGCCTCCACCAACGCGGCCGCCGAGCAGGCCTGGCTGCCGCCCGAGTTCGCGCAGCTCGCGGCAGCCGTGGCCGGCGTGCAGCGCGTGCAGGCCACGCGCGTGCGCGCCCTGGAGATGGTCCCGGGCCGCCCGGCCGCCACGCTCATGGCCCGGCCCATGCCCCAGGCAACGCTGCCGCTGCTGCGGCCGCCGCTGCCCGCGCGGCCCGGCGAGATCGGCGTCTTCGTCAGCGAGGCCATGGTGGCGCTGTACGGCGCGGACGAAGGCCGGCTCGTCGAACTGCCCCTGGCCGGGCAGCGCGTGCCGGTGCGCGTGCGCGGCGTGTGGCGCGACTACGCACGCCAGTTCGGCAGCGTGGTCATGGACGACGCCGACTACCGCCGTCTGAGCGGCGACACGCGCATCAACGACCTGGCGCTGTGGCTCGCCCCGGGCACCTCGCCCGACGCCGTGAAGCAGGCGCTGCGCGCCCTGCTGCCGGACCCGGCGATGCTCGAATTCGGCTCCAGCGCCGAGCTGCGCCGCTTCACGCTGCGCATCTTCGACCGCAGCTTCGCCGTCACCACTTACCTGCAGGCGGTGGCCATCGTCATCGGCCTGGTGGGCATCGCCGCCAGCCTTTCGGCGCAGGTGCTGGCGCGGCGCAAGGAATTCGGCCTGCTCACCCACCTCGGCCTGACACGAAGGCAGATCGTCGCCGTGGTCGCCGGCGAGGGCCTGGCCTGGGTCGCCGCCGGCGCGCTGGTGGGGCTGGTGCTGGGCCTGGCGGTGAGCGTGATCCTGGTCCACGTCGTCAACCCGCAGAGCTTTCATTGGTCCATGGACCTCGTCGTGCCCTGGGGCCGGCTGGCGCTGCTGGCCGCGGGCGTGGTGCTCGCCGGCACCGCCACCGCGGCGTTCAGCGCGCGCCGCGCCGCCTCGCGTGCCGCCGTGCGCTCGGTGGGTGAGGACTGGTGAACCCGCACCGGCGACGCTGGCTGCTGCAGCTGGCCGCATGGCCCGCGGTTGGCGCAAGCGTGGCGGCGGCAGCCGCTGCGAGACCCGCCACGGCCGCCAGCGCGGCGGCCGCCGCCACGCCAGGCGCCACCGCAGGCGAGGCCCTTGCCGAGATCCACCGTGGGCGCCCGCTCGGGTTCCCGCGCGACCACGGCGCGCACCTGGCCGCGCGCACCGAGTGGTGGTATGCGACCGGCTGGCTCGGCCGCCTGGGCGAGCCCACGCATGGCTTCCAGCTCACCTTCTTCCGCAGCCGCAGCGGATTCGCGCAGGACACGCCGGGGCGCTTTGCCGCACGCCAGCTGCTCTTCGCCCACGCCGCGGTCACCGACCTCGCCGGCCACCGCCACCTGCACGACCAGCGCATCGCGCGCTGGAACGGCGCGCCCGGTGCCGTGCTCGGCAGCGCCAGCGTCGAGGGTGGCGAGCTGCGTCTGGGGCCCTGGTCCTTGCGCGACGCGGGCAGCGCCTGGCATGCGCAACTGCCGGCGCGCGACTTCAGCCTGGAACTGCGCCTGGTCCGCACTCAGGCCCTGCTGCTGCAGGGCGAGGCCGGCTACTCGCGCAAGGGCCCCGACGAGCGCCAGGCGAGCCACTACTACAGCGAGCCGCAGCTCGCTGCCGGCGGCCGCATCGCCATGCCCGGCGGCGCCGTCACCGGCGAGGGCCGCGCCTGGCTGGACCACGAGTGGAGCGAGGCGATCCTGCACCCGCAGGCGGTGGGTTGGGACTGGGTGGGCATGAACCTGGCCGACGGCAGCGCCCTCACCGCCTTCGTGCTGCGCCGGCGCGACGGCAGCGCGCTGTGGGCCGGGGGCAGCTGGCGGCCCGCGGGCGGCACGGCCGTGGTCTTTGCACCCGAGGCGCTGCAGTTCAGCGCCGTGCGCCGCTGGCGCAGCCCGGCCAGCGGGGCTGCCTACCCGGTGCACTGGCGGCTGCGCACACCTGCCGGGCCCTTCGAGGTGCGCGCGCTGCTCGATGCGCAGGAGCTCGACGGCTCGGCGAGCACGGGCACGGTGTACTGGGAGGGGCTGAGCGAGCTGCTCGACGCGCGAGGCCGCCGCGTCGGCCTGGGTTACCTGGAGATGACGGGCTACGCGGCGCCGCTGCGCCTGCGCTGAGGGCCACCAGGCCCGCCGCGCCGCGGCCTACTTCGGCCGCGCCCGGTGGTCGTCGCGCCAGGAGCCGCTGCGCGAGCGGCCCAGCTCCACCGGCGCCGCGCGCACGCAGTTGCCCCCGGCCTGGCGGGCCACGGCCAGCGCGTCCTCGGCGTCGTCGATGAGCGCGCGCAGGTTCAGGTGCGCCGGCCGCAGGTGGGCCACGCCCACGCTCACCGTGATGCGCAGCCCCTGGGGACGGAACGGCACCTCGAGCTGCTCGCTGCGCTCGCGGATGCGCTCGGCCACGTCGAGCGCGCCGGTGGCGTCCGCATGCGCCAGGAAGATCGCCATCTGCGCGTCGCCCAGGCGCGTGAGCACGTCGGCCGTGCGCAGGCTGGGCGCGGTCTGGCGCAGCAGTTCATCGAGCACGGCGTCGCCAGCGGCAAAACCGCGCGCCTCGCACAGGTGGGCAAAGCGGTCGACGTCGACGAGCAGCAACGCCGCTCCCGTGCCGTAGCGCCGCGCGCGGCCCCATTCGCGTTCGGCCAGGTCCATGAACAGCGTGCGCTCCACGCCCACCTCGGGTGCCAGGCCGGAGCCGGCACGCTCGGGCGCGGGCTCGCCATCCCGTGCCACGCGCCACACCAGCCAGCCCAGCGGCAGCACCGCGCCCAGCACCCCCAACGCCGCGGCCGCCGGGGCGAGCCAGCGCGCAGGCAGGCCGAGCCAGGCTTGCAGGGCCCAGGCGGCCAGCGCCGCGACGAGCACCGCGCCCAGCGCGGCGAGCGCGCCGGCCAGGCCGAGCGACACGCGCGCGCCCGCAGCACCCGGCACCGACGCCGCCGACCCCGCGGGCGGCGGCATGGCGGCGCGCTCCAGGGCGGCCGGCGGGGCGACCCGGGAGGTCGAGGGAGGCTTGGCGGAATTCATCGAGCGCGTCGTCAGCCTGTATTCGACCACAACCGGCCAAACTGAAGGGCCGCGCGGATGTGGGGGTGGACCACATCCGGCCCGGGGCACGCGACGCCCATCACCGGCTCCCAGTGCGGCGTGCCGCATAGACTCGCGGCCATGGCCAAAGACACCTCACGCGCCGCGGCAGCCTCGCCCAAGTCGCTCTCCGGCCTGCTGCCGTTCATCCGCCCCTACCGTGGTCGCGTGGCCCTGGCCGGCCTCTTTCTCGTGCTCGCCGCGGTGAGCACCCTGCTCTTCCCGGTGGCCCTGAAGACCCTCATCGACCAAGGCCTGGTGGCGGCCGATCCGGGTGCGCGCGTGATGCAGCTGCGCGAGCACTTCCTCGCCCTCTTCGCCGTGGCGGCGGCCCTGGGCCTGTTCTCGGCGGCGCGCTTCTACATCGTGAGCTGGCTCGGCGAGCGCATCACCGCCGACCTGCGCAACGCCGTCTACGCCCATGTGCTGCGCCAGAGCCCCGAGTTCTTCGAGAGCACCAAGACCGGCGAGGTGCTCAGCCGCCTGACCACCGACACCACGCTGGTGCAGACCGTCGTCGGCTCGTCGCTCAGCCTGGGCCTGCGCAACGCCGTGATGGGCATCGGCGCGCTCGCCGCGCTCATCGTCACCAACCCCTGGGTGATGACGCAGGTGCTGGGCATCCTCGTGCTGGTGGTCCTGCCCAGCCTGTACTTCGGCCGCCGCGTGCGCAAGCTCAGCCGCGCCAGCCAGGACCGCGTCGCCGACAGCAGCGCCATCGCCGCCGAGGTGCTGAGCGAGATCCCGGTGGTGCAGAGCTACGTGCAGGAGCAGCGCGAGGCCGAGCGCTTCGACCGCAGCACAGAGGAGGCCTTCGACACGGCGCGCAAGCGCACGCGGGTGCGCGCCTTCCTCGTCGCCTTCATGATCACCGCCACTTTCGGCGCGCTGCTCTGGGGCGTGTACCAGGGCACGCAGGCGGTGCTCGCCGGGCGCATCAGCGCCGGGCACCTTGGGCAGACCGTGGTCTTCGTCATCATCTTCGTCGGTGCCGTGGCCGTGCTCTCGGAAATCTACGGCGACCTGCTGCGCGCGGCCGGCGCCACGGAGCGGCTGATGGAGCTGCTGGCGGCGCGCTCACCGGTGGTCGACCCGGCCGCGCCACGGCTCCTGCCGACGGTCAAGGGCGGTTCGGCGCTGAGCTTCGAAGGCGTGGGCTTCCACTACCCTTCGCGGCCGCTGCAGGCCGCGCTGCACGACTTTTCGCTGGTCGTGAACCCGGGCGAGACGGTCGCGCTGGTGGGCCCCAGCGGTGCCGGCAAGAGCACCGTGTTGCAGCTGCTGCTGCGCTTCTACGACACGCAGCGCGGCGTCATCCGCGTCGACGGCGTGGACCTGAGGGAGACCTCGCTGGCCGCGCTGCGCCAGCGCATCGGCATCGTGCCGCAGGACAGCACGGTGTTCTCGACGAGTGCGCTGGAGAACATCCGCTACGGGCGGCCGCAGGCCAGCGACGAAGAGGTCATCGGCGCCGCCCGCGCGGCCTTCGCGCACGAGTTCATCAGCGCATTGCCCGAGGGCTACGGCACCTACCTGGGCGAGCGTGGCGTGCGCCTGTCGGGCGGCCAGCGCCAGCGCATCAGCATCGCCCGGGCGATGCTCAAGAACCCGCCGCTGCTGCTGCTCGACGAAGCCACCAGCGCGCTGGATGCCGAGAGCGAGCGCGTGGTGCAGGCGGCGCTCGAGGCGGCGATGAAGGACCGCACGACGCTGGTCATCGCCCACCGCCTGGCCACCGTGCTGCGCGCCGATCGCATCGTCGTCATGGACGGCGGGCGCATCGTCGACAGCGGCACGCACGCGCAACTGGTCGCCCGCGGCGGCCTGTACGCGCGCCTCGCGGCGATGCAGTTCGAGCTGCAGCCCGCCGCCACCGCCTGAGCGCCCCCAGGGCCGGCCCGAGCCGGCCCGCCCCCCGTGGGGGTTCAAGCAAAGTGGCGGAGCCACATTTGCTCGAGAGAGCGGCGCCGCGATAATCCACCGCCATGCCAGACCGCCCTGCCCGCTCCCAGTACGAGGACTTCATGCGCCACGTGGCCACGCACGGCGTGGCCAAGGCCGACCGCACCGGCACCGGCACGAAGAGCGTCTTCGGCCACCAGATGCGCTTCGACCTCGCCGAGGGCTTCCCGCTGGTGACGACGAAGAAGGTGCACCTGAAGAGCATCATCCTCGAGCTGCTGTGGTTCCTGCGCGGCGACGGCAACGCGCGCTGGCTGCAGGAGCGCGGCGTGAGCATCTGGAACGAGTGGGCCGGCCCCGACGGCGACCTCGGGCCCGTGTACGGCGTGCAGTGGCGCAGCTGGCCCACGCCCGACGGCGGCCACGTCGACCAGATCGCCCAGGTGGTCGAACAGTTGAAGACCAACCCCGACAGCCGGCGCCTCATCGTCAGCGCCTGGAACGTGGCCGACCTGCCGAAGATGGCGCTCCTGCCCTGCCACGCCTTCTTCCAGTTCTACGTCGCACCGGCTGACTCGCCTTCGGCGCGGGGCAAGCTGAGCTGCCAGCTCTACCAGCGCAGCGCCGACATCTTCCTCGGCGTGCCCTTCAACATCGCCAGCTACGCGCTGCTCACGCACATGCTGGCGCAGCAGTGCGAGCTGGAGGTGGGCGAGTTCATCTGGACCGGCGGCGATTGCCACATCTACGACAACCACCACGCGCAGGTGGCCACGCAGCTGGCGCGCGCGCCGCGGCCCTATCCCACGCTGGTGATCAAGCGCCGGCCGGACTCGATCTTCGACTACGCCTTCGAGGACTTCGAGGTGCAGGGCTACGACCCGCACCCGGCGATCAAGGCGCCGGTGGCGGTGTGAGCGCGGCGCCCGAGCTCGTCCTCATCGCCGCGGTGGCGCGCAACGGCGCCATCGGCCGCGGCAACGCGCTGCTCTTCGACGAGCCGGCGGACCAGCGTCACTTTCGCGAAGCCACGATGGGCTGCCCGGTGATCATGGGGCGCAAGACCTGGGACTCGCTGCCCGCGCGTTTCCGCCCCCTGCCCGGGCGGCGCAACATCGTGCTCAGCGCGGACCGCGCGCAGCGGCTCGAAGGCGCGCACACCGCCGCCAGCCTGGACGACGCCCTGGCGCTGGCCGGCGACGCGCCGCGCGTGTTCGTCATCGGCGGCGCGCAGCTCTACGCCCTGGCCCTGCCGCGCGCGCACACGCTCATGCTCACCGAGGTCGACGCCGACCTGGCCGGCGACACCTTCTTCCCCGAGTGGCCGCGCGCGCAATTCACCGAGGCCTCGCGCGAGAGCCATCGCGGCGCCGGCGGCATGGCCTTCGATTTCGTCACCTACCGGCGGACACACCCATGAAATTCCTCGGCATCGCCGGCCACTCCGGCATGGGCAAGACCACGCTGCTCGAGCGCCTCGTCCCCGAGCTCTCGTCGCGCGGGCTGGTGCTCTCGCTCATCAAGCACAGCCACAAGGACGTCGACATCGACCGGCCGGGCAAGGACTCGTACCGCCTGCGCGAGGCCGGCTGCAAGGAAGTGCTGCTGCTGGGCAACGACCGCTGGGCGCTGATGCACGAGCTGCGCGGCGCGCCGGAACCGGAGCTCGACGAGCTGCTCGATCGCATGCAGCACTGCGACCTGGTGCTCGTGGAGGGCTTCAAGAACGGCAACTTCCCGAAGCTGGAAGTGTGGCGCCCCGCGCTGGGCAAGCCCCCCCTGTGGCCGCACTGGCCGGGCATCGCCGCCATCGCCAGCGACGGCCCGCTGCCCGTGGCGGGCACGACGCGGCTGGAGCTGGCCGACACCGCCGCGATTGCCGACTTTGTGGTGGCCCACGCCGCCAGACGCTGACACGCTGCATGCCGCGCCGCAACCCGGGCCCGCGCGCACGCCCAGCACCGGCACCGCATGCCGGCTGCCTCAGCGGCCCGAGCCTGGCTTCAGCGCCACCAGGATGGCCTGCGCGTTGTGGGCGATCATCTTCAGGTAGGTGTCGGCCTCGGTCCCCGGCGGCGAGAGCGCGTCCGAATAAAGCCTTCCGCCGACTCGCACCCGCCCTTCGCGGGCAATGCGTTCGACCAGGCGCGGGTCGCTGATGTTCTCGACGAAGACCGCCGCCACGCGCTGCGCGCGGATCTGGTCGATGAGCCGGGCGACGTCGGCCGCCGAGGGCTCGCTGTCGGTGTTGCGGCCCTGCGCGGCGAGGAACTCGATGCCGTAGGCGGCGGCGAAGTAACCGAAAGCCTCGTGCGAGGTGATGATGCGGCGGCGCTCCCGGGGCACGGCGGCGAACGCGCGGCGGATCTCGGCGTCGAGCGCGGCCAGCCGTGCGCCGTACTCGGCCGCACGGGCGCGGAACAGCGCGGCCTGTGCCGGGCGCGCCGCGGCCAGGGCGTCGGCCAGGGTCTGCACGTAGCGCTGCGCGTGGCCCAGGTCCTGCCAGGCATGCGGGTCGGGTGCCGTGCCCAGGCGCCGCGGCACCACGGCCTGGCTCGCCACCACCAGCGGCCCGCGGTAGCCCGAGGTGTGCACGAGGCGCTCGATCCAGCCTTCGAAGCCCAGGCCGTTGATGACCACGAGTTCGGTCTGCGCCAGCTGCCGGGCATCGGCCGGGCGCGGCTCGAAGACATGCGCGTCGGCGTCCGGCCCGACCAGCGCGCTCACCTGCACCGCCGCGCCACCGATCTCGCGCAGCATGTCGGCGAGGATGGAAAAGCTCGCCACCACGCGCAAGGGGGGCGCGGCGGGCGCGGGTGCGGGCGCGGCGGGCGCCAGCCAAGGGGTCGAGCACAGCAGCGCCGCAGCCGCGCGCCGAGAGATGTCCATTTCAAGCCACCTTGTGAGAACGACGACGCCGGTGCTGCCAGAGCAGGCCTTCGCGCGGGCCGGCCACCAGCGACAGCAGGTAGACGCCACCGGCCACGAGCACGATCGCCGGGCCCGAGGGCCAGTGGGCGTGATACGACAACAGCAACCCGGCCAGGCCCGAGAGGATGGCGATGAGCACCGCGGTCAGCGCCAGGCCCCAGACTTCCGCGGCCCAGAAGCGCGCGGCGGTGGCGGGCAACATCATCAGCCCCACCGCCATGAGCGTGCCCAGCGCCTGGAAACCCGCCACCAGGTTGGCCACCGTGAGCACGAGAAACAGCGCGTGCACGAACGTGCCGCCGCCGCCCATGTTCTTCAGGAAGCCCGGATCCAGACACTCCACCACCAGCGGCCGGTAGACCAGCGCCAGCGTGAGCAGCGAGGCGCTGGCCACGCCGGCCATGAGCAGCAACGCCGCGTCGTCCACCGCCAGGATGCTGCCGAAGAGCAGGTGCATGAGGTCGACGCTGCTGCCGCGCGTGGAGATGAGCAGCACCCCCAGCGCCAGCGCGATGAGGTAGAAGGCAGCGAAGCTCGCGTCCTCGCGCTGGCGCGTGGCGCGGGTGACGAAACCGGCGGCCAGCGCCACGCCCAGCGCAGCGGCAAAGCCCCCGAGGCTCATCGCCGGCAGCGAGAAGCCGGCCGCGAGGAAGCCCAGCGCCACGCCCGGCAGCAGCGCATGCGCCATGGCGTCGCCCATCAGGCTCATGCGGCGCAGCACGAGCAGCGTGCCTATGGGCGCGCTGCCCAGCGCCAACGCCAGCGTGGCGACGAGGGCGCGGCGCATGAAGGCGTACTCGGCGAAGGGCTGCACGAGCAGCGCGTAGGCGGTCACTGGACTACCCTCCGTGCTGCGCACTCCGGGATGAGCGCTTGGGAGCGGCCCGGCGCGCTCATGCCGCCTGCCGGCACGGCGGCGCCTCGTCGTCCCAGGCTTCGGCCATGTGGCGCGCGCGCAGCAGGTTCTCGGCGCGCAGCACCTGCGCCGTCGGCCCCCAGGCGACGCAGCGCCGGGCGAGGAGCAGGGTGCGATCGAAATGCCCGCGCACCTGGTCCAGGTCGTGGAGCACGGCGATCACCGTGCGCGCCTGCGCGTGCCAGCGCTGCACCACACCGAGCAGGTCGGCGGTGGTGCGCGCGTCGATGGCGTTGAAGGGCTCGTCGAGCAGGATCACCTGCGCATCCTGCAGCAACACGCGGGCGAAGAGCACGCGCTGGAACTGGCCCGCCGAGAGCTCGCCGATGCCGCGGCGCTCGAAGCCCGCCAGGCCCACGGCGTCCAGGGCGCGATGGACCTCGTCGCGCTGGCTGTCGTCGAGCCCGCGAAAACTGCCGATGCGACGCCAGTGGCCCAGCGCCACGAGGTCGAACACGCGCAGCGGGAAGCTGCGGTCGATCTCGGACTGCTGCGGCAACCAGGCGATGTGCTCGCGCAGGCCGGGGGCGATGCGCACCGCACCCTGAACGGGTCGGATGCGGCCCATGATGGCCGCCAGCAGGCTCGTCTTGCCCGCACCGTTGGGGCCGACGATGGCGGTGAGCGAACCCGGCTCGAAGCTGCCGACGACATGGTGCACGGCCGGGTGGCCGTCGTAGGCCACGGTGAGGTTGTCCAGGGTGATCGCGGCACCCGCGTTCACGCCGGCTCCCTTCACGCC
>DYOR01000097.1:0-6250 GCA_020720385.1 Rubrivivax sp.
GGATGCCCCTGCCTCGCGCCGCGAGCGCGCTCCCACCTAAAATCGGGCCGTTCCCGATCTCGCTGCCCAATCCCGCAACTCCCGGAGTTCCCCATGCCACTCGTTTCGATGCGTCAACTGCTCGACCATGCCGCCGAGCACCGCTACGGCATCCCGGCCTTCAACGTCAACAACCTCGAGCAGGTGCAGGCCGTGATGTCGGCGGCCGCCGAGGTCGGCGCGCCGGTGATCCTGCAGGCCAGCGCAGGCGCACGCAAGTACGCCGGCGAAGCGTTCATCAAACACCTCATCCAGGCCGCGGTCGAGGCCTATCCGCAGATCCCGCTGGTGATGCACCAGGACCACGGCCAGACCCCGGCCATCTGCCAGGGCGCCATCGACCTCGGCTTCGGCTCGGTGATGATGGACGGCTCGCTGCGCGAGGACGGCAAGACGCCGGCCACGTTCGACTACAACGTCGACGTCACGCGCAAGGTCGTCGAGATGGCGCACAAGGTGGGCGTCACCGTCGAGGGCGAACTGGGCTGCCTGGGTTCGCTGGAGACCGGCGAGGCCGGCGAGGAAGACGGGCACGGCGCCGTCGGCAAGCTCGATCACTCGGCGCTGCTCACCGACCCCGAGGAAGCGGCGCAATTCGTCAAGGCGACGCAGCTCGACGCCCTGGCCATCGCCATCGGCACCAGCCACGGCGCCTACAAGTTCACGCGCAAGCCCACGGGCGACATCCTGGCCATCAGCCGCGTCAAGGAAATCAACAAGCGCATTCCGAACACCCACCTCGTGATGCACGGTTCGTCGTCGGTGCCGCAAGACCTGCTGGCCCTCATCAACCAGTACGGCGGCAAGATGAGGGAAACCTACGGCGTGCCGGTGAGCGAGATCCAGGAAGCCATCAAGTTCGGCGTGCGCAAGGTGAACATCGACACCGACATCCGCCTGGCGATGACCGCGGCGGTGCGCAAGTTCCTCGCCGAGAACCCGGAGAAGTTCGACGCCCGCGAATGGCTCAAGCCCGCGCGCGAGGCGGCCAAGGCGGTGTGCAAGCAGCGCTACCTGGAGTTCGGCTGCGAGGGCCAGGCGGCGAAGATCAAGGGCGTGACGCTGGTGGACATGGCCGCGCGCTACGCGGCGGGCACGCTGGCGCAGGTGGTGCAGTAAGCCAGACCGTTCAGGCCTCCAGCTCGGCGAGCACGACCTCGTCGAGCCGGTGGTTCTGCCCGCCACGGCAGGCGATCTTCAGCGCGCCCAGGCGGTTGCCCAGGGCGACGCTGCGCACCAGCGGCCAGCCGCGCTCCAGGCCGTAGAGCAGGCCGCCGCGGAAGGCGTCGCCGCAGCCCGTGGGGTCGAGGACCTCCTGCGCCTGCACCGGCGGCACGTGGGTGAGCTGGCCCTGCACCCAGACTTCGCTGCCCTGCGCGCCCAGGGTCACGATGACGCCCTGCAGGTGCGAGCACGACAGTTCCTGCGCGGTCCGGCCCGTGCGCTCGCAGAGCATGCGGCCTTCGTAGTCGTTCACCGTCACCCAGGTGGCCAGTTCGACGAAGCGGCGCAGCTCGGAGCCGTCGAACATCGGCAGGCCCTGGCCCGGGTCGAAGATGAAGGGGATGCCGGCGTCGTGCAACTGGCTGGCGTGCTGCCACATGGCCTCGCGCCCGTCCGGGGCGATGATGGCGATGGCCAGATCCTGGCGCCGGCCGCGCGCGGGCACCGTCATGAGGTGGGCGTTCTGCATCGCCCCGGGGTGGAATGCGGTGATCTGGTTGTTGTCGCGGTCGGTGATGATGATCGCCTGGGCGGTGTAGGTGCTGCCGTCGGAGCGCACCAGCGAGGTGTCTACGCCCCACTTGGCCAGGCGCGCAAGGTAGTCCGCCCCGTCGTTGCCCAGGGCCGCCATGACCACCGGCTCGCCGCCCAGGAGCTGCAAGGTGTAGGCGATGTTGCCGGCGCAGCCACCGAACTCGCGCCGCAGCGTGGGCACCAGGAACGAGACGTTGAGGATGTGCACCTGCTCGGCCATGATCTGGTCGGCGAAGCGCCCGGGAAACGTGGTGATGGTGTCGAAGGCGAGGGATCCGCAGATCAGCGCGGGCATGGCAGCTCCAGGGGTGCAACGACGCGGCAGCGCCGTCAGGGGTAGAAGAGTTCGATGGTGTAGCCGGCGACCACGTCGGGGCCGGTCTGCAGGGTCGCCTGCAGGGCGAGCTCGCGGCCTGCGGCCAGAGTCTCCTGGCGCGCGCCGAGTTCGGGGGCATGCATGACGCGGCGCGCGAGCAGGCGGCCCTGCGTGTCGGTGAGCGAGAGGTCCAGCGCCGGGAGCGCCAGGGCGATGGCGCTGCGGTTGCGCAGCGCCACGGTCAGGCGGTAGACGTCGGACTGCTCCACCCGCACCAGGCCGCTGCTTTCCACCGCCAGGCCCTCGATGGAGCGGGCCGCGCCCACGCGGCAGTCGAGCCAGGCGCAGGCCAGTTCCAGCGCCGGCCGCGTGGCCGGCAGGCGGGCGGCCACCAGGTCGCGGTACTCGAAGGCCACCTGCCCGGCCAGCAGCGCCGTGGCGAGCACGCTGCAGGCGAGCAGCGCGGCGCGCACGCGGGGTCGCTGCCAACGCGCGGCCCGATCGGCGCGCCTGAGGAAGGAGGGGGTGATGTCGGTGCGATCCACGCGGGCCGTGCGGGAATCGGCCGCCGGGCCTGTCGCGCTCGCCAGCGCGGCGGCGGCACCGCCCATGGGCGGCGCGGGGCGTTCGGCCCGCGCCTGTCCCTCCGTGGCTGGCGCTGTCGAGTCCGCTTCCGGTGCCTGCAGGGGCACGGGCGTGGACGGCGGCGCGGCCGCGTTCACGGCCGATGTGTCGACCACGTGCAAGTCCGCCTGGACCGGTCCGGCAGCGGGTGCCGGTGCGGGTGCGGCGGCCGGCGTGGCAGCGCCGTCGCCGGCCGCGTCCTGCGCGCCGCGGCGCGGCAGGCCGGTGTCGAGGTCCACCAGCGCTTGCGAGGCGTTGAAGACGTTGGCGCAGCGCCCGCAACGCACCCAGCCTTCGGAGACGCGCAACTGGTCCCGGACGACGCGAAAGACGGTGCCGCAGCCGGGGCAGCGCGTGGCCAGACCGTCGGCCATCAGGCCGTCTCCGGGCGCTGCGCGCACATCAGTGCCCAGCCCTCCTGGGCGTCGGCCACCGCCAGCGGCAGCCAGGCGGCGTAGGCCGCCATGAGCTCCTCGGCCTGGCGCTCGAGGATGCCGGCGAGCACCAGCCAGCCCCCCGGCGCCACATGCGCGGCGAGCAGCGGGGCGAGCAACTTCAGCGGCGTGGCCAGGATGTTGGCCAGCACCACCTCGTACTCGCCTTGCGCCTTCTCGGGCAAGCCGGCGCGCAGCGCCACGCCATTGCGCGCGGCGTTGTCCAGGGTGGACTGGACGGCCGCCGGGTCGATGTCCACGGCGTCGATGTGCGCGGCGCCGAACTTGGCCGCGCCGATGGCGAGGATGCCCGAGCCGCAGCCGTAGTCGAGCACCCGGCCCAGCCCGGCCGGACGGCCGGCGAGCCAGCGCAGGCACATGCGCGTGGTCGGGTGCGTGCCGGTGCCGAAGGCCAGGCCGGGGTCCAGGCGGATGACCTGCCGCGCGCCCGGCGGCGGCTCGTGCCAACTGGGGACGACCCAGAACTCCGGCGTGATCTCCACGGGAGCGAACTGCGACTGTGTCAGGCGCACCCAGTCCTGCTCGGCCACGACCTGCAGCGATTGCAGGTGCAGGCCCCGCGCCCAGGCCTGCGCCAGCAGCAGCGTCGCCGCGCGCTCGGCGGCAGCCTCGGTCTCGAAGAGGGCGGTGAGGGTGGAGCGCTCCCAGCCCGGCGCGGGCGCGGGCATGCCCGGCTCGCCGAAGAGTGCGTTTTCACCCGCGACGCCGGCGTCGGCGTCCTGCACCGAGACGGAGAGTGCATCGAGCTCGCCCATGAGTGCGTCGGACACCGGCTCCACCAGTGCCTGCGGGGCGCGCAGAACCAGTTCGATCACCGCACGGCCCTGCGATCAAGGCCAGGCGCAGACCCGGCGCTGCCGCGACACGGCATGCGCTCCACGGGGGGTGCAGCGACCGGAGAGCACGCCGGGCTCACCGTCGGTGCTGGGCGAGCCAGCCCTCCAGGTAGTGGATGCTCGTGCCGCCGGCGATGACCTTGGCGTCGGCGAGCAGTTCGCGGTGCAGGGCGACGTTCGTCTGGATGCCTTCGATCACCGTCTCCGACAGCGCGGTGCGCATGCGCGCCAGGGCCTGCTCGCGGGTGTCGCCGTGGACGATGATCTTGCCGATCATCGAGTCGTACTGGGGCGGCACGTGGTAGTTCGTGTAGGCGTGCGAATCCACGCGCACGCCGGGCCCGCCCGGCGGATGCCACAGCGTGATGCGCCCGGGCGAGGGGGTGAACTTGTAGGGGTCCTCGGCGTTGATGCGGCACTCCAGCGCATGGCCGCGCACCTGGATGCTGCGCTGGGTGAAAGGCAGCTTCTCGCCGGCGGCCACGCGGATCTGCATCTGCACGATGTCGATCCCGGTGACCAGTTCGGTGACGGGGTGCTCGACCTGCACCCGCGTGTTCATCTCGATGAAGTAGAACTCGCCGTTCTCGTAGAGGAACTCGAAGGTGCCGGCGCCCCGGTAGCCCATCTTCTTGCACGCCGCGGCGCAGCGGTCGCCGATCTTCTCGATCACCCGGCGCGGGATGCCCGGCGCGGGGGCCTCCTCCATGATCTTCTGGTGGCGGCGCTGCATGGAGCAGTCGCGCTCGCCCAGCCAGACCGCGTTCTTGAAGGTGTCGGCCAGGATCTGGATCTCGACGTGGCGCGGGTTCTCGAGGAACTTCTCCATGTACACGGCCGGGTTGCCGAAGGCCGCGCCGGCCTCGGTGCGCGTGGTCGCCACGGCGTTGACCAGCGCCGCCTCGGTGTGCACGACGCGCATGCCGCGCCCGCCGCCGCCGCCCGCGGCCTTGATGATCACCGGGTAGCCCAAGGCGCGCGCCTGGCGGATGATCTCCTTGGAGTCGTCGGGCAGCGCACCCTCCGAGCCCGGCACGCAGGGCACGCCCGCCTTGATCATGGCCTGCTTGGCGGCAACCTTGTCGCCCATGGTGCGGATGGACTCGGGCGTCGGCCCGATGAAGGCGAAGCCGCTTCTCTCCACGCGTTCGGCGAAATCGGCGTTCTCGCTGAGGAAGCCGTAGCCGGGGTGGATGGCTTCGGCGTCGGTGACCTCGGCCGCGGCGATGATCGCCGGCATGTTGAGGTAGCTCAGGTTGGACGCCGGCGGCCCGATGCACACCGCCTCGTCGGCGAGCTTGACGTACTTGGCCTCGCGGTCGGCCTCGGAATAGACGACCACCGCCTTGATGCCCATCTCGCGGCAGGCGCGCTGGATGCGCAATGCAATCTCGCCCCGATTGGCGATGAGGATCTTCTTGAACACGGCCGCGCGCCTATTCGACGCTGAACAAGGGCTGCCCGAACTCGACCGCCTGGCCGTTCTCGCACAGGATGCGTACCACCTTGCCGTCGCAGTCGGCCTCGATCTCGTTCATGATCTTCATCGCCTCGATGATGCAGACCGGCTGGCCTTGCTTGATGCTGTCGCCGACTTCGATGAACGGCTTGGCCGACGGGCCCGAGGCGCGGTAGAAGGTGCCCACCATGGGCGACTTGATGATCCTGCACACGGGGCCGCTCTCCTCGGCGGGGGCGGCCGCGGCGGCCGCCGCAGCGAGCGCGGCGCGCGAAGCCTCGGCCACGCCGCCGGGGGCGGCCACCGGGGCGGGCGCCGCCAGGGCAGGGACACCCGCCTTGACGATGCGCACCTTGCCCTCGGCCTCGGTGATCTCCAGTTCAGAGATATTCGAGTCGGAGACGAGGTCGATCAGTGTCTTGAGTTTTCTCAGATCCATCGGGGTGCTGTCCTGAAGGGTGGGTCGCTTCGGCTTGCAGCCGGGTGCTTCGATCTGTGGTGATCAGCGCCGATTTTGCTTCGATCCGAACTGGGTCGGCTTGCCGAGACTGCGACGTGAGGGTGTCGTCCCTGAATTCCTGGACCGTAGACTTTACGCTTTTTATGGACGGTTGAAGCATTTTAAGAGCAAATCAATCTGACAAGGCGCTTGAATCAACGCGTCCCGTGCGTGGCGCGGTCACAGCGCCTGGACCCATCCGGAGAGCTCCGCGAAGCTCGTCTGACCGAGCCGGCGTCCGACCAGGCGCCCCCGGCGGTCGAA
>DYOR01000097.1:6350-12669 GCA_020720385.1 Rubrivivax sp.
GTGGCCCAGAAGTTCAGCACCAGGGGTGCGCCACGCAGGGTGGCCATCTGCAGCGTGCCGCCTTCGGGCCGCTCGAAGCGGCCCGCCCAGAGGCTCGCGGGAGCGTCGTCGCCGGCCGGCGCGAGCCCGGCCTGGCCGCGCCAGATCTGCCACCCAAGCCCGGCGACGGTGGCTGCGGCACCGGCCCCGAGAAGGCCCCACTCGCGCCGATTCATGTCGCTGCATCCATCAGGCGTTGCAGGGCCGCCAGGTCGCCGCGCCAGCTGCGGCCGGCCGCGTCGGGTTTGAGGGCGCCGCGCTGCTCGTCGAGGTCGTGCAGCAGCAGGTGCACCGTCACCGGCTCGCCCAGCACCGCACTGGGCGAGACCAGGGTGAGCACGCTCAGGGGTTCGCGGCCACCGCCTGGGCGGTCCAGCGATCCGGCGTCGAAGTCCACGCCGGCGTTGATGAGCGCGATCTCCGCCGCCTTGGGGTCGTCGCAGTACAGGTCCAGGTGCAGCGCGCTCCAGCGCGTGGCCGTGCCGCGCCAGGCGGCGCCCGAGAGGTGCGGGCGGAACTCGGCCAGGCGCAGCATCCAGCGCAGGGCCACCTGGCGCAGCGCGTGCAGCTCGCCGGGCTGGGTGTCGGCGCAGAACAGGGCGATGTGCTCGCGCACGGCCTCTTCCAGTTCCTCGTTGCCGGGCAACGGGCTGCGCCCGGCCGCCCCGCCCAGGGTCTTCACGGCGCGGCGCTTGGCCGCGGCGTACTCCATGCCCTCTTCCACCACCAGGCGGGCGGCGGCGGCGGCGATTTCCTGGCTGCGGCTCACCGTGGCAACTCCACCGCGCCCATGCGCAACACGATGGTCGCGGCGCGGCCGACGACGTAGGGCGAGGCCGGTCGCTTCTCGAAACGCTTGGGCGCCGGCAGCATCACCGCCAGGCGCGCGGCCTGCTCGGGCCCGAGGCGGGCCGCATCCACGTGGAAATAGTGGCGCGCCGCCGCCTGGGCGCCGAAGAGGCCCTCGCCCCACTCCACGTTGTTCAGGTAGATCTCCAGGATGCGACGCTTGGACAAGGTGCCTTCCAGCAGCAGCGTGAGCACCAGTTCCTGGCCCTTGCGCAGCACCGTGCGCTCGCCCGAGAGGAAGAGGT
Organism: Rubrivivax sp.; assembly: GCA_020720385.1. Classification (GTDB taxonomy): domain Bacteria; phylum Pseudomonadota; class Gammaproteobacteria; order Burkholderiales; family Burkholderiaceae_C; genus Rubrivivax. The sequence continues at coordinate 7,484 of DYOR01000097.1, forward strand.
TCTTGGCCAGCTGCTGGGTGATGGTGGACCCGCCGACGATCTTCGCCGCCGGGGCGACCCGGGCCGCTGGCGGTCGGCGCTCGGCACGTTTTTCCGCGCGCTGCTCGGCGCGCTGGTTCTTTTGCCAGGCCTGCTCGATGGCGTCCCAGTCGACGCCGCCATGCTCGGCGAAGCTGGCGTCCTCGCTGGCGATCACGGCGCGCTGCAGCTGCGGCGAGATGCGCGCCATCTCCACCCACTGCTGGCTCCACGCCAGCGCGTGCCGCTGCACCAGCAGCCGGCGCATCTCGCTGCGCTGGAAGGTGGTGGATTGCGGGTCGACCGTGACCATGAGCGCGATGCGCAGGGCGAAGACGACTTGCAGCGCGGCCGCGCAGAGCAGCACCAGACCCGCCAGCCGCAGCGCATGGCCGCGCAGGGCGCGCGCGGCCTTCATGCGTCGGCCGCCAGCTGCCGGCGCAGCGCGCGCAGCACCGGGGCGGCCTGCGGGCGCACGCCGCGCCAGACGAAGAAGGCCTCGGCCGCCTGCTCCACGAGCATGCCCAGGCCGTCGCGCGCCACCGCGCCGGCCGCGCGCGCCCAGGCGAGGAAGGGTTCGGCCGGCGCGCCGTACATGAGGTCGATGGCCAGCGTGCCCGGGCGCAGCACCGAGGCCGGCACCGGCGCGGCCAGGCCCCGCAGGCTGCTGGCGCTGGCGTTGAGCACGACGTCGAAGGCCTCGCCCGGCGCGTCCAGGGCGGCTGCGCCGAGCGCGACGCCATGCGCGCGTGCCCAGGCGGCGTGCGCGGCCGCCAGGGCGTGGGCCTTGTCCGGCGTGCGGTTGGCCAGCACCAGCGCGGCCGGCCGCGCGGCCAGCAGCGGCCCGAGCACCCCGGCGGCGGCGCCGCCGGCGCCCACCAGCAGCACGCGCCGGCCGGCCAGGGACACCTGCGCCCCGAGCTCGATGTCGCGCACCAGGCCGATGCCGTCGGTGTTGTCGGCGAACCAGCCTGCATCGTCGAAGCGCAGCAGGTTGGCCGCGCCGGCCAGCGCGGCACGCTCGCTGCAGCGCATGGCGAGTTGGCGCGCTGCGAACTTGAAGGGCACGGTGACGTTGCAGCCACGCCCGCCGGCGGCGGCAAAGGCGCGCACCGCCTGCGCGAAGCCGTCCAGCGGGCAGAGCACGCGCTCGTAGGCCAGCGCCTGGCCGGTCTGGCGCGCGAACTCGGCCTGGATGAAGGGGCTGCGGCTGTGCGCCACCGGGTTGCCGAGCACCGCGTAGCGGTCGACGGTCACCGGGCCCGCGGCCGCTCCGAAGGCGCTCATCGGCCGCTCAACGAGGTTTCCAGCCCGTCCTCGCGCGTGAAGCGGAAGCGCGAGGTGACGACGATCTGCTCGGCGCCGGCGCGCATGGCAGCGCTGAACCGACCGAAGGGCGCAGCCGCGCGCACGATGGCCACCGCCTGCTGGTCGAGCCGGCGCGACTTGGAGGGGCGCACGATCTCGGCCTCGACCACACGGCCGGTGGCGTCGACGGTGACGTTCATGATGAGCTCGCCATAGAGCTTCCTGCCGTTGAACTCGGGGAAGTCGCGCGTGCCGCGCTCCTCCACGCGCCGACGCAGGGCGTCGTAGTACATGGCGTAGACCTCCTCGCGCGTGGCCGGGCTGATGTAGCGCTTCTTCGGGCGCGCGTTCTCGTCGTTGACGCGCTTCTCGATCTCGGCGAGCAGGCGCAGCAGCTGCTGGCGCCGCTCCTGCGTCTCGTTCTCGCGCGGCGTGCCGCCTTCGTGCCGCGGGTCCGGCGGCGGCAGCGCGGCGATCTCGCGCCGCACCTGGGCGAGCAATTGCTGCTGCTCCTGCTGCAACCGGTCGATGCGCCGGTGGGCGTCGTCGGCGGCGTCGCCGAGCTGCACCGTCGGCGCCATGGGCAGCGGCGAGGTGGCGCGCCCCTTGGCGGCCTCGCCGCCGCCGGCGAGGTTGGCCTGGGCAATCGCCTGGGCCTGCTTGGGCGCCTCGCGCGAGCGGGCGTTGACGAGGATCACCTCCAGCGGCGTGTCGCGAAAGGCGCGGTTCACCGCCTCGGCGTCGACGAAGCGCAGCGTGAGCAGCCCGCCGTGGACGGCCACCGAGGCCAGCAGCGCCCATTGCAGCGTGGACAGGTCGCGCCAGTTCATGCGTGCGCGTCAGGCGGGCTCGGCCGGTGCCGCGGCGTCCTCGGCAGGCGCGCCGCCGCTCGGGTCGGTGGCTGGCTCGGCGAGGGCTATGGCCAGTTCGAGCACGCCGGCGGGCTCGGTCTCGTCCTCGACGCCGTCGTCGTCGGCGGCCACCGCCGGCACGTCGAGCCGTGCCGCCAGCGTGGCGTGCAGGTCCAGCGTGAGCAGGTCGATGCCGGTGACGCGGGCGCGCACGCGGCTGCCCCGCGGCAGGCTTTCGCTGCCGGGCAGGCGAAAGACCAGCGGCAGGGTCTCGGCACGCACCAGGCCGTCCTTCATCACTGCGGCGTCGAGCTCGAGCAGGGCGTTCTGTTCCACGTAGCGCAGTGTCCAGAAGCGTTCGATGCCTTGCTGGAAGGCGTTGTAAGCGCTGTAGGCGGCGTCGAAGCCCGAGATCACCGAGAACAGCGCGGCGTCCTTGGGCCTGAAGGGCGCGGCCAGCGCGGCGGTGCGGCCGTGGCGCACGCAGGCGATGATCTGCCACTGGTTGGCCAGGTCCACGTAGCGGCGCAGCGGTGAGGTCGACCAGGCGTATTGCGCCACGCCCATGCCGGCGTGCGGCGCGGGCTTGGTGCCCATGCGCACCTTGATGCCCGGCGCCAGGCTGGCCTGGCTGCGGTAGATGCCCGGCACGCCGTGCTCGGCGAGCCAGCCGCCCCAGGTGCTGTTGGCCAGGATCATGGCCTCGGCGACGATGAGGTCCAGCGGCGCGCCGCGCTGGCGCGTGCCTATGCTCACGCGCTCTTGGCCGGTGGGCTCGCCGGCGAGCTTGGCCGCGGGGTCACCGCTGGGGACGACGGGGTGGCCCTCGAGGCGGAAGTTGTAGTCCGGCCGGTTGAAGGTCTCGGGCTTGCCGCGCAGCACCTCGCGCCGGCGCTTGAGTTCGCGCGCCAGGCGAAAGGCAAAGGCAAGTTCGGCGGCGAAGGGGAAGTCGGCCGGCGCCGAGCCGGTGAGCGCGGCTTCGGTGACCACGCCGTCGAGCCGGTCATGGCGCAGATTGGCCTGGATCGGCACGCGCTCGATGCGCGTCTCGCTGGCGCGCACGTCCAGGGTCGCCTCGTCGAGCGTCACGTACAGGCTCAGCGCGGGGCAGTCGCGCCCCTCGGCCAGGGTGTAGGCCTGCACCACCTCGTCGGGCAGCATGGTGATCTTCCAGCCCGGCATGTACACCGTGGACAGACGCTCGCGTGCCACCTTGTCGAGCGCCGAGTCGGGGGCGATGGCCAGCCCCGGGGCGGAGATGTGGATGCCGAAGACCACGCTGCCGCTGCCCAGGCCCTGCACCGAAAGCGCGTCGTCGATCTCGGTGGTGGCCGAGTCGTCGATGGAGAAGGCCTGCACCGCCGCGGTCGGCAGTTCCTCCTTGATCGGCGGCGCGGCCAGGGCAGGGCCTGCGGCGGCGAACTTGCAGCCCTTGGGGAACTGCTCGAAGAGAAAACGCTGCCAGTGGAACTGGTAGGGGCTCTCGATGGCGCCGGCGGCGGTGAGCAGGTCCAGCGGCGCGCGCTGCGCGCGCTTGGTGGCTTCGACCACGGCCTTGTATTCCGGTGCGTTCTTGTCGGGCTTGAAGAGGATGCGGTAGAGCTGCTCGCGCACCGGCGCCGGGCAGCGGCCCTGCACCAACTCCTCGGCCCAGGCGGCAATCTGCTCGGCCACCTGCTTCTTGCGCTCGATCGCCAGCAGCGCGGCCTTGACGATCTCTTCGGGCGCCTTGCGGAATACGCCCTTGCCCAGGCGGCGGAAGTAGTGCGGCGCGTCGAACAGGCGCAGCAGCGCCGCGGCCTGCTTCTCCGGGCCCGCGCTGGCTTCGAAGTACTCGCGCGCCAGCTCGGCGAAGCCGAAGTCGCCGTCGGGGGCGAACTCCCAGGCCAGGTCGAGGTCGATCTCGCCGGCCAGCGCCTGCGCCTGGACCATCAACTCCGCGGGAGCGGGCTTTTCGAAGCGCAACATCACGTTGGCCGACTTGACCTTCACGCGCTTGCCCGAGTCGAGCTCCACCTGCACCGAGGCCTCGGCCTCGGACATCACCCGGCCGGCGTGGAATTTGCCGGCGTCATCGAACAGTGCGTACATCAGGTGGATTGTCGCCGCAGGCGCCGCCTGCCGCGCCGGGGGCGAGCCCCGGCCCCGTGGAGCCGGAACACTTCACAAGCTCTCAGACGCTGCCGTGTCCATCGTGCTGCCAATGTGGCAGCGCGGTGCCGCAGTCGCTGCAGAAGCGGGCGCCGGGCGAGTGGCCCTCGCTCAGGCACTCGGGGCAGCTGCGCGTGGTCGGCGCACGCCGCACCTTCTGCGCCGTGAACTCCGCGCTGACGATGCCGGTGGGCACCGCCAGCGTGCCCCAGCCCAGCAGCATCATCACCGAGGCGATGAGACGGCCCAGGTCGGTCTTCGGTGTGATGTCGCCGAAGCCCACCGTGGTCATCGTGGTGATGGCCCAGTACACACCCACGGGGATGCTGCTGAAGCCGTTGGCGGGACCCTCGACCACGTACATCAGCGTGCCCATCACCAGCACGACCATCATGACGAAGGCAAGGAAGACAAAGATCTTGCGCCGGGCAGAGCCGATGGCGCGGCCCATGGCGCCGAACTCGGCCACGTAGGCGCCGAGCTTGAGGATGCGGAACAGGCGCAGCAAGCGCAGCACGCGCACGTCGATCAAGGCGTGCAGCCCGGGAACGAGCACGGCCAGGTAGGTCGGCAGCACGGCCAGCAGGTCGACCACGCCGTAGAAGCTGCGCACGTAGCGCCAGCGCTGGCGCACGCACACCAGGCGGGCCAGGTACTCGGCGGTGAAGATGAGCGTGAAGGCCCACTCGAGGACTGCGAAGAGCGCGCCGTAGCGCGCCTGCAGCGGGGCCATGCTGTCGAGCACCACCACCAGCACGCTGCCCAGGATGAGCCCGATCAGTGTCAGGTCGAAGCAGCGCCCGGCGCGCGTGTCGGCCTCGAAGATCACCGTGTACAGGCGCAGCCGCCATCCCCCCT
>DYOR01000007.1:0-24318 GCA_020720385.1 Rubrivivax sp.
AGCACCGCCGGCAAGGCGGTGAGCGGCTGCTCGCTGCTGGCGTAGAGCTGCACCGACACCGTCTCGCCCACACGGGCCGAAGCCGGCCCGAACCAGCGCGCACGCACCGGCGCCAGCTGTTCGGCGGCGACCCCGCCGTCGAGCACTGCCGGCGCCGCCGCCGTGGTGGCCGCTGTACTGTTGACCGTGGTGGCCGCGGCCGGTGTGCCCGCGGGGGTGGCCGTGGCGAGTTCGGTCACCGGTGACGCCGCGGGTGCCGCTGCCGGCATGCGCACGCCAGCCGGCCTCGGCGGTGTGCCTGCAGGCCCACCCAGGGCGGCACCAGCCGAAGCCTCGGTGCCGGCCTCGAAGGCCTGCTGCGCGGCGTCGGGTCGCTCAAGGCTGCGCACCACGCGCGGGGTGATTGACAGCATGATCTCGGTCTTGCTCTCGTCGTCGGCCTGGCTGCCGAACAGGCGGCCGAGCAGAGGCACTTCGCCCAGACCCGGCACCTTGTTGGCGCTGCGCCGGTCCTCGTCGCTGATCAGGCCGGCCAGCACCTGGTTCTCGCCGTCCTTCAGGCGCAGCACCGTGCTGGCGGTGCGGGTACCGATCTGGTAGGCCAGCGAACCCGATTTGGTAGGGACCTGGCTGATGATGTTGCTGACCTCCAGCGACACCCGGATGGCGACCTCGCCGTCCAGGTGGATGGTGGGTTCGACATCCAGCTTCAGGCCCACGTCGACATAGGTGATCGACTCGGACACGAAACCCGTGCTGGTGCTGGTGCTGGTGATGTTGGGCACACGCTCGCCGATGTGGATGCGCGCCTTTTCGCGGTTGCGCGCGCGGATGCGCGGGTTGGCGAGGATGTTCGCGTCGGTGTCGATGTTGCGCGCGTTGATGCCGATGCCCCCCACGGCAGCGCCGGTGCTGGCGGCGTTGAGGTTGCGCAGGTCGGCCAGGGTCAGCGTGCCGCCGGTGGCGGCAGGCAAGGGGCTGAGCGTGAGCGAGTCGGGCCAGCGCACGCCCAGGTCGAGCAGCCGGGTGCGCTTGACCTCCAGCACCTCCACTTCGAGCATCACCTCGGCTTCAGGCAGGTCGTGCAGCGCCACCACCTTGGCCGCCAGGCGGATGGCTTGCGGCGTGTCACGCACGATGACGAGGTTGAGCTTCTCGTCCACCACCGCCTCGCGCACCTTCAGCAACTGCTTCAGCGTGGCCGCCACCGCCTTGGCTTCGGCGTTGGCCAGGTAGAAGCTGCGCACCGCCAGGGCCTGGTGCTCGCGCTGCTTGGCCGCGGTGTTGGGGTAGATCAGCACCGAGTGCTCGTCCAGCACGCGCATCTCGAGCTGGTTGGACACCAGCAGCATCGACAGGGCCGACTCCACGGTGGCGTTCTTCAGGAAGATGGTGGCCTTCAGGTCGGCACGCACGTCGCGGTCGAGCACGAAGTTCAGCCCCGAACTGCGCGACAGCACCTCGAAGATGGTCTTGAGCGCAGCATCGCGAAACTCGATCGCGATGGGCTTGCGAAAGGCCTCGGCCAGGGCCCGCTCGCTGGCGGGACCGGACGGCGACGCGGTGGCGTCGTCGGCCTGCTGCATCAACTGGCGCGCCTGGCGCAGGCCGGGGGATTCCAGCATCAGCGGCCGCAGCAACGTGCGCACCTGCTCCCACTGCTTGGCTCCGGCAGCCACTTCGGCCTGGCGCAGCACACCTTCCCAGCGCCGCTGTCGCTGCACCTGGCGCTGGCCCTGCAGCGCTCGCTCATGGCCCGGTGCCAGGGCCAGGGCCTCGGCAAAACCCCGGTCGGCCAGCTCGAGCTGGCTGCGCTCCAAGGCCTGCTCGGCCCGCGCCAGCTGCTGGCTCAGCAGCCGTTCGCGGGTGCGCGTGGTGGCCAGCCGGTACTCGGCCGAGCCCGGTTCGAGCGCGGTGGCGCGGTCGAAGTCTTCCAGCGCCGCGCGCAGTTCACCCTGCGCCACCTTGCGCTGGCCCTCGCGGTAGGCCTGTTGCGCCGCGCAACCGCCCAGCACCAGGCTCAGCACCAGGGTCAGCATCACGGCCAAGCGGCGGCCGGCCAGGCGGAACAGCGGGTGTGGAGTCATCGCCAATGGAGTGTACGCAGGCACGGCGCGCGCGAGCTGATGTGATGGGGCAGGCCGGCATTCATGGCGCCGGCCCGATGTCGAGCGAAATCTCGTGGCCGCTGGGCAGGTGGCGCAGCGCGGCCTGGGGCGGCGCGATACGCTCCACGCGCCAGACGCTTTCCAGCGTGTCGCCCACGCTCACCACGTAGGGGATGTCGTCGCGCACCAGGAAGATCTGCCAGACCGGGCCCTCGAGCTTCTTGCCGATGCTGCGGTAGGGTAGCGGCGGCGGCGGGGGCGCCACCAGAGGGGCCTGCATCGCTTCAGCGCGCACGGGCATCGCCGGCGGTGGCGGTTGGCGCCATGCCGGCGTGGCAAACAGGTCGCCGCGCGGCGGGGGCGCCGCGGCCAAGGCGGCGCGCGGCAACAATTGCTCGATGGGCACGGCGGCCGGCGCGGTGGTGCGCGGCCGCGGCGCAGGCGGCGGCAGGCCACGCGCGGCGCTGCTGGCCGGCGAGAGCGAGCGCGCCGCGCCCGGGGGTGTCTTGTCGCCAAAGACGGCCAGCCCCGCTGCACCGGCCAGCAGGGTTAGCCACACCAGCCAGCGTCGCGACAGCGTCGAGCCCGCCATCACTTCGCTCCCGGGGCCCGCAGCCACAACGAGAACCGCAGCCGCGCCTGCAGCGGCGAGCCGGCCTGGGCTTCACGTTCCAGGCGCACCTGGTCGAGCGAGAGTTGCGGCATCTGCAGCAGCGCGCGTTGCAGCGCACCCCGCACTTCGCCATAGCGGCCCGACACCGGCACCGTGACCTGCAGGCGCAGCACGCCGGGTGCGGCATCGTCGGCCTGCGCGAACTCGGCGCTTTGCCAGGCCAGTTCGGGCTGGGTCAGGGTGACCAGGCGGCGCACCAACGCCGTGGCTTCTTCGGCAGGCACCAGGATCTGGCGGAACGCCGCCAGCGCCTGGGCGTCGTCGATGGCTGCCGAAGGGGCCGCTGACTGGCGCGGCGCCACCACCTGCAGCGTGGGCTGTGGCAAGCGCCGGGCATCCCACCCGACCACGGCCGCCGCAGCCAGCAAGCCCGCCGCCAGCGGCCAGGCAAGGCCGTGCCGCCACAGCCACAAGCCCAGTCGGGCGCGCAAGGCCACCCGCTGGTTCATGGCTGGATCACCAGGTCGAAGCTCAGCCGCGTCAGGCCCGCCGGGCTTCCCGTGGCGGCGCCCGCCTCCGGCGCCTCGATGCGCAGCAGCTTCGTGCGCACGAAGGGCGAGGTGCCCTGCACCCGCTCGGCGTGCTGCAGCAATTCGTCCAGCGACGGGCCTTCGGTCAGCACGCGCACCGCGCCGCGGTCGGCGTCGGTTTCCAGCGCGAGCAGCGACACGCTGGCGCTGGACTGGGCCTCCAGGGCTTGGAAGATGCTGCCCCAGGGCGTGTTGAGCCGGCGGACGACGCGGTTGATGCGGGCCCGCTCGGCCGCGTTGGGCAACGCGACGACCGCCTCGACACGGGGAGCCGGCACGAGGGTCACCGGCGGCATCGGCAAGGACGGGCCACGCTGCCCCCACCAGAATGCAACAGCGGCCGCCAGCAGCAAGCTGGCCAGCCCCAGCAACACCGTCTGCAGCCGGCGTTGGCCGGTGCCCGCGGCGTGACCGAACAACCAGGCCGCGCGCGGCGGCACGAAGCCGATGGCCCGTGGGCTGCGGTTCATGCCAGGGCCCCCAGGCGTTGTGACCACGCCGCTTCGGTGTCGTCGGCGCGCTCGGCAGGCAGGGCCTGGCCGGCGTCGAAGCCACCCGGCGGGCATGGAGCCGGCCCGGGCCAGGCCAGCGCCAGTTCACCGGCGGCCCCGGCCGCATGCAGACCTTCCCGACGGGCATCGCGCTGCAATTGCGCCAGCAGCCCGGCACCGGCCTCGGCGGGGTTGCGGCGCACACAACGCAGGGTGTGCACGACGCCGGCGTCCAGGCCCACCAGCACCGCATGCCGCGGGCTGGCCCAGGCCATGAAGCCGGCACGTGCCGGGCCGTACAGCAAGCGCTCCAGCGCCACCAGCAACGCCGAATCCACGGCCAGTGCCGCCGCCTGGCCTTGGGCCGCGGCCTGCAGGCTGTTCAGCAGGGTCTGGGGCAACGCGGCGCAGACGGAGGGGCCGGCCAGGCGCCAGTCCGCCACCACGGCCCACTCATCGGCCAGCCCGCCGAACAGCTGAGCCGCCCGCAGCGCCGCCAGTTCGCGCAGTTCGGCCAGCGACTGCACGCCCGCCGGCGCCTGGTGCACGAAGTGCTTGCACAGGTCGGGTGCCACCAGCACCCTCAGAGCACGGCGCCGGCCCACCGCCTGCAAGGCCTGCATCGCCTCTTGCAAGGAGGCCGCGTTCCAGCCGCCGGCGGGCACGGGCACTGCGGCGGCCGGGCCTGCCATGCCGTCGGCGTCCAGGCCCAGCACCAGGGGTTCAGGCTGCCAGCGTGACACGTCTGACCTCGTCCAGCGTGGTGTGGCCGCTGCGCACCAGCGCCAGCGCCGCGTCCTTCAGGCTGCGCGTGCCGCGCTGGCGCGCCGCTTCCTTGAGGCGGCGGATGGGTTCCTTGGCGGCCACCATCTCGCGCAGTTCGTCGTCCAGGCGCAGGATCTCGGCCACCGCGCGGCGCCCGCGGTAGCCGGTGCCCCGGCAGTCGCCGCAGCCCTGGCCGCGCTGGAAGTGCCAGCCCTCGACGTCCGCCGGCTGCAGGCCCAGGCGCTGCAGGTCCGCCGCGGCCGGCTGGTCGGGCCGCGTGCAATGCGGGCAGTTCACGCGCAGCAGCCGCTGGGCCCAGATGCCGTTCAGCGCCGAGGCCAGGGCGTAGGGGTCCAGCCCCATGTGCGTGAAGCGGCCGAAGACGTCGAACACGTTGTTGGCATGCACGGTGCTCAGCACCATGTGGCCGGTCAACGCGGACTGCACGGCGATCTCGGCGGTGTCGCGGTCGCGGATCTCGCCGACCATGATGCGGTCGGGATCGTGGCGCAGGATGCTGCGCAGGCCGCGCGCGAAGGTCAGGCCCTTCTTCTCGTTGACCGGGATCTGCAGCACGCCGGGCAGCTGGTATTCCACCGGGTCTTCGATAGTGATGATCTTGTCGCGGCCGGTGAGCGTTTCCGACAGCGCCGCGTACAGCGTGGTGGTCTTGCCCGACCCGGTGGGGCCGGTGACCAGCAACAGACCGTAGGGGGCCTCGATCAGCTCGCGCATCACCGCCAGCGCAGCCGGGTCGAAGCCCAGCGCCTCCAGCGTGAGCTGGCCGTGCGCCTCGATGACCGCCTGCTTGTCCAGGATGCGGATCACCGCGTCCTCGCCGTGCACGCTGGGCATCACCGACACCCGCAGGTCGATGTTGCGCTCCTGTGCATGCACGCGGAACGACCCGTCCTGCGGCACCCGGCGTTCACCGATGTCCAGCGCCGACAGCACCTTCAGCCGGCTGACCACCTGTTCGGCCAGCTCGCGCCCGGCCGGCTGGGCCACCGCGTCCAGCACGCCGTCGATGCGGTACTTGACCACCAGGCCGGCGGCGGTGGCTTCCAGGTGCACGTCGCTGGCACCGGCGCGCAGCGCGTCGTAGAGCGTGGAGTTGAGCAGCCGCACCGCCGGGCTCTGGGCTTGCGACAAGGCCGCCAGCGACAGCACCTCGGTGTGCTCGTCGGCCGCGCCCGCCACCAGCGCCACGCCGTCGTCCATGCCCTGCAGGGCCTTGGAGCCCGCCTCCTGCTGGTTGAGGTACGCATGGATGTCCTCGGGGGTGGCCAGCGCCAGGCGCACGGGGGCGCCAGCGCCCTCTTCCAGCTGCAACTGCAGGTCGCGGTCGAAGGGGTCGGGCAGCACAGCCACGAAGGTCGCGCCCTCGTCCTCGTCGGGCAGGGCGTGCAGCAGCACGGCGCGGCGCTGCTGCGCCTGGGCCAGCGACAGGCGGGCAAATGCCGGCTGGCGCCGCTGCAGCTGTGCGGTCTGGAAGCAGGGCATCGCGAAGGCCTGCGCCAGCAGCTCGGCCGCCTCGCGTTCGGGCAGCCCGCGCTCCTGCGCCAGGGTGCGGATGGCGGCACCGTGGCTTTCACGCAGGCGTTCGAGCAGCGCGGCGTCCAGCGGCGGCAGCGGCGGCAAGGGCAGCGTCAGCGGCGGTGGTGCCAGCGTCATTGCAGGCTGCCTGCCAGGTCGAAGATGGGCATGTACAGCAGCAGCACGATGAGCCCGATGACGGCGCCGATGGCGGCCATCAGCACCGGTTCGAAGATGCGCGAGAAGCGCTCCACCCAGCGTGCGGTCTCGGCGTCGTGGTACAGCGCTGCGCGGTGCAGCATTTCGGCCACCTGGCCCGAGCGCTCGCCGGCACGCACGAAGCGCAGCGAAATCGGGGTGTTCAGGCCCGCGGCTTCCATGGCCTGCGAAAGGGGCCAGCCTTCGCCGATGCGCATCACCACCACGTCGATGGCGGCTGCGCGCTGCGGTGGCAGCACCGAGCGCACCAGCCCCAGCGCCTGCGGCAACGGCAGCCCGCCGCGCAGCAGCAGCCCCAGCGTGAGGAACAGGCGCGACAAGGTCAGCAGCTCGAGCCAGCGAGCCACGCCCGGCACCCGCGCAGCCAGCCGCGCCAGGCCACCGCGCGCTGCCACGGCACGCAGCCACAGCGCCAGGGCCAGCAGCAGGATCACCAGGCCGCCCAGCAATCCGAGTGCATGCTGGCCGGCAAACTCACCCCAGTCCAGCAGCACTTGCGAACCCCAGGGCAGCGCCCGGTTGCCGCTGCGGTACACCGACGAGAAGCGCGGCACCACCCAGCCCAGCAGGAACAAGCCCACCAGGCCACCCACGGTCAGCAGGATGGCCGGGTAGATGGCCGCGCTCAGCACCCGCTGGCGCAGGGCCTGCAGACGCTGGGCATAAGCCACGTAACGTTCCAGGGCGCTGGGCAGTTCGCCGGTGCTTTCGGCGGCCTCGACGATGCCCACGAACAAGGGCGGGAAGACCCCGCCCTGCTGGCGCAGCGCAGCCGAAAAGCGATGGCCCTCGCGCAGGGCCGCCACCAGCCGCACCAGCACCGCGCGCGCGGCCGGGGCACGCTCCTTCTCGACGAAGGCCTCGAGCGCCTCGATGAGGCTCAGGCCCGCCGAGACCAGTGCATGCAGTTCCTGGGCAAACAGCAGCACCTCGAAGGATTCGCGGCGCAGCCCCCAGGCCAGGCGGCTGCGGGGCCGCAGGCTGATGGGCGTGAGGCGACGCTGCGCCAGCTGGGCGCGGGCATCACTTTCGTCCAGCGCCTCCAGGCTGGTGCTGAGCACGGCATGCGAAGCGGGGTCGAGGGCACGGATGTCGAACAGCATGGCGTACGGGCGCGACCGCCTCGTCAATGGTTGCCGAGGTCGGCGGCGTCGCCCTCACCCCCGGGCTGACCGTCCTTGCCATACGAGACGATGTCGAAATCGGTGTTGTTGGCACCGGGGGCCCGGTACAGATAGGGCCGGCCCCAGGGGTCTGGCGGCACGGCCTTCTCGAGGTAGGGGCCGTTCCACTTGGTGGCCGAGGCCGGCTTGGCGACCAGGGCCGCGAGCCCTTCTTCGCTGCTGGGGAAGCTGCCGACGTCCAGCCGGTAGGTGCCCAGCGCCCGGTTGAACGCCTCGATCTGCGAACGGGCCACCGCCTGCTCGGACTTGCCGACCTGCGAGAAGTACTTGGGGCCGACGTAGGCGGCGAGCAAGGCGATGATGGCCACGACGACCAGCAGTTCGAGCAGGGTGAAACCACACCGGCGCAGGGCAGCGCGGGTGTTCGGGGTGGGCATGGCGGTTCGGAACATGTCGGGATGATTGTCGCCGCTGCGATGGCCGGGGCGAGCGGTCAGGCCTGCAAACCGGGGGGCGCACCGGTGGTAAATGTGAAAGCCTTTCATGATCCGGGGCGTCGCCCCGCATCATGAAAGTCAGTCCGCAGACTATCCCAGAGCATTGGGTAGGGCTGCGACATCGTATCCACGTGCCATCAGTTCGGCTCGTGCATCGCAGATTGCCACGCCTCCTGCCCGGCGTCGAGGCAAGGCGAAAGATGCGACCACCATCTGGCGAAAACCCGGGCAGAGATCCAGCCGCCCACGCCAAGGCTCAAACCAACGGCAAAGCCTCAACCGGGCGGCCACCGTGGACAAGCACCAAAAACTCGTCGGCCAAACGCTGGCTCTCGGCCAGGGAGCGGCGCCAATCGCGCTGGCGCTCGGCGATGTGCTCGCCATAGGCCTTGAAGTCGCCGCGATCGGGCAGCTTGGCATTGGGCAAGCCGGCGACCCACTCGGGATGGGGCGCCAGCAGCACCAGGTTGTCGAGTGCGGGTGTAGGCCGGTGTCGGCGCTTCCAAGCCTTGTCCAGCCAACCGGGCACGACCCGGCTGCCGAAATGTGGGTACAGCACCAGGCCGTCGGTCATGGCCGCATAGCGCAAGTGCAGGTGGTAGTCGGTGATGCCGCCGTCCCAATAGGTACCGGCCGGGCCGCCGGGCACGTCTTGCACGGGATCCAGCGCGAACGGGATGGCGCAACTGGCCAGCACGGCGCGTGACAGGTTGCAGGCATTCAAGGCGGCCAGGCTCGTCGGGTAGTCGTCCAGGGGCAACGGCAAGGGGTCGCGCGGGTCGCTCAACACCACACGCTCCATCCAGCCGCCCAGCGCCTGGCGCCGCATGGCGTTGGCCGCGAAGGCCGCGGCCCAGCCCACGGGCATCGAAACCCGGCCCGGACGGTGCAGCAAGCGCTGCCCGCGGCTGGTGAAGACATGCAGCCGGCGCTGCGGGTGGGAAAGGATCTCGAGCGCGCGCGAGCCCAGGCGCTCGTCGATGCGCTGCCCGAACAGCTCTGTGATGACCGCGGCCGTGGGCATGCGGCCGGGCACGTGCGGATACTCCTGGCCGATGTAGTCGTCGCCCAGTTGCGCCAGCGCCGCGTCGGCGTCGGGCAGGCAGGCAGCGGCCATGCGCCAGGCACCGATGGAGGCGCCCAGCAGGTGCACGCTGCGCGTCGAGCCGGCCAGCCAGTGGCCAAAGATGAAGCGGTCCAGCGGCAGCAGCACCAGGCCCTTGGGGCCGCCAGCGGCCGCCGGGATGACACGCACATCAGCCGGCCGCAGCCCATGGTGCTTGAGGTGCTCGCGCGCCCGCGGGCCGGCGAAGACCTGCAGCGCCTTCACCCGATGCGCCTCAGCGCGGCCTTTGCAGCTTGGAGAACGCCGCCGCCATCGCACCTTGAGCCACAGGCTCGCCCGCGCGGCCACGCTGCTCTTGCCGCGCCGCGGGGCGGAACTTGTTGTCGCCGCCCGGCTGGCGTGCCGCGCCGGTGGGGGCATCGAGCTTCATGGTCAGCGAAACGCGCTTGCGCGCCAGGTCCACCTCCAGCACACGCACCTTGACCACCTGCCCGGTCTTCACCACCTCGCGCGCATCGCCGACGAACTTGTTGGCCAGCTGGCTCACGTGCACCAGCCCGTCCTGGTGCACGCCCAGGTCGACGAAGGCGCCGAACTGCGCCACGTTGCTCACCGTGCCCTCCAGCACCATGCCCGGCTGCAAATCCTTCAAGTCGGTGACCGACTCGTTGAAGCGCGCCACGACGAAGTCCGGGCGCGGGTCGCGGCCGGGCTTCTCCAGCTCGGTGAGGATGTCCTTCACCGTGATGGCGCCGAAGCGCTCGTCGGCAAACAGCTCGGGCTCGAGCGCGCGCAGCACGTCGCTGCGGCCCATCAATTCGCTCACCGGGCGCTGCGTGGCGGTCAGCATCTTGTGCACCACCGGGTAGGTCTCGGGGTGCACGCCGGTCATGTCCAGCGGGTTGTCGCCGTCGCGGATGCGCAGGAAGCCCGCCGACTGCTCGAAGGCCTTCGGGCCCAGCCCGGCCACGTCCAGCAATTGCCGGCGGTTCTTGAAAGCGCCATTCGCATCGCGCCAGCGCACGATGCTTGCTGCCACCGCCGCACTCAGCCCCGACACGCGCGACAGCAGCGGCGCGCTGGCGGTGTTCAGGTCGACACCGACGCCGTTGACGCAGTCTTCGACCACCGCGTCCAGGCTGCGCGCCAGGCCGGCCTGGTTGACGTCGTGCTGGTACTGGCCGACGCCGATGCTCTTGGGGTCGATCTTCACCAGCTCGGCCAATGGGTCTTGCAGGCGACGCGCAATGCTCACCGCGCCGCGCAGGCTCACGTCCAGCTCGGGCAGTTCCTTGCTCGCAAATTCGCTGGCGCTGTAGACACTGGCGCCGGCTTCGCTGACCACCACCTTGTCGAGCTTCACATCGGGGGCTGCACCCAGCGCCGGACCGCCCCAAGCAGGGTGCGCGCCCCCTTGGGGGGCCGACGCCGCAGGCGTCTTGGGGGCAGACATCGCTGCGATGCGCTTGATCAGGTCGCCCGCCAGCTTGTCGGTCTCGCGGCTGGCCGTGCCGTTGCCGATGGCGATCAGGCTCACGCCATGCGTGGCCACCAGGCGGCCCAGCGCATGCAGCGAGCCTTCCCAATCACAACGCGGCTCGTGCGGGTAGACCGTGCTCGTATCGAGCACCTTGCCGGTGTCGCTGACCACCGCCACCTTGACGCCGGTGCGGATGCCCGGGTCCAGGCCCATCACCACGCGCTTGCCGGCGGGCGCGGCCAGCAGCAGGTCGCGCAGGTTGTCGGCAAAGACCTTGATGGCCACGGCTTCAGCCTCTTCGCGCAGGCGGCCGAAGAGGTCACGCTCCAGGCTCAGGCTGAGCTTGACCTTCCAGGTCCAGGCGATGGATTTGCGAATCAGGTCGTCGGCCTTGCGTGAGGCGTGGCTCCAACCCAGGTGGCGCGCAATGCGGCCTTCGGCCACGGACACCGAAGGTGTCCCCTGGGTGGGCGCGGGTTTGCCCGGCACGAGCTCTTCATCGAGGATCAGCTTGGCGTCCAGCCACTCCAGCGTGCGGCCGCGAAAAACCGCCAGCGCGCGGTGGCTGGGCACTGTGCGCATGGGCTCGGCGTAGTCGAAATAGTCGCGGAACTTCGCCGCGTCGGGGTGGTTGCCGTCCTTGCCCTCGACCAGCTTGCTTTGCAGCAGCCCTTCGGCCCGCAGCCACTCGCGCAACTTGCCCACCAGCACGGCGTCCTCGGCCCAGCGCTCGGCGAGGATGTCGCGCACGCCGTCGAGCACCGCGTGCGCGTCGCCGAAGCCGCCGTCGACGTTGATGAAGGCGGCGGCCTCCAGCACAGGGTCCAGCGCGGGGTCGGCAAAGAGCTTGTCGGCCAGCGGCTCGAGCCCCGCCTCGCGGGCGATCAGGCCCTTGGTGCGGCGCCTGGGCTTGAAAGGCAGGTAGAGGTCCTCGAGCTCCTGCTTGGTGGGTGCGGCCTCGATGGCGCCGCGCAGTTCAGGCGTCAGCTTGTCCTGTTCTTCGATGCTCTTGAGCACCGCGGCGCGGCGTTCTTCCAGCTCGCGCAGGTAGGCCAGGCGCGACTCCAGCTCGCGCAGCTGGATGTCGTCCAGGCCCTCGGTGGCTTCCTTGCGGTAGCGGGCGATGAAGGGCACGGTGGCGCCACCGTCGAGCAGCTCGACGGCCGCCTGGACCTGGGCCGGCCGGGCGTGGAGCTCGGCGGCGATTTGCAGAACGATCTTGTCCAAGACGATTCAGGGAGATGGAATGAAAGCGGCGAAGTTTACGGTTCGTGCCGCCGCCAGTTCGCCGCGCCCTGCCCGGCGCCGCGTCCGGTGGCGAAGCAGGCGCTGAGCAGATAGCCCCCGGTGGGGGCTTCCCAGTCGAGCATCTCGCCGGCGCAGAACACGCCCGGCAGGCGCCGCAGCATGAGGTGTTCGTCGAGCGCCTCGAAGCGCACGCCGCCGGCGCTGCTGATGGCCTCGGCGATCGGGCGCGGCGCAGTCACACGGATCGGCAAGGCCTTGATCAATGCGGCGAAACGCGCGGCGTCGGCTTGCACCTCCTTGGGCACCCGTTCCCACAGCAGGCCGGCCTTCACGCCTGACAGGCCCAGGCGCGACTTCAGGTGCGTGGACAGCGTGCGCGGCCCGCGCGGGTGGGCCAGTTCGCGCGTCACCCAGTCCAGCGAGCGCGCCGGCAGCAAGTCGAGCGCAAAGGTGGCAGAGCCCTCGCGCTCGATGGCGTCGCGCAGCGCCGCCGAAGCCGCGTAGACGAGGCTGCCTTCGATGCCCGTGGCGGTGACGACGAACTCGCCCGCCTGACGCCAGCCCTGGAAGGTGATGGCCACGGACTTCAGCGGCGCGCCGGCGAAACGCTCGCGGAAATGCGCGCTCCAGCTCAGGTCGAAGCCGCAGTTGGCCGGGCGCAGCGGCGCCAGGTCGATGCCGCGCTCGCGCAACAACGGCACCCAGGCAGCGTCGGACCCCAGCTGCGGCCAGCTCGCGCCACCCAGCGCCAGCACGGTGGCCGTGGGCCGCACGCTGAGCTCGCCCGTGGGTGCGGCGAAACGCAGGCCGCCATGGCCATCGAATCCCAGCCAGCGGTGCCGCATGTGCAGGCGCACGCCCTGTTCGCGCAGCCGGTGCAGCCAGGCGCGCAGCAGCGGCGCGGCCTTCATGTCGACCGGGAAGACGCGGCCCGAGCTGCCGACGAAGGTCTCCACGCCCAGCGCCGCCGCCCATGCACGCAGCGCCTCGGGGCCGAAGACCTGCAGCCAGGGCCGCAGCGTGGACGCGCGCGCCGCATAGCGCTGCACCAACGTATCGAAGGGCTCGCTGTGGGTGAGGTTCAGCCCGCCCTTGCCGGCGAGCAGGAACTTGCGCCCCACCGAGGGCATGGCGTCGAAGACCTCGACGCGCTGCCCGGCCGCGGCCAGGGTCTCGGCGGCCATCAGGCCCGCGGGGCCGCCGCCGACCACGGCGACCAAGGCGTCTCGTGCTGTCATCGCCGGGATCGTAGCCTCCGGGCGCACGCACCTGGCGCCGCTGCCGCGCGCCGTGGGCCCCGCGGGCGTGGCAGCGGCTCTAGCGCGCGGCCTGGAGCGCTGCGCGCAACTGCTGCCCGAGCTCGGGCTTGGCGGCGAAGGGGTCGCTCGGGTTGCGCCCGCTCATGATGTCCTCCAGGCGCGTGCGCACGCCGGCCAGGCTCAACGGGTGGCTGAAGATGTAGAAGCGGTTCGCGTCCATGGCATCGAAGACGAACTGCGCCACCTGCGCCGCGGTGACCTTGCCGCTGCTCACCGCCTTGCTGCTCATGGCCTGGGCGACGAGCTGGCTGCGCGTCGGGGCGGCCTGCGCTTCGCTCATCTCGGCCGGCCGATTGCGTTCGCTCTCGTGGATGCCGGTGGGCACGAAGAAGGGGCACAGCACATGCGCGTGGACCTGTTCGCTGACCAGCGAGAGGTCCTGGTAGAGCGTCTCGCTGAGCGCCACCACGGCGTGCTTGACGACGTTGTAGACGCCCATGTTGGGCGCGCACAGCAGCCCGGCCATGCTCGCCGTGTTGACGATGTGGCCCCGGTAGGAAGGGTCGGCCTGCGCGGCCGCCAGCATCTGCGGCGTGAAGACACGCACGCCGTGCGCCACGCCCATGAGGTTGACGCCGACGACCCACTCCCAGTCCTTCAGCGTGTGCTCCCAGATCAGGCCACCGGCGCCGACGCCGGCGTTGTTGAAGACGAAGGTCGGTGCGCCGAAGCGTTGCAGGGTGGCCGCGGCCAGGGCTTCGACCTCGGCGGCCTTGGCCACGTCAAGCTGGAACGGCAACACCTGTGCGCCCAGACCCTCGATCTCGGCACGCGCGGTCTGCAGCGCCTGGGCCTGCACGTCGGCCATGACGATCTTCATGCCGCGACCCGCGGCGATGCGGCTGGCCTCCAGACCGAAGCCCGAGGCCGCCCCGGTGATGACGGCCACGCCGCCTCGGGCTGGGTTCATGTGTGCTCCTGTGCAACGGGCATGGCGCGGTCGATGATGGGGGTGAGGTCGAAGCGCTCCGGCAGCAGGCCGAAGACGTCGCTGGCGGCTTCAAGGCGCGACGCGCAGAAGGCATCGAACACCGCCGGCCCGGCCTGGCGCAGCACGAGCGAGGCCTGCAGCAGCAGCGCCACGTCGCGCGCCAGGCGGCGCGCTTCGACCTCCGGGGTGCCCCGCCCGATGCGCGCGAGCACGGCCGCGGCCGTGCGGTCGAAGGCCGCGTGGGCGCCCCTGGCGTGGGCGAGTTCGTGCTCCAGCGCCGGCGCCGCGTCCGCGCCGCGCAGCGCGCGCAGCAGGTCCAGCGCCTGCACGTTGCCCGCGCCTTCCCAGATCGAGTTCACCGGCATCTCGCGGTAGATGCGCGCCATCACGCCCGCGCCGCCTTCCTCGACATAGCCGTTGCCGCCCAGGCACTCCATGGCTTCCTGCCCGAAGTGGCTGCCGCGCTTGCAGATCCAGAACTTGGCCACCGGCGTGAAGAGGCGGCGCATCACGGCCTCGTGCGCCCCATCGAAGGCTCCCGCGCCCTGGGCCTGGCCCGCGTGCTCGCTGCGGTCCACGGACACGGCCAGGCGCAACGCCAGCGCCGTGGCCGCCTCGCTCTCCAGCGCCAGGTCGGCGAGCACGTTGCGCATCGCCGGCTGATCGATCAACACCTTGCCGAAGGCCTGGCGCTGCGCCGTGTGGTGCAGCGCCAGCGACAGTGCCTGGCGCATCAGGCCGGCGGTGCCCAGCGCGCAATCCAGCCGCGTCAACGCGCCCATGGCCAGGATCTGCGGCACGCCGCGGCCTTCCTCGCCCACCAGCCAGGCCGTCGCACCGTCGAACTCGACCTCGGAGCTGGCGTTGGCCTTGTTGCCGAGCTTGTCCTTGAGGCGCTGGATGCTGACGGCGTTGCGCCGCCCGTCGGGCAGCCAGCGCGGCATGAACAGGCAGCTCAGGCCCGCCGGCGTGCGCGCGAGCACGAGGAAGGCGTCGCACATCGGCGCGGAGAGGAACCACTTGTGCCCGGTGACGCTGAAGCGCGGACCCCAGGCGTCGGCACCGTCCGGGTCGGCGCGCGTGGTGTTCGTGCGCACGTCGGAGCCACCCTGCTTCTCGGTCATGCCCATGCCCAGGGTCACGGCCGACTTGCGCTCGAAGGGCACGAAGCGTTCGTCGTAGACGGTGCCCGCGACCTTCGGCCCCCAGGCCGCCAGCAGCGCCGGGTTGCCGCGCAGTGCCGAGGTCGAGGCATAGCTCATCGAGATGGGGCACATCACGCCGGGCTCGACCTCGTTGAAGAGCATGAAGGCCGCGGCGCGACGCACGTGCGCCCCCGGCCCGCCCGTCCACGGTGTGCCGTGCAGGCCGTGGCGCAGCGCGCTGCCCATGAGGGCGTGGTAGCTGGGGTGGAACTCGACCTCGTCGATGCGCCGGCCCTGCATGTCGTGGCTGTGCAGCACCGGCCCGTGCGTGTTCGCCAGCCGCGCGTGCCCCTGCATCGCCGCCGAGCCGATCTCGGC
Organism: Rubrivivax sp.; assembly: GCA_020720385.1. GTDB lineage: Bacteria > Pseudomonadota > Gammaproteobacteria > Burkholderiales > Burkholderiaceae_C > Rubrivivax. The sequence continues at coordinate 15,511 of DYOR01000007.1, forward strand.
ACCGAAGGCCGAGAGCCCCGCGGTGTCGAGCTCGGGCGCATGCAGGGCCAGCGCATCGCGCAAGGGCCGGTTGATGTCGAAGAGGTTGACGTCGGCCAGCGGCGTCGCCTGATTGGTGACTTCGTGCGTCGCGTTCATCGTGCGGGCCTCCACATCTCGAGGTGGGGAATGTCGTCTTCGAGGTAGGGTTCGCCGACGCGCGCGAAGCCGAACTCGCCGTAGAAGCGCTCCAGGTGTTCCTGCGCGCTGATGCGCATGTCCTGGCCGGGCCAGGCGGCCTCGCAGCACGCCACCCCCAGCGCCACGAGTTCGCGCCCCACGCCGGTACCGCGCACCTCGGGGCTGGTGATGACCCGCCCGAGCGAGGGCTCGGCGAACTTGGCACCCGGGTCGACGACGCGCAGGTAGGCTTGCAGCGTGCCTGCATCGTCGCGCCCGAGCAAGTGCCAGCTCGAGCGATCCAGCCCGTCGGGGTCGAGATACGGCCCTTGCTCGAGCACGAAAACGCGGCAGCGCAGCGCCAGGGCGTCGTAGAGGTTGTCCACGCCCAGGTCGGCAAAGCGCAGCCAGGTCCAGTGCATCTCACGAGGTCCCGGATCCGCCCTCGGGCTCACCGTCGTCCACGGCACGCTGCAGTTCCTTGGCCTGGCGAGCGCGCGCGGGCAGCGCGCGCAGGTACTTGAAGGTGGCCGTGGCGTGGGCGCACAGCGCGCCGGTCTCGTCGAAGACGCTGCCCTCGCAGAAAGCCAGCGTGGTGGTCTTGTGCAGCAGCTGGCCTTCGGCGCGCAACGGCCCCTCGGCGGCGCGCATGAAGGTGGTCTTCATCTCGATCGTGGCCACGCCCGGGCCGAGCTCGGCGTTCGCCCCTTGCGGGCTGCGCGCGGCGTGCGCCATGGCCACGTCGAGCAGGGTCATGAGCACGCCACCGTGCGCCACGTCCCAGCTGTTGAGGTGCGCCTCCTCGAGGTTCACGCGCAGTTCGGCGCGCCCGCCGCCAAAGGCCCAGAGCTCGAAGCCCAGAGTCTCGACGAAGGGCACGCGCAGCGGAAAGGCGATCTTGCCCTGGCTCATCCGCCGTGCACCGCCGAGACACCGCCGTCCACCGCCAGGATCTGCCCGGTGATGTGCTTGCCCGCCGCGCTGGCGAAGAGCAGCACGGCACCTTTGAGGTCGTCGTCGTCGCCGATGCGCTCGAGCGGCGCGGCCGCGGCGAGCTTCTCGGCGCCGAAGTGTTCCAGCGTGCCCTTGGTCATCTTGCTCGGGAAGAAGCCCGGCGCCAGCGCATTCACGGTGATGCCGTAGGCGCCCCACTCCGCCGCCAGCGTGCGCGTGAAGTTCACCACCGCGCCCTTGCTCGTGCCGTAGGCGATGAACTTCATCTCCATCGTCCCGCCCAGCCCGGCGATGGAGGCGATGTTCACGATGCGCCCGCGGCGGCGCGGAATCATGCTCGCCTTGGCCGCCGCCTGGGCGAAGAGGAAGAGGCCGCGGATGTTCAGGTTCATCACCTTGTCCCAGGCCGCCAGCGGGTAGTCCTCGGCCGGCGCGCCCCAGGTGGCGCCGGCGTTGTTGACGAGGATGTCGATGCGCCCGACGCGCTGCATGGTCTCGTCCACCACCTTGACCACTTGAAGCGGGTCGCTGGCGTCGGCAGCGATCCAGCGCGCGTCGATGCCACGCGCCGACAGGTCCGCCGCAGCTTCCTCGAGGTCGCTCGCCTTGCGCGAGGTGAGCATGATCTTCGCTCCGGCCTCGCCCAGCGCTTCGGCCATCTGCAGGCCCAGGCCGCGCGAGCCGCCGGTGACCAGGGCGACCTGGCCGCTGAGGTCGAAGAGCTGTTGGATGGGGGTACCCATGAGGGTGTCCTTTCGGCCGGAGTCCTAGAACCACTCGTCGCGCATCTCGCGCGGCAGCGCCTCGCGCCGCGCGACCACGCCCAGCCAGGCGTCGATCTTCGGCAGCTCGTAGGCGAAGAAGTAGCGCATGGCGGCGAGTTTGCCTGCATTGAAATCGCTCTCGGCGCGCGACGCCGCCACCAGGGCCACCTCGAGCCAGATCCAGGCGAGCACGACATGGCCGAAGGCCTGCAGGTAGGGCGTGGCATTCGCCAGCGCTTCTTCGGGCACCCCCGTGGACCAGGCCGCCTGCGTGGCCGCGCCCAGCCTCTGCAAAGCCTCGGCCAGGGCGCGCGACGGCGCTGCCAGCACCGCCTGGCCGGCGGCGCGGGTGACCGTTGCTGCCATGCGCGCAGCGAGCAGCTTCAGCCCGGCGCCGTCGTTCATCACCACCTTGCGGCCCAGCAGGTCCAGCGCCTGGATGCCGTGCGTGCCCTCGTGGATCATGTTCAGGCGGTTGTCGCGCCAGTATTGCTCGACCATGAAGTCGCGCGTGTAGCCATAACCCCCGAGCACCTGGATGGCCAGCGAGTTGGCCTCCAGGCACCACTCGCTCGGCCAGCTCTTGGCGATGGGCGTGAGCACCTCCAGCAGCGTGCCGGCCTCGGCGGCCGCGACGGGATCCCCGGTGTGCTGTTCGTCGACCAGGCGCGCGCAGTACAGCGCCAGCGCCAGCCCACCCTCGACGTAGGCCTTTTGCGCCAGCAGCATGCGCTTGATGTCGGCGTGGCGGACGAGCGGCACCTGCGGCTGCGCAGCGTCCTTGCCCGCGCCGGTGGCGGGCCGGCCCTGGCTGCGCTGGCGCGCGTACTCCAGGCTCTGCTCGTAGCCCGCGTAACCCAGCATCGTCGCGCCCATGCCCACGCCGATGCGTGCCTCGTTCATCATGTGGAACATGCAGCGCAGACCCTCCCCAGGCCGCCCGACGAGGTAGCCGATGGCGCCGGCCCCGCGGCCGTCGATGCCGCGTCCGCCCTGCGCGCGCACGGGGCAGCGACCCTCGCCGAAGTTGAGCAGGGTGTTGGTGATGCCGCGGTAGCCCAGCTTGTGGTTGAGGCCGGCCAGGGCCACGTCGTTGCGCTCGCCGCTGAGCGCGGCGTGCTCGTCCACGAGCATCTTGGGCACGATGAAGAGCGAGATGCCGCGCGTGCCCGCCACGAGCTTGCCGTCGGGGCCGGGGATCTTGGCCAGCACCATGTGCACGATGTTCTCGGTGATCTCGTGCTCGCCGGCACTGATCCACATCTTGTTGCCGCACAGGCGGAAGCGCGGACCCAGCGGGTCGGTCTCGAACCCCTGCCCGTCCGCCACCGCGCGCGTGGCCACGTCGCCCAGCGACGAGCCCGCCTGCGTCTCGCTCAGGCACATGGTGCCGAACCAGCGGCCAGCGAACATGTGCCTGGCGAAGACCTCGCGCTGCAACGGCGTGCCGTGCGCCATGAGCAGGTTGGCCGCGCCGTTGGTGAGCATGGCGTAGCCGCTCATCGCCACGCTGGCCTTGCTGAAGAAGGCGTTGGCGGCGGTCTCGACAAGACAGGGCAGTTGCATGCCGCCGAATTCATAGTCCTGGGTCGCGGCGAGCATGCCCGACTCGACGTAGGCGGCACAGGCCTCGTGCGTGGACGGCGGCAGATGCACCTTTTCGCCGTCGAAGTACGGCTCCTGCGTGTCGCTCAGTCGTGCGAAGGGCGCGAACTTGTCGCGCGCGATGCGCTCGCAGGTGTCGAGCACCGAGACAAAAGTCTCCGTCGAGTGGTCGGCGAAGCGCTCGCGCGCAGGCAACGACGCCGCGTGCAGCCAGTCATTGAGCAGGAAGTCGAGGGTCTCGCGCATCGCGCCGCCTTTCTACATCACTCGTTGCCCGCGGCGAACGCTGCCCCGGGCCCCGTCAAGCCTCAGCGAGCGCGCGGCGAGTCAGAGCACCTCGAACACGCCCGCCGCACCCATGCCGCCACCGATGCACATGGTCACGCACACGCGCTTGGCGCCGCGGCGCCTGCCCTCGATGAGGGCGTGGCCGGTGAGGCGCTGGCCGCTCACGCCGTAAGGGTGGCCCACGGCGATGGCGCCGCCGTTGACGTTGAGCTTGTCCATGGGAATGCCCAGCCGGTCGGCGCAGTACAGCACCTGCACGGCGAAGGCCTCGTTGAGTTCCCACAGGTCGATGTCGGCCACGCTCAATCCCAGGCGCCCCAGCACCTTGGGCACGGCGAAGACCGGGCCGATGCCCATCTCGTCGGGCTCGCAGCCGGCCACCGCAAAGCCGAGGAAGCGGCCCAGGGGCTCGAGGCCCTTGCGCTCGGCCAGGGTCTCGCTCATCACCACGCAGGCACCAGCGCCGTCGGAATACTGGCTCGCATTGCCCGCGGTGACCACGCCGCCCGGCACGGCCGAGCGTATGCCCTTGACGACCTCGTAGGTGGTGCCCGGGCGCAGGCCTTCGTCGGCGCTGACGGTGACTTCCTTGCTGCGCAAGCCCATGACCTTGTCGGCCACGCCGGCGGTCACCGTGACGCTGACCATTTCATCGTTGAAAAGGCCCTTGTCCTGCGCCGCGCAGGCCTTCTGCTGGCTCTCGGCGCCGTAGTGGTCCATGCGCTCCTTGGGGATGGCGTAGCGCTTGGCGACGATCTCGGCGGTCTGCAGCATGGGCATGTAGATGGCACTGCCCGCCTGCTGCAACCAGGGGTCGAAGATCATGTGCTGGTTCATCTCCTGCTGCACGCAGGAGATGCTCTCCACGCCGCCGGCGACGAAGATCTCGCCCTCACCGGCAATGATGCGCTGCGAGGCCATGGCAATGGTCTGCAGGCCGCTGGAGCAGAAGCGGTTGATGGTCACGCCGCAGGTGGTGATGGGCAGCCCGGCGCGCAGGGCGATCTGGCGCGCGATGTTCATGCCGGTGGCACCCTCGGGGTTGGCGCAACCCATGAGGACGTCCTCGACCTCGGCGCCTTCGATGCCGGCGCGCTCGACCGCGGCCTTCACCGCGAACGAGCCCAGGGTGGCCCCATGGGTCATGTTGAAGGCCCCCTTCCAGCTCTTGGCGAGCGGGGTGCGGGCGGTGGAGACGATGACGGCTCGGGTCATGATGCTTGTTCCTTCGACACGGTTCAGGTGAGCGCAATCAGGTGAAAGACTTGCCTTCGGCGGCCAGCTTGGCCAACAGCGGCGCGGGCTGCCAGAAGGTGGCGTCATCCAACGGGTTGGCGGCAAAGCGCTTCATCGCCTGCACCACGTTGAAGAGCCCCTGCTGGTCCGCATAGCACATCGGGCCGCCGCGGTGCAGCGGGAAGCCGTAGCCGGTGAGGTAGACCATGTCGATGTCGCTGGCCTTGCTGGCGATGCCGTCCTCGAGGATGCGCGCGCCTTCGTTGACGAGCGAGTAGACGAGCCGCTGCACGATCTCTTCGTCGCTGATCTTGCGTGGCGTGATGCCCAGCGCGGCGCGGTGCTTTTCGATCATCTCCACCACCGCCTGGGACGGGATGGCGTCGCGCTTGCCGGCCTGGTAGTCGTACCAGCCCGCGCCGGTCTTCTGGCCGTAGCGGCCCATCTCGCACAGCAGGTCGGCGGTCTTGCTGTAGCGCATGCCGGGCTTCTCGACATAGCGGCGCTTGCGGATCGCCCAGCCGATGTCGTTGCCCGCCAGGTCGCCCATGCGGAACGGACCCATGGCGAAGCCGAACTTCTGGATCGCGTTGTCCACCTGCGCCGGCGTGCAGCCCTCGTCCAGCAGGAAGCCGCCCTGGCGCCCGTACTGCTCGACCATGCGGTTGCCGATGAAGCCGTCGCACACGCCGGAGACCACCGCCGTCTTGCGGATCTTCCTGGCCACCGCCATCACCGTGGCGAGCACGTCCTTCGCGGTCTTCGCGCCGCGCACGACTTCCAGCAGCTTCATGATGTTGGCGGGGCTGAAGAAGTGCATCCCCACCACGTCCTGCGGCCGCTGCGTGAAGGCGGCGATCTTGTCCACGTCCAGCGTGCTGGTGTTGCTGGCGAGGATGGCGCCGGGCTTCATCACCTTGTCCAGCGCCTTGAAGACCTGCTCCTTCACTCCCATGTCCTCGAACACGGCCTCGATCACCAGGTCGGCCTGCGCCAGGTCGGCGTAGTCCAGGGTGGTGCTGAGCAGCGCCATGCGCGCCTCGTACTTGTCCTGCGCAAGCTTGCCCTTCTTCACCTGCGCCTCGTAGTTCTTGCGCATGGTGGCCACGCCGCGGTCCAGGGCGTCCTGCTTCATCTCGAGCATGACCACCGGGATGCCGGCGTTGAGGAAGTTCATGCTGATGCCGCCGCCCATGGTGCCCGCGCCGATCATCGCCACCTTGGCGACGGGGCGCACGGGCGTGTCTTCGGGCACGTCGGGGATCTTGCTCGCCGCGCGTTCGCCGAAGAAGGCGTGGCGCAGGGCCTTCGATTCGGGCGTCATCATCAGCGTGATGAAAAGCTCGCGCTCGAAGGCCAGGCCGTCTTCGAATTTGCCCGTCTTGGAGAACTTCACCGCGGCTTGCACCGCGTCCACGCACTTGGCCGGTGCGGGGAAGTTCCGGGACATGCCCTTGACCATGTTGCGCGCGAAGCCGAAGTAGGCGTCGGCATTCGGGTGCGTGGCCTTCAGGTCGCGCACGCGCGGCAGCGGCGCGCCCGCGGCGTGTTTGGCCGCCACCTCGCGTGCAAAGGCGCAGGCGCCGTCGATCAAGTCGCCCTCGACGATGCGCTCGAAGAGCTTCTGCCCGGGAATGCTCGCGAGCAGCTCGCTCTTCACCGGCTCGCCACTGACGATCATGTTCAGCGCCGTCTCCACGCCCAGGGCACGCGGCAGCCGCTGCGTGCCGCCGGCGCCGGGCAGCAGCCCGAGCTTGACCTCGGGCAGCGCCACGTTCGCCCCCGCTGCGGCCACGCGGTAGTGGCAGCCCAGGGCGAGTTCCAGCCCGCCGCCCATGCACACGCTGTGGATCGCCGCGACCACCGGCTTGGTGGCGTTCTCCAGCTGCAGGATGAGCGACAACAGGTTCGGCTCGGCCAGGGCCTTGGGCGAACCGAACTCCTTGATGTCTGCCCCGCCCGAGAAGACCTTGCCCGCGCCGGTGACGACGATGGCGCGCACCGCGGCGTCGGCCAGCGCACGGTCTACGCCGGCACTGAACTCGCGCCGCGTCTCGAACCCCAGACCGTTGACCGGCGGGTTGTCCAGGGTGATGACGGCCACGCCGTCGCGGACTTCGTACTTGGCGCCCATGGCGTCTCCTCGAAAGACAGAATAGAACGGTCGTTCGATTCTATGGATGGGGCGACGCCGGTCAATGTCACTGGCGGGACAAGGCGGGTGGCGCCGCTGCGGCGCCGCGCCAGCAACCTAGACCTCCAGCCACTCCTTGCGCACGTAGGCGTTGGCGCGCAGCTCGTCGGGCGTGCCCTCGAAGACTATCTTGCCGTGCCCCATGACCAGGCAGCGGTCGGCCACCTGCAGGGCGATGGTGAGCTTCTGCTCCACCAGCAGCACGGCGATGCCGCGCCGCCTGAGCTCGCGCAGGTACTCGGCGACCTGCTCGACGATCTTCGGCGCCAGGCCCTCGGTGGGCTCGTCGATCATGATCAGTTCGGGGTCGCCCATGAGCGTGCGGCACAGCGTGAGCATCTGCTGCTCGCCACCGGAGAGCACGCCGGCTTCGGTGTGCTGGCGCTCCTTCAGGCGCGGGAACATCTGGTACATGTCCTCGAAGGACCAGCGCGGGTTCTTCGCGCCGCGCTTTTGCCCGAGCAGGAGGTTCTGCTGCACGGTGAGCGTGGGGAAGATGTCGCGGTTCTCGGGCACGTAGCCGATGCCGGCGTGGGCCACTTCGAAGGCCTTCTTGCCAAGCATCTCCTGGTCCTTCCAGCGCACCGAGCCGGCACCGTCGACCAGGCCCATGATGGCCTTCACCGTGGTGCTGCGCCCCGAGCCGTTGCGCCCGAGCAGGGCGACGATCTCGCTGGCGCCGACCTCGAAGCTCACCCCGTGCAGCACGTGGCTCTTGCCGTAGAAGGCGTGGACGTCCTTGAGCGCGAGCATGCTCAGCGCCCCTGCGGCGCGGCCGCCGCGGCTTGCGTCTCGGCGAGCACCGAGCCGAGGTAGGCTTCCTTGACGCGCTCATCGGCGCGCACCCGCTCCGGCGTGTCGAAGGCGATGACCTCGCCGTAGACGAGCACGGCGATCTTGTCGGCCAGGCCGAAGACCACGCCCATGTCGTGCTCCACGGTGAGCAGCGTCTTGCCCACGGTGACCTCGCGGATGAGGTTGACGAAGCGCGTGGTCTCGCTGCGACTCATGCCCGCGGTGGGTTCGTCGAGCAGGATCACGCTCGCCCCGCCGGCGATGGTGATGCCGATCTCCAGCGCACGCTGCTCGGCATAGGTGAGGTTCATCGCCAGCACGTCGCGCCGCTTGTGCAGCTTGATCATGTCGAGCAGTTCCTCGGCGCGGTCGTTGGCGTCGCGTGCGTCGGCCAGGAAGCGCCAGAACGAGTACTTGTAGCCCAGGCTCCAGAGCACCGCGCAGCGCAGGTTCTCGAACACCGACAGGCGCGTGAAGAGGTTGCTCACCTGGAAGCTGCGCGCCAGGCCGCGGCGGTTGATCTCGTAGGGCTCGAGCCCGTCGATCTTCTTGCCGTGCAGCAGGATGTCGCCCTGGCTGGCGCCGAAGCGCCCGCTGATGAGGTTGAAGAGCGTGCTCTTGCCCGCGCCGTTGGGGCCGATCACGGCCACGCGCTCGCCCGGGCGCACGGCCAGGCTGGCGCCGCGGATGATCTCCGTCTTGCCGAAGAACTTGCGCACGTTGCGCAATTCGAGTGCGTAGGGAGCGGCCTCGTTCACAGCGCCGTCTCCCGGCGCTTGATCTCGCGCTCGATGTCTTCCTGCACCAGGCCCC
>DYOR01000007.1:24418-49390 GCA_020720385.1 Rubrivivax sp.
AGCGCCGTCTCCCGGCGCTTGATCTCGCGCTCGATGTCTTCCTGCACCAGGCCCCATTGCACGATGAACTGGCGCCGCACCAGCTCGAACAGCGCCAGGCCGACGACGAGCACGAAGACGGCGCCGACCCAGCTATCCACGCCGCGTGCGTCCAGCGTGGCGCCCATGAAGCCGAGCTGAGACGCGCCCGCGTCACCGAGCTGCAACTGGTAGGTCATCTCGATCATCGCGGCGATGCCCAGCAGTGCCGCAGCGCCGGTGCCTGCCAGCGCCAGGTACGACGCGAGCAAGGGCCGCAGCTTGCCGAAGGCCGCCACGCGCAGGTTCATCATGATCAGGCTGGCCAGCCCGCCGGGGGCGTACATCACCATGAACAGGAAGATCAGCCCCAGGTAGAGCAGCCAGGCGCGGGTGAACTCCGAGAGCAGCGCCCCGGCCAGCACCATGAGCACGGCACCGATGACCGGGCCGAAGAAGAAGGTGGCGCCGCCGAGGAAGGTGAAGAGCAGGTAGGCCCCCGAGCGCGAGGCACCGACGACCTCGGCCGTGGCGATCTCGAAGTTCAGCGCGTACATGCCCCCGGCGATGCCGGCGAAGAAGCCCGAGACGATGAACGCCAGGTAGCGCACGCGCTGCATGCTGTAGCCGATGAACTCCACGCGCTCGGGGTTGTCGCGCACGGCGTTGAGCATGCGCCCCAGCGGCGTGCGCGTGAAGGCGAAGAGCAGCGCCGTGCAGATGAAGGTGTAGGCGGCGAGCAGGTAGTAGACCTGGATCTGCGGCCCGAAGCTGATGCCCCACAACGAGCCGCTGGCGGCGCGGTTGGCCGACACACCACCCTCACCGCCGAAGAACTCGGGCACCATCAGCGCCATCGAGAACACCAGCTCGCCCAGGCCGAGGGTGATCATGGCGAAGGGCGTGCCCGCCTTCTTCGTCGTCACGAAGCCCAGCAGCACGGCAAACGCCGCACCGGTGACGCCGCCGACCAGCGGGATCAGGCTCACCGGCAGGCCGAGCCGGCCCGCACCCACCGCCACCAGGGCGTGGATGGCGACGAAGGACGCCAGCCCGGTGTAGACCGAATGCCCGAAGCTGAGCATGCCGCCCTGCCCCAGCAGCACGTTGTAGGACAGGCAGGCGACGATGCCGATGCCCATTTGCGAGAGCAGACTCGCCGAGAAGCTGCTGGTGAAGACCTTGGGCGCGAGCAACAGCACCACGGCGTACAGACCCCAGATGAGGTAGCGGCCGACGTTGATCGGCTTGAAGCGGTAGTAGGGGCGCGCGGCGGCAGTCATCGTCGTCAGCCCTCGCGCGTGCCGAGCAGCCCCTTGGGCCGGAAGATCAGGATCAGCACCAGGAACAGGTAGGGCAGGATGGGCGCGACCTGCGAAAGCGTGAGCTTGAGCAAGGTGCTGCCGGCCCACTCCGGGCTGACGGCCACACCCAGGCCCAGCAGCACGCTGCCGATGGAGTAGTCCAGTGCCACCGCGAAAGTCTGCACGATACCGATGAGCAGCGAAGCCAGGAAGGCCCCGGCCAGCGAGCCCATGCCGCCGACCACCACGACGACGAAGATCACCGGCCCCACGGTGGCGGCCATCGAGGGCTCGGTGACGAAGGTGCTGCCGCCGATGACGCCGGCCAGCCCGGCCAGCGCCGACCCGGCGCCGAAGACGAGCATGAGCACGCGCGGCACGTTGTGCCCCAGGGCCTCGACCATCTCGGGGTGCGTCAGCGCGCTCTGGATGACCAGGCCGATGCGCGTGCGCGTGAGCAGCAGCCACAGCGCCACGAGCATGGCCAGCGCCACCAGCATCATGAAGCCGCGTGTCGCGGGAAACGGCGAGCACACCACGCGCACCGCGGCGTCGGCCGCCTGGCAAGCCGCGGCCGGCGCCGCGCCCCACACCCAGTGCATGCCGTCGAGCGAGGAGTTGATGAGCGTGAAGGCCGGGCCGCGCAGGACTTCGGGCGGCAGGAACTCCACCGCCGTGCGCCCCCAGATGAGCTGCACCAGCTCGAGGATGACGTAGGACAGGCCGAAGGTGATGAGCAGCTCGGGCACATGGCCGAACTTGTGCACGCGGCGCAGGCTGTAGCGCTCGAAGAGCGCGCCCAGCGCACCGGCCACCAGCGGGCCCAGCAGCAAGCCCGGCCAGAACCCGACCAGCCGCGAGACGCTGTAGGCGACGTAGGCGCCCACCATGTAGAAGCTGGCGTGGGCGAAATTGAGCACGCCCATCATGCTCAGGATCAGCGTCAGGCCCGAGCTGAGCATGAACAGCAACAGCCCGTAGCTCAGGCCGTTGAGGAGGGAAATGGTGAGGAACTCCATCGTGCAATCAAGGCGCCGCGCGGCGCCGCCGGGCAAAGGAAAAGGGCCCGCCGACCCCGGTGTACGGTCGGGCCCCTGCCGGGCGGCCGGCGGACAGGCGCCGGCTTACGGCCTCTTCATCTGGCAGCTGGTGGGCGTGCTCGAGACGTAGTTCGGGAACTCCTTCACCGGCACCAGCGTCATGCCCGTCTTCTCCGGGCTGTACGGGTACTTGGCGTCGGCCTTCTGCCACACGGTGATGTAGAGCGGCTGCTGCAGCTGGTGGTCGGTCTTGCGCATCTCGACTTCGCCGTTCACGCTCTGGAACTTCAGGCCCTCCAGCGCCGCCGCCACCTTCACCGGGTCGATCGACTTGGCCTTGGCCATGGCCTCGCCCAGGCTCTCGTAGATGCGCAGGGTCGAGTAGGTGTAGAAGTCGTCGTTGTACTTCTGGCGGAACTCGTTCATCCAGGTCGCCATCTGGCCGGGGATGTTGTAGTGGTTGTAGGCCACCTGGAAGACGCGGCCCGCGCCATTCGTGCCTAGCGCCGTGGGCGTGCCGGTGACGCCGGTGTAGTAGGTGTAGAAACTGCCCGTGTAGCCGCCCTCGTTGGCCGCCTTGACGAGCAGCGAGAGGTCCGAGCCCCAGTTGCCGGTGATCACCGTGTCGGCGCCCGCGGCCTTGATCTTGGCGATGTAGGGCGCGAAGTCGCGCACCTGGGCCAGCGGATGCAGGTCTTCGCCGACGATCTGGATGTCAGGCCGCTTGCGCGCCAGGTTCTCCTTCGCGTACTTCGCCACCTGGTGGCCGTGCGAGTAGTTCTGGTTCAGCAGGTAGACCTTGTGGATGTCCTTCTGCTCACCCATGAAGGTGGTCAGGGCCTCGATCTTCATCGAGGTGTCGGCGTCGTAGCGGAAATGCCAGAAGCTGCACTTGCTGTTGGTGAGGTCGGGATCCACCGCCGAGTCGTTGAGGTAGATGACCTCCTTGCCCGGGTTGCGCTCGTTGTGCTTGTTGATGGCGTCGATGAGCGCCAGCGCGACGGAGGAGCCGTTGCCCTGCACGATGTAGCGCACGCCCTGGTCGATGGCCTGCTTGAGCGCGTTCAGGGTCTCGGTCGGGCTGAGCTTGTTGTCGATGCCGGTGATCTCGAACTTCACGCCCGCCGGGTTGATGGCGCTGTACTTCTCGGCGAAGAACTGGAAGCCCTTGAGCTGGCTCGTCCCCACCGGGCCGAGCAGGCCCGAGAGCGCGTCGATGCGCACCATCTTCACCACCTGGCCCTGCAGCGGCTTGGCGGCGGCGGGCTTGGCCGCGGCGGGCTTGGCGGCCGGCTTCGTCTGCGCGTAGACCGCGCCCGAGGCGAGCATGGCAGCGGCAATGGAGGCACCGAACAGGCGGCGGCTGGCTTTCATGGATTTGTCTCCTGATGTGAGCGGGGCGGCAATGCCGAAAGGTAACGGAAGAGCGCCTTCGCCGCGCTCAGGGACTACCCCGAACGCCTGTCACGCCCGGGACAGGCGCAAGCACGCCAGGCAATGCGCCGCGATAACCCCGGCGCGCGGAGGATGGGCGGCGGGCCGGACAATGCGCCACTCCACTGGAGCCGTCCTCTCCCACATGAGCACGCATCGCGAACCCCCGCCGGACGACCGGCATTACCCCGTGCGCAAGACCGAGGCGCAGTGGCAGGCCGAGCTCGACCCCATGCAGTACCGCGTGGCGCGCCAGGCCGCCACCGAGCGCGCCTTCAGCGGCAAGTACTGGGACCACTACGCCCCCGGCCAGTACCTGTGCGTGGGTTGCGGCACGGTGCTCTTCGAAGCGCGCACCAAGTTCGATGCCGGCTGCGGTTGGCCCAGTTATTGGGCTGCGGTGGACGGCGAAGTCGTCGAACGCGTGCCTGACGCGAGCCATGGCATGCGGCGCGTGGAGGTGCGCTGCAGGCGCTGCGGCAGCCATCTGGGCCATGTCTTCGACGACGGCCCCGCGCCCAGCGGCGAGCGCTTCTGCATCAACTCGGCCTCGCTGACCTTCGCGCCCGACACACCATGAACGCAGCCGAGATCGAGGCCCGCCTGCGCGCGGCCCTGGCCCCCGAAGCCATGCAGGTGCAGGACGACAGCCACCTGCATGCCGGCCATGCCGGTGCGCGCGAGGGCCGGCACTTCAGCGTGCGCATCGTCAGCCCACGCTTCGCCGGCCTGGCGCGCGTGGCGCGGCATCGCCTTGTGTATGATGCGCTGGGTCCACTGGCCGCTCAGGGGGTGCATGCGCTGGCCATCCAGGCCAAGACCCCCGACGAGCCCTGAGTTCCCCGCCGACAAGGGCGCACTGCCCCGGCAATCGCACCACCCCACGCACCCGCCAGCTTCGCCGGTGCACACCCCAAGAAGGCCTGCCTGTCCATGAAGACGTTGACTCCTGCCGCGCGCGCGGCCCTTGCCCTGACCGTGCTCGCCCTGTGCGCGCCGCTGGCCGCCCTGGCACAGAACATCGCCGTGGTCAACGGCAAGGCCGTGCCCAAGGCGCGCCTGGACGTGCTCCTGCAGCAGGCCACGCGCGCCGGGCAGAAGGTGACGCCCGAGATGCAGGTGCAGGCGCGCGACCAGGTGGTGCTGCGCGAGATCTTCGAGCAGGAGGCCCTCAAGCGCGGTGTCGCCGCCACCCCGGACTTTGCCGCGCAGATGCAGCTTGCCCGCCAGAGCATCCTCATCCGCGAGCTCTTCGAGAACCACCGCAAGAAGAACCCGGTGGCCGAAGCCGACACGAAGGCCGAGTACGAGCGCTTCAAGGCCCAGGCCAGTGGCACCGAGTACCGCGCGCACCACATCCTGGTGGACAAGGAAGACGACGCCAAGGCGCTGATCGCGCAGATCAAGGCCGGTGCCAAGTTCGAGGAGCTGGCGAAGAAGAGCTCCAAGGACACCGGTTCGGCGGAAAAGGGCGGCGAACTCGACTTCGCCAAGGCCGATGCCTACGTGCCCGAGTTCGGCGGCGCCATGGCCAAGCTGAAGAAGGACCAGATGACCGACGAGCCGGTGAAGAGCCAGTTCGGCTGGCACATCATCCGTCTCGATGAGACGCGCGAGTCCCTCTTCCCCAACTACGACGAAGTGAAGGCGCAGATCCAGCAGCGCCTCGAGCAGGTGCGCCTGCAGGCGTACCAGGAAGAGCTGCGCACCAAGGCCAAGACCGACTACAAGTTCGGCACGCAGTAGGCCGCGCGACGACGACGCACACGGGGCACGCGGGCCCCGTTTCCCGCACACGGGGCACGCGGGCCCCGTTTCTCGCACACGGGGCGCGCGGGCCCCGTTTCTCATCGGCGGCGCAGCCGCTACGGCAGCAGCACGCTCGAGGCGGTGGTCTTGCGCGCCTCCAGCTCGCGGTGCGCCTGGGCCGCGTCGGCAAGCGCGTAGCGCTGGTCGATGCGGATCTTCACCGCACCGCTGCCGACCACGGCGAAGAGATCGTCGGCCATGGCCTGCGTGGCCTCGCGCGTGGCGATGTGCGTGAACAGGGTCTGCCGCGTGACGTAGAGCGAGCCCTTGGGACCGAGCGTGCCGATGGCGAACGGGGGCACCGGCCCGGAGGCATTGCCGAAGCTCGCCATCAGGCCGAACGGGCGCAGGCAATCGAGGCTGCGCTCGAAGGTGTCCTTGCCGATCGAGTCGTACACCACCTTCACGCCCTGCCCGCCGGTGATCTCGCGCACCCGGGCGACGAAGTCCTCGCGCGTGTAGTCGATGACATGCGCCGCGCCGTGCGCCTTGGCCAGTTCGCATTTTGCGCCGCCGCCGGCGGTGCCGATGAGTTGCAAGCCGAGCACGCGCGCCCACTGGCAGGCGATGAGCCCGACGCCGCCGGCCGCGGCGTGGAAGAGCACGTGGTCACCGGCCTGCAGACCCTGCACGGGCAGCGTGCGCTTGAGCAGGTATTGCGCCGTGAGCCCCTTGAGCATCATGCCCGCGGCAGTGTCGAAGGCGATGCCCTCGGGCAGCCTGACCACGTTCTTCGCCGGCATCACGCGTGCCTCGCTGTAGCTGCCCGGCGGGTTGCTGGCATAGGCGGCGCGGTCGCCCACCGCCAGGTGCGTGACGCCCTCGCCCACCGCCTCGACCACGCCGGCGCCTTCCATGCCCAGCGTCAGCGGCAGCGGGTTGGTGTACAGGCCGCTGCGCTGGTAGACGTCGATGAAGTTCAGGCCGCAGGCCTGGTGGCGAATGCGGATCTGGCCCGGGCCGGGGTCACCCACGGGCAGTTCGACGAGCCGCATCTGTTCGGGGCCGCCGTAGGCGGTGATCTGGATGGCACGGGGCATGGGTCACTCCGGAGGTTCTGCGTGAGCGTGCAGGTTAAGCCATGCCGTGCGGCTCTGCCCGAACACCGCTTCGTGGCACCATCGGCATCACCCATGAAGCGCCTGCTGCAAGCTCCCAACCTCGCCCTGGCCACGCTGTGGGCCGACCAGCTCACCGGTGCGGGCATCGCCGCCACGGTGCTGCGCGCCTACGCCAGCAGCATCGCCGGCGAGATCCCGCCCGAGCAGGCGTGGCCGGAGATCTGGGTGCTCGACGACGACGAGCACGAGCGCGCCCTGGCCCTGTTGCACGAGTTGCGGCATCGGCCGCACCGCCACTGGGTCTGTGCGGCCTGCGGCGAACGCGTCGACGGCCCCTTCGAGCAATGCTGGAACTGCGGCGCGATGGAGCCCGGCCACCCATGAAGGTGACCCCGCGCCTGGCCTTCCTGCTCACCTTGCCGCCGCTGCTGTGGGCCGGCAATGCGGTCGTCGGCCGCTGGATCGCCGGCGGCCGCGGCTCGTGGCGCAGCCTGGCGCGCGTGCACTTCGTGCCCGGTGACCTGTACATGCTGCTGGCCGTGATCGGCTGGGCCTTTTACAGCTGGCTTCTCGCGCGGCCGCCGGCGCACATGCGCGGCGCGGAGCGGCCCACGCCCGAGCAAGCTTGGGATTGGGCCGGCGTGTTGCTCGTGCAGACGCTCTTCGGCCTGGTCGCCGCCAGCGCCTTCAGCGCGGGCGAACAGGCGCTGGGCGCCAGCCCCATGCGATGGAGCTGGGGCGTGGTGGCCGCGCTGGCCTATGTCTCCGCCGGCGCTTCGGTGGTCGCCTACCGCTGCTGGGGCCTGGGCGTGGCCGAGGGCGGGCCGGCGCTGGCGGCCTTCTTCAACAACCTCACGCCCCTCTTCGCCGCCCTGCTCTCGGTGCTGCTCCTGGGCGAGGCGCCGCAGCCGTACCACGCTGCGGCTTTCGCCCTCATCGTCGGCGGCATCGCCGTGTCCGCGCTGCGTTTGCGCCCGCGCGCTCAGAACGTGCCGGGGTAGGCACCGCCGTCGAGCAGGATGTTCTGCCCGGTGAGGAAACCGGCCTGCGCACTGCACATGAAGGCGCACAGGGCGCCGAACTCCGCGGCGCTGCCGAAACGCCGTGCCGGGATCACGCCGCGCCTCGCCGCCGCCACCTGCTCGACCGTCTGACCGCTCTTCTGCGCCGCGCCGGCCAGCGTGACCTCGAGCCGGTCGGTGTCGAAAGCGCCTGGCAGCAGGTTGTTGATGGTCACGTTGGCCGAGACCAGCCTGGCCTGGCGTGCCACGCCGGCGACGAAGCCGGTGAGCCCCGAGCGTGCGCCGTTGGACAGCCCGAGGATGTCGATCGGTGCCTTCACCGCGCCCGAGGTGATGTTGACGATGCGCCCGAAGCCGCGCTCGACCATGCCGTCCACGCTGGCCTTGATGAGCTCGATGGGGGTGAGCATGTTCGCGTCCAGGGCCTTGATCCAGGTCTCGCGGTCCCAGTCGCGGAAGTCACCCGGCGGCGGACCACCGGCGTTGTTGATGAGGATGTCGATGCGCGGGGCCACGGCCAGCGCGGCCGCGCGCCCCGCGGCGGTGGTGATGTCGGCGGTCACCGTCATCACCGTCGCCGCCGGGTTGAGCGCGCGCAGCTCGGCCGCCGTGGCCTTGAGCGCCTCGTCGCCGCGGGCGACGATGACCACGTTCACGCCCTCGCCCACCAACGCCTGCGCGCAACCCTTGCCCAGCCCCTTGCTGGCAGCGCACACCAGCGCCCACTTGCCTTGCAGTCCCAGATCCATGAATTCCCCTTGGGTGAAATGAATTGCGTTCAGCGCGCACGCGCCAGCAGCCACACGCCGAGCAGCACCAGCAGCGTGCCGGCGACGATCCACGCATGCAGCGGCTCACCGAGGATGAGCACGCCCATGAGGATGGTCGACACCGGGCCGATCATGCCCGTCTGCGCCGCCAGCGTGGCGCCGATGCGCTCGATGGCCATCATCACCATGAGCACCGGCGCGAAGGTGCACAGGCTGGCGTTGAGCAGCGACAGCCAGATCACCTCCGGTGCCACGGCAGCGCTGGCCAGCGGGCGCAGGAGCGCGAACTGCCCGATGCACAGCACGCAGGCCACCGAGGTGGCCCAGCCGGTGAGGCGCAGCGCGCCCAGGCGCCTCACCTCTTCGCCGCTGAGCACCAGGTACACCGCATAGCTCACCGCGCTGCCGAACACCAGCGCCGCGCCCAGCGCCGTGTGCGTGCCGCTGAGCTGGAGCTCGCGGCCGAAGACGACGAGCACGCCGCAGTAGCTCACCGCCAGCGCCACGAGCTGCGCGCGCTGCACGCGCCGGCCCAGCGTGAGCACGCCCAGCCACAGCACCAGGGTCGGGTTGAGGTAGAGGATGAGCCGCTCCAGGCTCGCCGAGATGTACTGCAGGCCGGCGAAGTCGAGAAAACTCGCCAGGTAGTAGCCGCTGAAGCCCAGGCCGGCGACGGCGAGCAGGTCGCGCCGCGTGAGCGCGGGCTTGCCGCGCCCGGCCCACCACGCCAGGCCCACGAACAGCGGCATGGCGAAGAGCATGCGGTACATGATCAGCGTCACCGCATCCACGCCGTGGCGGTAGGCGAGCTTGACGATGATGGCCTTGCCCGAGAAGGCGATCGAGCCCGCCGCCGCCAGGGCCAGGCCGGCCCACGCGCGCTCGGGGGCTGCGGTCTCAAGCGAATGTGGCTGCGCCACTTTGCTTGAACCCCCACGGGGGGCGGGCCGGCTCGGGCCGGCCCTGGGGGCGCTCAAAAGCCGGCCGCCTGACCGTCGCGCCGGGGGTCGCTGGCCGCGGCGTAGCCCTGCAGCGCCGCGTCGCCCTGGCCTTCGTCGAGACGCCAGATGAACTGGCCGGCGCCGTAGTCCTGGTAGCTGTCGGCAAAGGGCTCCACGCGGTGCCCCAGTTCGCGCAGGCCCTGCGCGGTGGCGGCGGGGAATCCCTGCTCGGCATTCAGCGTGCCGCCGTTCCAGCGCCAGCGCGGCGCGTCGCAGGCCGCCTGCGGCTGCTGGCGGTAGTCGAGCATGCGCACCAGCGTCTGCAGGTGGCCCTGGGGCTGCATGTCGCCGCCCATCACGCCGAAGCTCATCACCGGCCGGCCCGCCTTCGTGAGGAAGGCCGGGATGATGGTGTGGAAGGGGCGCTTGCCCGGGCCCACCAGGTTGTCGCTGGCGGGGTCGAGCGAGAAGCCGTGGCCGCGGTTCTGCAGGCTCAGTCCGTAGCCCGGCACCACCACGCCCGAGCCGAAGCCCATGTAGTTGCTCTGGATGAAGCTCACCATCATGCCGCTGGCATCCGCCGCGCTGAGGTAGATGGTGCCGCCCTGCGGGCCGTGGCCGGGGCCGTAGTCCTGCGCACGCCGCGGGTCGATGAGCCTGGCGCGGCGCGCGAGGTAGGCGTCGGCGAGCATCTGCGCCGGGCTCAGGCGCATGCTGCGCGGCTCGGCAACGTGCTTGTAGACGTCGGCGAAGGCCAGCTTCATGGCCTCGATCTGCAGGTGCTGCGAGGCCACGCCGTCCAGCGCCAGCGCGCCAAGGTCGAACTTCTCCAGGATGCCCAGGGCGATGAGCGCGGCGATGCCCTGGCCGTTGGGCGGGATCTCGTGCAGCGTGTAGCCGCGGTAGTCGCGCGAAATCGGCGTCACCCACTCGGGCTGGTAGGCGGCGAAATCGGCTGCCGTGATGACCCCACCGTGCTCCCGCGCGAAGGCCTCCACCGCCGCCGCGACCTCGCCGCGGTAGAACGCTTCGCCCTGGCTCTGCGCGATGAGCCGCAGCGTGCGCGCCGCCTCGCCGAAGGTGAAGAGTTCACCCACCTGCGGCGCACGGCCGCGCGGCAGGAAGGCCTGCGCGAACCCCGGCTGGCTGGTGAGCTCTGGCAGGTTGGCGGCGTTGCGCCACTTGCCCTGGATCACCACCGGCACGGCGTAGCCGCGCTCGGCCGTCTCGATGGCCGGGGCGAGCAGGTCGGCGAAAGGCAGCTTGCCGAAGCGCGCGTGCAGCGCCGCCCAGCCGGCCACCGCGCCGGGCACCGTCACCGCGTCCCAGCCGCGCTTGGGTGGCGTGCGCGCGTCGGCGCCGTACTTCGCGGCGAAGTACTCGGGCGTCCAGGCTGCCGGCGCAGGGCCGCTGGCGTTGAGCCCGTGCAGCTGCGTGCCGTCCCACAGGATGCAGAAGGCGTCCGAGCCCAGGCCGTTGCTGCAGGGTTCGACGATGGTCATCATCGCCGCCGTGGCAATCGCCGCATCCACCGCGTTGCCGCCGGCCTGCAGCATGCGCAGCCCGGCCTGCGCCGCCAGCGGGTGCGAGGTGGCGACGACATTGCGGGCAAAGACGGGCGAGCGCTGGCTCGGGTAGGCGGCGGTCCAGTCGAACGAATGCGTCATCTCGGGGTGCTTTCCGTGCAGAGTGGCCGCCAGTATCACCGCGCCGGCGCGAGTCCGTGATTGGCGCCGATTGGGCCCGTCTCAGTCACTCGATCTTCCGTGCCCCCGCGGCGCACCGTGCGCCACGCGCTGCGGGCTCGAGCCGCCGCCCCGCGGTCCCCGGGCGCGGCAACCACCAGGCCAGCCACAGGCCACGGAAGACGGCGCCCTCGAGCGGGGCGAGAGCCATCGGGACTTGCATGCGGTGCAGCCCAGATCGGTCGCCGCGCTCAGTCGGCGTCCTTGAAGGCGACTTCGCGCTTGCTCTTGATCGAGGGCAGCATCACCACCACCACGAGCAAGGCCGCGGCGACGAGCAGCCCGGCCGAGAGCGGGCGGCTGATGAAAGTGCCCCAGTCGCCGCGCGAGAGCAGCAGCGCGCGGCGCAGGTTCTCTTCCATCATCGGCCCGAGGATGAAGCCCAGCAGCAAAGGCGCGGGCTCGCAGCCGAGCTTGTGAAAGACGTAGCCGGCGACGGCGAAGGCCGCACCCATGTAGACGTCGAAGGGGTTGTTGTTCAAGGTGTACAGGCCGATGCTGCAGAACACCATGATCGCCGGCGAGAGGAAACGGTAGGGCACCGTGAGCAGCTTGATCCAGATGCCGATGAGCGGCAGGTTGAGCACGATGAGCATGGCGTTGCCGATCCACATCGAGGCGATCAGGCCCCAGAACAGCTTGGGGTCGCTGGTCATCACCTGCGGGCCGGGCTGGATGCCCTTGATCGTCATCGCCCCGACCATCACCGCCATCACCGCGTTGGGCGGGATGCCCAGCGTGAGCATGGGGATGAACGAGGTCTGCGCGCCGGCGTTGTTGGCGCTCTCCGGCCCCGCGACACCGCGGATGTTGCCCTGGCCGAAGGTCACTTCGCCCTTCTTCATGGGCATCTTCTTTTCCACCGAGTAGGCGGCGAAGGAGGCCAGCAGCCCGCCCCCGCCGGGCAGCACACCGAGCATGCTGCCCAAGGTGGTGCCGCGCAGCACCGCCGGCCACGCATCCTTGAAGTCCTGCTTCGTCGGCCACAGGCCTCTCACGTCCTTGGTGAAGACCTCGCGGTGCTCGGCGGGCTGGCCGAGGTTGGCGATGATCTCGCCGAAGCCGAAGAGTCCCATGGCGATGGTGACGAAGCCGATGCCGTCGGTGAGCTCCGGAATGTCGAAGCTGTAGCGTGGCACGCCGGAGATGACGTCGGTGTTGATCTGCCCCAGCAGCAGGCCGAGCAGGATCATGGCGATGGCCTTGACCAGCGAGCCCGAGGCCAGCACCACCGCACCCACCAGGCCCAGCACCATGAGCGAGAAGTACTCGGCCGGGCCGAACTTGAAGGCCAGCTCGGTGAGCGGCGGCGCGAAGGCGGCGATGACCAGCGTGCCCACGCAGCCGGCGAAGAACGAGCCCAGCCCGGAGGCCGCCAGCGCGGCACCGGCGCGGCCGTTGCGCGCCATCTTGTAGCCGTCGATCGCGGTCACCACCGACGCCGCCTCGCCGGGCACGTTGATGAGGATGGCGGTGGTCGAACCACCGTACTGCGAGCCGTAATAGATGCCCGCCAGCATGATCAGTGCCGGCGTGGCGTCGAGCGAGTAGATGGTGGGCAGCAGCATGGCCATGGTGGCCACCGGCCCCAGACCGGGGAGCACGCCGACCAGCGTGCCCAGGAGCGCACCGCCGAAGGCGTAGGTCAGGTTCTGCAGGGTGAAGGCGACCCCGAAGCCGAGCATGAGGTTGTTGACGACGTCCATGCGCGTGTCCTCAGTTCACCAGGAAGGCCGGCCACAGCGGAATGATCAGGCCCAGGCCGTAGACGAAGGCGCCCCAACTGCCCAGGGTCAGCACCACCGAGCTGACGATCCAGTCGCGCCAGTGAAACTCGTTGCCGGCGAGCGAAGCCACCAGCACCAGGATGGGCAGCGCCAGGACCAGCCCGACGTGCGGCAGGGTCCAGCCGAAGATCGCCACCGTGGCGCTGATCATGATCAGCGGCCTGAAGGCCCAGCGGCCGATCTTGTCGCCCCCCTCGACCTCGATGGTGAGGGCCTTGAAGAGGATGATGGCGCCGAGCAGGGCCGTGAGGAGGCCCAGCCCGAACGGGAAGTAGGCCGGTCCGGGGCGCGCCGAGACGCCGAAGCTGTAGTTCAAGGCGCCCACGGCGAAGCCCACGCCGATGGCCAGGAACATCAGCCCGGACCAGAAGTCCTTCTCGCTCTTGATTTTCAACGCACGTCTCCCCGAGGATCGGATGCGGCACATTCTAGGGACGCACCCCCACGGGCCCGCTGTGGTTTCCACGTAAACCCGCGCGCGGCGGGCGTGGTGCAGAAGGCGGATCAGCCCGAACCATGGAGGGTGCGGGCCTTCGCCAAGCGCAAGGCCGCGCGCAGGCGCGCCCTTGCGTCCGGGCTCAGCCCTGCAGCGTGGGCGTGCTGCGCAGCACTTCGTCGAGCGTGGTCAGCCCTTCGGCCACCTTCATCGCGCCGGCCAGGCGCAGCGGGCGCATGCCGTCGCTCACCGCCTGCTTGCGCAGCGCCGTGGCGTCCAGGCTCGGGTGCACCGTCGCGCGCGCCGCGTCGCTCATCACCAGCAGCTCGTAGAGCCCTGCGCGGCCGCGGAAGCCCGTGTGCCGGCACTCCAGGCAGCCCACCGGCTTGTAGGGCCGCACGCCGCCGGAGAGCCGCCAGGGCTTGGACATCTCGTCGAGTGTCTCGCGCGTAACCGCGTCGTCGCGCAGCTTGCACGCCGGGCACAGCGTGCGCGCCAGACGCTGCGCGAGCACGCCGATGACGGTGGCGGCAATGAGGTAGCTCGGCACGCCCAGGTCGGCCAGCCGCGTGACGGCGCCCACGGCGTCGTTGGTGTGCAGCGTGCTGAAGACGAGGTGGCCGGTGAGCGCCGCCTGGATCGCCATCTCGGCGGTGGCCAGGTCGCGGATCTCGCCCACCATGATGATGTCCGGGTCCTGGCGCATGAGCGCGCGCAGGCCTTCGGCGAAGCCCATCTCCAGCGCCGGCTGCACCTGCGTCTGGTTGAAGGCCGGCTCGATCATCTCGATCGGGTCTTCGATGGTGCAGACGTTGACCTCCTCGGTGGCCAGCTGCTTGAGCGTGCTGTACAGCGTCGTCGTCTTGCCACTGCCGGTGGGGCCGGTGACGAGGACGATGCCGTGCGGCCGCGCGATGAGCTCCTTCCAGCCCTTGGCCTCGTGCGCGCCGAAGCCCAGCGCGGCCAGGCCCTTGACGGTGGTTTCGGGGTCGAAGATGCGCATCACCATCTTCTCGCCAAAGGCCGTGGGCAGCGTCGACAAACGCATCTCGACCTCGCCGCCGGGGCCCTCGGGGCCATCCGGGCGGCGCGTCTTGATGCGGCCGTCCAGCGGCCGGCGCTTTTCCACCACGTCCATGCGCCCGAGCAGCTTGATGCGCGCGGTCATCGCCCCCATCACCGTCAGCGGCACCTGGTAGACGGTGTGCAGCACGCCGTCGATGCGAAAGCGGATCGCCCCCATGTCGCGCCTCGGTTCCAGGTGGATGTCGCTGGCGCGCTGGTCGAAGGCGTACTGCCACAGCCAGTCGACCACCTGCACCACGCCCTGGTCGTTGGCGTCCAGCGCCTTGTTGGTCTTGCCCAGCTCGACGAGCTGCTCGAAGCTGGCGCTGCCCGAGACCTCGCCGCTCTTGGCCGCCGCGCGCACGCTGCGCGCCAGGGCGTAGAACTCGGTGGTGTAGCGGCGCACCTCGTCGGGGTTGGCCACCACCAGCTTCACCGTGCGCCGGGTGTGCGCCTCGATCTCGGCCACCCAGGCGGTGTCGAAGGGCTCGGCGGTGGCGATGACGACCTCGGTCGCCGTGACCTGCACCGGCAGGGCACGGCGCAACTCGGCGTACTGCACGCTCATCACCTCGGCGACGCGGCCCACGTCCACGCGCAGCGGGTCGATGCGCAGGTGCGGCAGCCGCCAGCGCTCGGCCATCCACTGCGTGAGCACGTCGGTGTCCAGCGCCTGGCCGGTGTCCTTGCGCACGAGTCCCGCGCCGCCCACGCGCACCAGCGCGTGCAGGCTCGACGCGCCGGCGCGAAAGCGCGCCGCCACGCGCTCGGCGTCCTCGGCGCCGAGCCAACCATCCTCGCGCAGCCAGTCGAGCAGCCAGGACCACTCCAGGCGGCCCTTGGGCATGGTGAGGCTGGGTCGGCGGGTCATGAGGGTGTTGCAGTGCTTGTCGGGCTCGGTTCGTACGGCCGCACCATGCGCAGCCACTTGCGCGCCGGCAGCCCCAGGGCGCCGAAGCGCGCTTCGATCACCGCGGCGCGCTCGCCGAGCACCTCGCGCGCCGGCACCTCCACGGCGCGCCCGGCCACGACCACGGTGTTGCCCTCGCGCGTGGGCCGCAGGCTCCACACCTGGTCGGCCCCGAAGACCGCCGCAATGCGTGCGATGCTGTCATGGAAGCTCGAATGGCGGCCGAACAAATTGACGCTCATCACGCCCCCTTCTCCGAGCACGGCGCGGCACTGGCCGTAGAAGGGCTCGTCGTCGAGCACCGGCGCGGCGGCTTCCTGGTCGTAGAGGTCCACGTGCAGCAGGCGCACGCTGCGCGGCACGGCCTGGGCGAGCCAGTCGGCGGCGTCGCCGCGCACCACCTCGGCGCGCTGCGGCAGGTGGAACCAGTCGGCGTTGACCGCAATCACCTGCGGGTTGATCTCCACCACCGTGGTCGCCATGCCCAGTTGGCGCGCGGTGAAGCGCGTGAGGGCACCCGCACCGAGCCCGAGCTGCACCGCCAGGCCCTGCCCCAGGGTCTCGCTGGGCAGCCACAGCAGGCTGGCGAGCATGCGCTGCACGTAGTCGATCTCCACCACCTGCGGCTGGTCGATGCGCATGCCGCCCTGGATCCAGATCGAATCCAGGTGCAGGTAACGCACCCCGTCGTGCTCGGAGAGGGTGACGGGTGGCAGCTCGATCGCCTTGCTGACAAGCTTGCGGGCCATGCTCAGACCTCTGCCTGTTCATGGGCCGCACGCCGGGCCCCGAGCGGCGCGCTGCAGCCGGTCACTCTTCGAGCGTGATCACCTTGTAGGCGGGGTCGGCGGTGATCTGGGCTTCGGTGTAGGGCAGCTTGACCCACTGGCGGGCCGAGTACTTCAGCGTGAGGTCGTTGAAGTGCTCGCTGGAGGCGTGCGACGACTGGCCATAGGTCAGTATGCCCTCGGCCTGCGGGCCGCTGCTGTCCCAGGTGACGAACTGGATGTAGCTGTTGCCATAGGCGCCTTGATTGGTGGCCGGATCGGCGCTGTAGATCGTGGCCCCCGAGCCCAGCGGGTCCAGCATCTTCTGGCCACGCCAGTTGTTGAAGGTGTAGCGGCCGCCCGGCATCGGCAGCGGCGCCCCGTTGCGCAGCAGCACTTGCACATCCATCGGCCGCACGCGGCGCTTCAGAGCCGAGTCGAACTGCGGCCGGGCCACCAGCGTTTCAAGGGTCGCCAAGGCCTGCGCGGTATCGGCGGCACCGCGCGGCGTCTCCAACGGGTCGGCGGGGTTGAAAGGCACGCTCCACCAGCTGGCGGCCTTGAGTTCGCCCAGGGCTTCGTAGAACTCACGGAACAGCACCGCGCCCGAGCTGTCGAAACCGTGTTTGAGGTTCCAGCCCTGCAGCACGGTGCAGGCGTCGAGGGCGGCGGCTGATGCACTGCCAGAGGCCAGGCAGGCCGCGGTAAAGCCGGGCAGCCATTTCTCGGCACGCATGAAGCGGCCTTGCAGATACAGCTCCTGCAGCTTGGCGACGCTGAAACGGTTGCCCGCCAGGCCGTCGCTGCCGCCCAGCCGGTCGCGCACGATGGCGTGGCCGGTGCGCGTGCGCTCACCCTGCACGGCGCCTTCGAGGTCGGGCCCGGTGGCGATGATCCGGGGGTAGCCGCTGAGGAAGGTGTGCAGGCTCGGCCACCAGTGGCTGTCGTTGGCATTGACGATGTAGTCCGAACGCACGGTCCAGGGCCGCTGCGCGGCCGGCACCGCGCCGCTCCAGTCGCACCCTGCGGTGCTGCCGGTCATGACCACCAGGCCGATGCTGTTCATCAGGTCCTGGAAGGGGTACGGGGCGCCGGGCACGCAGCCGGCCAGCTGCGCGTCGGCGACGTTGGCGGCGACCGAGAAGTTGCCGTAGAGCACGTTGCCGGCCTGGTCGGCGGCCATCGTGTTGACCCAGGGCATGGCGGTGTGGGTTGCGGCCGCCGCCTGCAGCGCACTCACGTCCTTGGCCTTGCCATTGAGGATGACCTGGTCGATGAGCTTGTAGTTGGTGTAGTTGGCGTCCTGGATTGCGAAGGCGCTGCTGCTCGTCCACTGGAAGCTGCTGTCCATGAGCATCGGTCCGAACTCGCTGAGGTACAGGGTGCGACTGAGGTCGCGCAGCGTGCCGTCCGCCTGCTTGGCCTTGATGGTGATGGGCACCGCCGTCAGCGGCTTGGAAACGCCGTCCTTCAGGTAGCGCTTCGGGTCGGCCGGGTCGAGGCTGAGCACGCGCAGCGTGAACCGGTTGTCGGTGGAGAAGGTATGCGTCCAGGCCAGCTTGTCGTTGAAGCCGATCAGCGGCAGCGGCACGCCCAGCAGCGTGGCGCCGTAGACGTCGTAACCTGCACTGGCCACCGTCATATGAACCTGGTTCAGCCGCAGTGCGCCCCACCACGGAAAGTGCGGGTTGCCGAGCACGATGCCCGTGCCCGTTTCGGTGACGTCCTTGCCCAGGCCGTAGCCGTTGGAGCCGATCTGATGGTCACGCAAGACCTTCAACGAGCGCACGATCGAGGAGCGTTGCAACTCGGCCAAGCTCGGCACTGCCGCGGCGCCTGCGCTTGCCGCCCTGGCCTTGGCGGGGCCAGCCGCCCCGGCAGCGGGCGGCTGCGCGCCGCCGATGGCGTTGATGAAAGCCATCGAACTGCCGGCCATGGCGGTCTGCATGTAATGCAGGTAGGCCTCGGCTTCCGTCATCGGCTTGACCCAGGTCTTGTCGCGGCATTCGATCGGCAGGCCGGTGGTGCCGGCCTCGCGCAGGTAGCGGTTGTAGCCGGCCACGAAACCGGCCGTCACGTCTTGCGCCTCGGGGCCCGCCCCCGCCTTCACGCGGTCGGCCAGCGCGGGCGTGAGCAACAGGCGATAAAAGAAATCGGAATCGACGTTGGTCCACGTGTCGCCCAGCTGCCCGAGGTAACCGCCGGCTTCGCCGAAGTGCTCTGCGCGTTCGCCGCGCAGCGTCACCAGCTCTTCGGCAAAGGTGCACACGTTGTCCTTGGCAAAGGCATAGCCGTAGCCATAGCCGGCGCCCTTGAAGTTGTCGGCCTTGACATGCGGCACGCCGTATGAGGTGTAGCGCACGGTGGCGGAATAGATCTTCGGGTCTTCATCGTCGGAACCGAGGCAACCCGCCAACGCCAGGCTCAAACCAGCCATGGTCAGCCAGGCAATGCGACGAAGTGGGGCGTGCAGGGTCATGGTCAGCATCCGGGTTGGTGTGTGGGGCGTGCCCGTGCACGACGCCGTCGCAGCACGCGCAGTACGCGCAGTACGCGCGTGGGCAGTACAGATGATAGGCACGCAGCCGGGTGACTCTAGCGCGCGGCGCTTGCCCAGGCGCTACGGGTATGCCCGGCCGACGAGGCTGTGAGGCGGTTGCCACCAGGCTTCACAGGCCTGCCTGCTCAAAGGCCGCGCCCCAGGCGGCGAGTTTGCGCTCGAAGCTCCAGCTGGCGTTGGCCGGGCTGCTCGAGGGCAGGCGGCGCACCTCGAGGCCCAGCGCCGCCACCTGGCGCATGGCACGCGCCGATTCGCCGCCGTTGTGCGCCACCATGCGCAGGCTGGGTGCGCGGCGGCGCAGGCTGGCCAGGTCGTTGAACGTGGCCTCGGCGATGGCCTGGTCCAGGCTGCCCTCGCGCCGGCAGCTGGCGTAGACATCCCACAGGCCGAGCCCGCGCCGGCGCAGTTCGGCGAGCCGCTGGCGGTAGCTCAGCGCCACCAGGTCCACGCCCCAGATCGCGCCGAGCAGCGGCCAGAAGTGGTTGCGCGGGTGGCCGTAGTACTGCTGCGCCTGCAGCGAGGCCACGCCGGGGAAGCTGCCCAGGATGAGCAGCCGGCAGTGGCGCGCGATGACCGGCGGCAGGCCCTGCAAGCGCTCGGTCATCGCGCCCCCTTGGCGCTGCGCGCCGTCCCCCGGACCTCGCCAGAGGTTCCCTCGTGGACCTGGGGGAGCGAGCGCCTTCGGAGCGGCCGTACGTCGCTCATGGCAGCGCCGCCAGTCGCGGCAGCGCGGCCCGCGTGTTGGCGACGGTGACGGCCGCGGTCTCGGCCAGCGACCAGCCGCGCAGTTCGGCCAGCACCGCGCCAATGCGTGGCAGCTCGGCCGGCTCGTTGCGACTGGTGGCACCGGCGGCGCGCGCGGCGGCCGTGCGGTAGAGCCACTGCGGCGGGATGTCCGGCGCGTCGGTCTCCAGCACCAGCGCGGGCGCCGGCAAGGTGGCCGCGAGTTCGCGTATTCTCCGCGCACGCTCGAAGCTCATGGCCCCGCCAAAGCCCAGGCGCAGGCCCAGGGCGATGAACTGCCCGGCCTGCTGGCGGCTGCCGTTGAAGGCGTGGGCAATGCCCCCGGCCACCTCGGTGCGCCGCAAGCCCTTGAGCAGGCTGTCGGCGGAGCGCCGCACGTGCAGGATCACCGGCAAGCCGGCGTCGCGCGCGAGCTCGAGCTGGGCGAGGTAGAAGCGCTCCTGGCGCTGCAGGTCCAGCCCGGGCACGAAGTGGTCGAGCCCGATTTCCCCCACCGCCACCAGGCGCGGGTCGAGCGCATGCGCGCGCAGCGCGTCGGCAAGCCGCCCGAGGTCGGCATCGCCGGCACGCTCCACGTAGAGCGGGTGAATGCCCAGGGCATAGGCAGCGTCGTGCTCGTGAGCCAGGGCGCGCACGGCATCGAAGTTCGCCGCCTCCACCGCCGGCAGCACCAGGCGCTGCACACCCGCCTGGCGCGCGCGCTGCACCACCGCAGCTCGGTCGGCATCGAACTCCGGCGCGTCGAGGTGGCAGTGCGAATCGATCCACATGGCGCCGATGATGGCGCAGCTTTGCCACGCCGCCCGAGCGACGCCGGGTGCGACGTGATACCGTGGCTCGAACTCGCCTCGGCAGCCATGAGAAAGCCCCCGCTGTACAGCCGCTCGCCACGCCACACCGCGCCTCGGGCGCAGGAGCCGGTGGCGGTGCCCGGCGCCGGCGAGCCCGCGGCGACCGACTCCGCGGTGCCCGCGGTGCGCCACGAGGCCGCGCTGGCGTGGCGCCATCACGCCGCGCTGTGGTCGCTGGCCGGCGCGCTGCTGGCGCTCGCGCTCGTGCTGCTGGGCTTGCGCCTGGCGCCGGGCGGGCACCCCGTCACGCAGGACGACATCGACGCCGCGGTGCGCGTCTCGCTCGAGCGCGAGCCGCTGCCCTCGGCCGCGGCGCAGGCCTACGAGGCCATCGTCCCTTCGCTGGTGCGCGTGGTCGCGCTGAGCGACGAAGGCGACAACCCCGACGAGGACGCCGAGGAGCGCGCCATGCAGCGCAGCCTGGGCACGGGCGTGGTGATCATCGACAACGGCACCATCCTCACCAGCCTGCACGTGGTCTCGGGGGCGAAGAAGCTGCTGGTGCGCTTTGCCGGCGGCTTCGAGAGCGAGGCCATGCTCGTCGGCGCACAGCCCGAGAACGACCTCGCCGTGCTCAGGGCGCTGCGCCTGCCCGACGACATGGAAGCGGCCACCATGCGCTCCACCGCCGACCTGCGCAGCGGCGACCACGTCATCGCCGTGGGCTACCCCTTCGGCATCGGCCCGTCGGCGAGCTACGGCGTGGTCTCGGGCCTGCAGCGCGAGTTCCGCTCCGCGGACGGCGAGACCACCCTCACCCACCTGATCCAGTTCGACGCGGCGGCCAACCCGGGCAATTCGGGTGGCCCGCTGGTGACCATGGACGGCCAGGTGGTGGGCATCGTCACCGCCATCCTCAACCCCTCGGAGCAGCGCACCTTCATCGGCATCGGATTCGCCGTGCCCATCGAGAACGCGGCCCAGGCCGCCGGCATGCCCCCGTTCTGAAAGCACCACGATGAGCGAAGCGCAGGACTCCACCAACGCCCTCATGGAGCGCATCCTCTACGAGGTCAAGCGCGTCGTCGTCGGGCAGGATCGCTTCCTCGAGCGCGTGCTCGTGGCCCTGCTCGCGCAGGGGCACCTGCTCGTCGAAGGCGTGCCCGGCCTGGCCAAGACGCTCACCGTGAAGACCCTGGCGCGCACCATGCGCGGCAGCTTCAAGCGCATCCAGTTCACGCCCGACCTGGTGCCTGCCGACCTGGTGGGCACGCGCATCTACAACCAGAAGAGCGGCGAGTTCGGCACCAGCCTGGGGCCGGTGTTCGCCAACCTGTTGCTCGCCGACGAGATCAACCGCGCCCCGGCCAAGGTGCAAAGCGCACTGCTCGAGGTGATGCAGGAGCGCCAGGTGACGATCGCCGGCGAGACGCACAGGGTGCCCGAGCCCTACGTGGTGATGGCGACGCAGAACCCGATCGAGACCGAGGGCACCTACCCGCTGCCCGAGGCGCAGGTGGACCGCTTCATGATGAAGGTGCTGGTCGACTACCCGACGGAAGAAGAAGAGTTCGTCATCGCCGAGCGCGTCACCGGGCCGGCGGTGGACGTGAACGCGGTGGCCGACACGCACCAGCTCGCCGCCCTGCAGCGCGAGTGCCGTGCGGTCTTCTGCGACCCGGCGCTGATGCACTACGCCGTGAAGCTGGTGAGCGCCACGCGCCGGCCGGCGCGCCACGGCCTGGCCGAGATCGCCGCCTACATCACCTATGGCGCGAGCCCGCGCGCCACCATCGCCATGATCGAAGGCGCCAAGGCCATGGCCCTGCTGCGCGGCCGCAGCTACGTGCTGCCCGAGGACATGGTCGAGCTCGTCCCCGACGTGCTGCGCCACCGCCTGGTGCTGAGCTACGAAGCGCTGGCCGGCAACATCAGCGCCGACGAGCTGGTGCAGCGCATCCTCGAGGCCGTGCCCGCGCCCGACAGACCGCTGGAGCGGGCCGCGGACACACGTCATGCCTGAGGATCGGCGCGAGTCCCCGGCCACGCCCGCCACGCCGGAACAACTGTTGCGCCGGCTGGAGTGGACGGTGCTGCGCCGCCTCGACGGCCTGCTGCAGGGCGAGTGGCGCACGCTGTGGCGTGGCGCGGGCATCGACCTGGCCGAGCTGCGCGAATACCAGCACCTGGACGACGTGCGCCACATCGACTGGAACGTCACCGCGCGGCTGCAACAGCCCTACGTGCGCCAGTTCACCGAGGACCGCGAACTCGCCGCCTGGTTCCTGCTCGACGTCTCGGGCAGCGTCGACTTCGGCAGCGCCGAGCGCACCAAGCTGGCGCTGGCCAGCGGCTTCGTGGCGACGCTGGCGCGCGTGCTCACGCGCCACGGCAACCGCGTCGGCGCCCTGCTCTACGGCCAGGCAGTCGAAGGCGTGATGCCGCCGCGGGCCACGCGCGTGCAGGTGCTCGAATTGCTGCAGCGCATGCGCCGGCCGCGCCCGCGCAGCGCGCCGGGCGGCCGCACCACGCTCGGTGATCTGCTGCGCGCCGCCGACGCCGCCATGCGGCGCCGCGCCCTCGTCTTCGTCGTTTCCGATTTCATCAGCGAACCCGGCTGGGAGCAGCCCCTGGCCCGCCTGGCGCGCCGCCACGATGTCGTCGCCGTGCGCCTGTGGGACGCGCTGGAGATGACCCTGCCCGACCTCGGCCTGCTCACCGTGGAGGACGCCGAGAGCGGCGAGCAGTTGTTCCTCGACACCGCCGACCCCGCGCTGCGCCAGCACTACGCCGAACACGCCGGGGCACAGGAAGAGCGCGTGCTGCAAGGCCTGGCCACGTCGGGCGCGGACGTGCTCGAGCTCGCCACCGACGACGACCTGCTCGACGCCCTGCTGCGCTTTGCCGACCTGCGCCGCCAGCGCGCGCGCCTGGGGGTGCACGCGCGCTTCCCGGCGGCGCTGCGGCGCGCGCAGCCATTGGCGGCAGTGGCGCCGGCATGAGCTTCCTCTGGCCTTCGCTGCTCTGGCTGGCGCTGCTCCTGCCAGCGCTGGTGGCGCTGTACCTGCTGCTGCTCACGCGCCGGCGCAGGCACACGCTGCGCCTGGGCAGCATCGCCGTGGCCAAGCTCGCCGCGGCGCAGGCACCCCGCTGGCGCCGCCACGTGCCGCCCGCGCTCATGCTGCTGGCGCTGGGCGCGCTGCTCGTCGCCCTGGCGCGGCCGGTGGTGATGCTCACGCTGCCGCTGGCCGAACGCACCATCATGCTGGCGATGGACGTCTCGGGCAGCATGCGCGCCGAGGACGTCGAACCCAACCGCCTGGCGGCGAGCCAGGCCGCGGCCAAGGCCTTCGTCGACAAGCTGCCGCGCGCCGTGCGCGTGGGCGTGGTCTCCTTCGCCGGCACGGCCGCCGTGGTGCAGGCGCCCACCGACAGCCGCGACGACGTGATCAAGGCCATCGACCGCTTCCAGCTGCAGCGCGGCACGGCCACCGGCAGCGGCATCATCCTCTCGCTGGCCACGCTCTTCCCCGACGAAGGCATCGAGATCCAGCATGTCACCGGGCAGCGCAACTTCCCCGGCAGTGATATCCGCCGCAAGAAGGAGGCCGCACCTGCGGCGCCGGTGGAGCCGGGCTCGTATGCCTCGGCCGCCATCATCATGCTCACCGACGGCCAGCGCACCACCGGGCCCGACCCGCTGGAGGCGGCGAAGATGGCCGCCGACCACGGCATCCGCGTCTACACCGTGGGCATAGGCACGACCAAGGGGGAGAACATCTCTTTCGAAGGCTGGAGCATGCGCGTGCGCCTGGACGAGGAGACGCTGAAGAACATCTCGCTGCTCACCCGCGGCGAGTACTTCTACGCCGGCAGCGCCGCCGACCTGAAGAAGGTCTACGAGGGCCTGTCGGCGCGCATGGTGGTCGAGCGCAAGGAGACCGAGGTCACGGCGCTGTTTTCCGCGCTCGGCGCCTTGCTGGCCGTGATGGCGACCGGCTTGTCGCTGTGGTGGTTCGGCCGCGTGGCTTAGCCGCCGCCTTCTTCGCCACGGTCTTCTTCGCCGCCGGCTTTTTCACCGCAGCCTTCTTCACGGCGACTTTCCTCGCCGCGGTTTTCTTTGTGGCGCGCTTCTTTGCGGCGGGCTTCTTTGCGGCGGGCTTCTGCGTCCCCGCCCTGCGCGCGGCGCGCTGCTTCAGCGCAGCGGCATCCTCGGCCGGCATCTCGGGCACGGGCAGCACGCCCTGCCGTTCGCGGCTGCGCGCGGCCGCCACCGTGCGCCAGTCCTGCCCGAGGAACATGGCGCGCTCGGCGCGCCGGCGCCGCGTCAGGCCGGCCAGCGACTGCAGCACGCCGTTGACGCGCGCCTTGTCCCAGGCCAGGAACTGCTCGGCCGCACCCTGCAGGTCGCCCGCATTGAGCTTGCGCAGCAGCGTCGAGGCCGCCAGGTTGGCCGCGCCGATGTTGAACACCAGCGCCATGAGGGCACCGAAGGCGGCGTCGTCCAGCGCCCCCTTCACCAGGCTGGACACCGACGCCGCGCGCGGAATCAGGTCGCCATGCAGCAGGGCCTCGGCCTGCGCGCGCGTGATGCCTCCCGGGTAGAGCGCGCGGGCCCGCGCCTTGTTCGCGGGGCCCTTGAGCTGCGCGCCGCCGTCGACGATGGCGTGGCCCCAGCCAATGGTCCACACGCCCGCCGGGCAGATGTAGGCATCGATGTTCACCGTGCTCGGGTCGCCGTCGGGAATGCCCTCGAAGCACTTGATCA
>DYOR01000098.1 GCA_020720385.1 Rubrivivax sp.
GCCTGCCCCTGCCCGGGCGCCCTACCACTCGCGCAGCCGCGTGCGCAGCCGCGCGATGCTCTGGCTGTGGAGCTGGCACACGCGGCTCTCGGTGACGCCGAGCACGGCGGCGATCTCCTTGAGATTCATGTCCTGCTCGTAGTACATGCTCATCACGTACTGCTCGCGCTCGGGCAGGTTCTTGATCGCCTCCACCAGCGCCTCGCGCATGCGCTGGTCCTGCAGCCGCGCCATGGGGTTGGAGTCGTTGTCCACCACGTGGCGGTCGAGATAGTCGTCGTCGCCCTCGTCGCCGCTCATGTCCTCCAGGCAGATGAGCTGGGTGCCGCGCACCTTGCCCAGGAGTTCCTGGTAGGCCTGCAGCGTGAGGCCCATCTCGCGCGCGATCTCGCCCTCGCTGGGCGCGCGGCCGTGGCGCTGCTCGAGCTTGTGCACGGCCGATTCGATGCTGCGCTGGTGGCGCCGGTCGCCGCGGCTCATCCAGTCGTTGCCGCGCAGCTCGTCGAGCATGGCGCCGCGGATGCGCTGCGTGGCGAAGGTCTCGAACT
Organism: Rubrivivax sp.; assembly: GCA_020720385.1. Lineage (GTDB taxonomy): Bacteria > Pseudomonadota > Gammaproteobacteria > Burkholderiales > Burkholderiaceae_C > Rubrivivax. Next base: position 549 of record DYOR01000098.1, read on the forward strand.
GCACGCCCTGGGCGGCGTCGAAGCGGCTCAGCGCGTCGCTCAGGCCGATCATGCCGACCTGGATCAGGTCGTCGAGCTCGACGTTGGCGGGCAGCTTGGCGATCATCTGGTGGGCCAGGCGGCGCACCAGCGGGCTGTACTGCTTGAGCAGGGCGCCGGAATCGAGTTGTCCCTTGGCGGTGTACATGTGCAAGCCTCTACGGGTAAGCGGGTCGGTTCGGGTGCGCGGCGTCCGCGTGCAGCCCGGCGGCGCGCAGGTCTCTGGTGTCGGGGTGCACACGCTCACGGTCGACACGGGCGACGGCCACGGCTGCGGCGTCCTCGGCCGGCGCGAGCTGCGCGGCAAGCAGCGCGGCCAGCGCGGCGTCGGCCGGCGCGGCGGGGTCGCCCGCGGGGTCGACGAGCGCGGATGCACGCAGCACCGCGCCCATGAAGTTCTCCAGGCAGCCGCCCAGGCTGGCGACGATGCCCGCGGCGCGCGGCGATGCGGGCGCGGCGGCGAGCAACAGGTCGAAGCTCATCAGGCCGCAGCGCTGCACCAGCAGCTTGGCATTGGCGTAGGCGTGCTTGATGCTCTCAGGATGGTCGGCGCCGAGCAGCAAGGGCCGCACGGCGCGGTGCTTGAGCAGGCGTGCCAGGTCGATGCCGTCGGCATGCATGAGGATGACCTCGGCCTGCGGGGCGGCCTGGAGCACGGCGTCGATGAAGGCGCCGGCCGAGCCGCGCGTGTCGACATGGGCCAGCGGCAGGCCGCGCGCGGGCAGGTAGGACACGCGCGGGGCGATCGATTCGACCCCCGCGGCGAGGTCCAGCGCGGCCATTTCGTGCGGCGCGGGCGAGGTCGCGCCGGCGTCGACCACCAGCACCTCGCGTCCCTGCGCGGCGAGCACGGCGGCAAGGCGGTCGAGCGCCACGCCGCTGAAGGCCACGTGCGGGTTGGCCGCCAGGGCCAGCAGGTGGCGGCTGCGCCCGGCGAAGAGCCGGCGCAGGCCGTCGGCCTGGTCCAGCGGCATGCTGGGCGGGTTGGCGTAGAAGTCGCGCATGTCCGCGTTCAGGCGTGCAGCACGGCCGCTGCGGGCGTGGGCATGGGCATGCCGGCGAAGATCAGGTTCACGTCGCCGTCGTCGAGCCGCCAGGCCGGGCCGCCGCCGCCCTTGAGGGCACGCTGCACCAGGGCATGGGCCGAGAGGCGGTGCCAGTCCTCGGGCACGCGCTGGCCGTTGGCCACGGCAAGCACCTTGAGGCGGTGGCGGATCATCGCGTCCAGCGCCGGGCCGAGCTTCACGGCTTCGTCGAGCTTGGACAGCACCAGCCCGCAGCAACCCTGGGCGGCGTAGGCACCGAGCTGGTCTTCGATGGTCTCGCCCTGCGCCGAGGCGTTGACCACGAGCAGGCGGTTGATCGAGCGGTGCGAGAGCATCTCCAGCAGCTCCTTGGTGCGGCTGTCGCGCTGCGCCATGCCGGCGGTGTCGATGAGCACCATGCGCTTTCCCGCCAGGAGTTCGAGCAGGTCCTCGAGCGAGGCGCGGTCGTGCGCGGTGTGCACCGGCACGCCGAGGATGCGGCCGTAGGTGCGCAGCTGTTCGTGCGCGCCCACGCGGTAGGCGTCCAGGGTGACGAGACCCAGGTTGGCCGCACCGTGCTTGGTGGCGAAGGCCGCGGCGAGCTTGGCCGTGCTGGTGGTCTTGCCCACGCCGGTGGCGCCGATGAGGGCGTAGACGCCGCCCACGTCCTCGAGCGCGCTGTCGCCTTCGCCGGTGGCCAGGTTGCGCTCGAGCACGCCCGCGGCCCAGGCCGCTTCGTCGCCCTCGGCGGGCAGGCTCGCGAGGAGCTTGCGCACGAGTGCCGGCGAGAAGCCGGCGTCGAGCAGGCGCTGGGCCAGCTGGGCCTGGCGCGGCTGGCGCTGCAGTTTTTCCATGAAGGCCAGCGCGCCGAAGCGCTGCTCGATGAGGCCGCGCATCGAGCGCAGCTCGCTGAGCATCTCGATCTGGTCGCTGCGCGAGGCCAGCTGGGGGGCGCCGGTCTGGCCGCCGGCGTAGGGGGTTGGGGCGGGGGCGGCCTCGCTGGCGGGGACTTCTTCACGCAGCACCGGCACGTCGCGGCGCGCGGCATGCCGCGCGCGCGCGGCTTCCACCGGCGCCACCACGGGCGGCGGGGCCACGGGTGCGGGTTCGGCCGCAGCCAGCGCGGCGCGTTCGGCTTCACGCCGCTTGAGCATGCGCTGGCGCACGTACTCCTGGAACGACAGCGTGCTCATCTGCAATTGCTCGACGTCCTGCGCCACCTCGGTGTCGAAGTGCGGTTCGATGCGCTCGGTGGAGCGCGTGGTCGACGCCGCCGCCGCGGGGCGCGCGGCGGCCGCAGACGCGGCGACAGGCACGGCGGCGTGGCGCGTGGCCGCGTGGCGCGCCGCAGGCTCGAAGGGCTCGGCCGTCGGCAGCGGCGCGGCCGCGCTCTCGCGCTGCAGGCCGGCGCCCACGCGCTCGATCTGCTGCAGGCTCTCCGGCGCCATGGCCAGCACCTCCACGCCTTCGGCGCAGGGGCGCGTGGACATGACCACGGCATCGTCGCCGAAGGCCTGGCGCACCAGGGCCAGGGCGTCGCGCGAGGTACGGGCAGTGAAGCGTTTGAGGTTCATACCGTGCTTCCGATGATCGAGCCGATGCGGATCGAGTGGGTTTCAGGGATCTCGCTGTGGCCCAGCACCTTCAGGCGCGGGGCGGCACGCTTGAGCAGCCGCGCCATCGGTGCGCGGATGAGGTCGGGCACGAGCAGGCATGCCGGGTGGCCCAGGTCTTCCTGGCGCCGCGCGGTGTCGGCGGCGCTGCGGCTCAGCGTGTCGGCCACGCCCGGGTCCAGCGCCGCGCCATGCGGGCTGGTCAGGGCCTGGGTGACGAGGCGTTCGAGCTCCGGATCCAGGGCGATCACGTCGAGCTCCTTCACCGGGCCGTAGATCTGCTGCACGATGGCCGGGGCGAGGTGCACGCGGATGCGCCGTGCAAGCTCGACCGGGTCGGTGACGGTGCTGGCGTGCTCGGCCAGGCATTCGACGATGGAGCGCATGTCGCGGATGTGCACACCCTCTTCCAGGAGCAGTTGCAGCACGCGCTGCAGGGTGGCGATTCCGACCATCTTGGGCACCACGTCTTCGATCAGTTTGGGGGCCAGCTTGGTGACATGCTCGACGAGCGCCTGGGTCTCCACGCGGCCCAGCAGACGTGCGGCATTCACCTGCATCAAGTGTGAAAGATGGGTCGCCACGACGGTCGCGCAATCAACCACCGTAAATCCGGCCATTTGGGCCATCTCCTTGTGACGCTCGTCGATCCACACCGCGGGCAGGCCGAAGGCCGGGTCGGTGGTGCGCGCGCCGGGCAGCTGCTGCTGGGTGGAGGAGGACACGCCGCCCGGGTTGATGGCCAGCAACTGGCCCGGCATGGCCTCGCCCTCGCCCACCACCGCGCCGCGCAGCGTGACGCGGTACATGCTGGGCTTGAGCTCGACGAGGTTGTCGCGGATGTGCACCGGCGGCGGCAGGAAGCCCACGTCCTGGGCGAACTTCTTGCGCACCCCCTTGATGCGCGCGAGCAGGTCGCCCTGGCGCGCCTTGTCCACCAGCGCGATGAGCCGGTAGCCCACCTCCAGGCCCAGCGTGTCCACCGGGGTGAGATCGTCCCAGCTCGCCTCGGCGTTGGCCGGCTGCACCTCCATGCCCAGCGCGCGCTCGGGTTGCGCCGCAGCGCGCAGGCGCTTCTTCCTCAGCTCCCAGGCGAGCAGGCCCAGGGCGCTCGAGACGATGAGGAACACCAGGTGCGGCATGCCCGGCACCACGCCGAGCAGGGCGACCACGCCGGCGGCCACGCCCAGCGCCTGGGGCGAATCGAAGACCTGGCCGCTGATCTGCGTGCCGATGTCCTGCTCCTTGCCCACGCGCGACACGACCATGGCGCTGGCCACCGAGATGAGCAGCGCCGGGATCTGCGCCACCAGCGCGTCGCCCACGGCCAGCGTGATGTAGCTGTCGGCCGCCTCGCCGGCACTCAGGCCGTGCATGGCCATGCCGATGATGAATCCGCCGACGATGGTGATGAAGAGGATGAGCAGCCCGGCCATGGCGTCGCCGCGCACGAACTTGCTCGCGCCGTCCATGGAGCCGAAGAAGTCCGCCTCCTCGGCCACCTCGGCGCGGCGCTGGCGCGCCATCTTCTCGTCGATCAGGCCGGCATTCAGGTCGGCGTCGATGGCCATCTGCTTGCCCGGCATGGCGTCGAGGGCGAAGCGCGCGCCGACCTCGGCGATGCGCTCTGCGCCCTTGGTGACGACGACGAAGTTGATGACCACGAGGATGGCGAAGACGATCAGCCCGACGGCGAAGTTACCGCCGATAAGGAAGTGGCCGAAGGCCTCGATCACCTTGCCCGCGGCACCCGGTCCGCTGTGGCCGTCCATGAGCACCACGCGCGTGGAGGCGACGTTGAGCGACAGTCGCAGCAGCGTGGTCACCAGCAGCACCGTGGGCAGCGCCGCGAAGTCCAGCGGCTTGACCATCTGTGCCGAGACCATCATCACCGTGAGGGCCAGGGCGATGTTGAAGGTGAAGAGCAGGTCGAGCACGAACGACGGCAGCGGCAGCACCATCATCGCCAGCATCATGACCACGAAGCCGGGCAGCAGCAGGTTCTTCAGGGCCGCGGCCCGTGCGCCCGGGGCCGGGCCGAAGAGCGCGTTCAGGCGCAGCATCAGGGCATTCAAAGTTCAGGCTCCTTGCGCGGCGTCAGCGGGTCGAGGTCGGCGGGCACCTCCGGGGTGGGCGGCTCGGTGGCCAGCGTGCGGCCGGCGGCCATGGCGTCGCGCAGCTGGTAGACCCAGGCGAGCACCTGCGCCACCGCACCGAAGAGCCGCGCCGGGATCTCCTGGTCGATCTCGGTGTGCGCGTACAGCGCGCGCGCCAGCGGCGGGGCCTGCAGCACCGGCACCTTGGCCTCGCGGGCCAGGTCGCGGATCTTCAGCGCCAGCAGGTCGGCACCCTTGGCCACCACCCTGGGCGCGGCCATGGCGTGTTCGTCGTACTTCAGCGCCACCGCGTAGTGCGTGGGGTTCATCACCACCAGGTCGGCCTGCGGCACCGCGGCGAGCATGCGCCGGTTGGCCATCTCGCGCATGCGCAGCCGGATCTTCGCCTTCACCTCGACGTTGCCCTCGATCTCCTTGAACTCCTGCTTCATCTCCTGCGCCGTCATGCGCAGGCGGCGCGCGAGCATGAGGCGCTGCAGCGGCACGTCGACGAGGGCGAAGGCGGCGAGCACGCCGCACAGCAGCAGCAGCCCGCCCTGCACCAGGCCGGCGCCGCTGGCCAGCGCCGCGGGCAGCGGCATGCTCAGCAGCTCGGCGTGGTGCAGCCACTGCCGCGAGAGGTAGAGCGCGGCCACACCGCCCAGAAGCAGCGCCAGCAGGCAGGCCTTGAGCGTCTGCGTGAGCTGCTGGCCCGAGAACAGGTTGCCCAATCCGCGCAGCGGGTTGATCTTGCCGAAGTTGGGCGCCAGTGGCTTGAGGGTGAAGTTCCAGCCCCCGGCGAGCACCCCGGCGGCGATGGCCACGCCGACCATGACGCCGAACAGCGGCAGCAACACGGCGAGCATCTGCAGCGCCAGAGCCGCCAGCCGCTGCACCATGGCCTCGGGGTGGGCCATGAGCGTGGCGTCGAAGCTCAGCCCCTGCGCCAGCAGCCGGCCCAGCCAGGCGGAGATCTGCGGGGCCAGGGCGGCGAGCAGCAGCACCACCGCGGCGATGGCACCGAAGTGCCCAAGGTCACGCGAGCGCGCGACCTGGCCCTCGGTGCGGGCCTTCTCGATCTTGCGCTGTGAAGCGGGTAGCTGGCGGTCTTGTGCGGTCTCGGCCATGGCAGCAAGGCGGCGGGCACGGGCCCTGGCCTCGGAGAGTCGGGCTCCTCACAGGGAGCCTTGCCATGGTGCCGCCGCGGCCGGCGGACTTGAGGGCGATAAGCGGGGTAAAGCGGCCCTAGAACCCCAGGCTGGCAAGAAGGTCGTCCACCTCGCCCTGGTTGGTGACCACGTCGGTGCGTCCGCTGGGGTCGACCACGGGGCCGTGCAGCACGCCGGGGTCGACCTTCTCGCGCTGCTCGGGCGGGACCACCGAGACGAGCAGCTTGACCAGGCTGTCCTCGAGGTCGCTGGCCAGCGTCACCACCTTGGCCACCACCTGGCCGGTGAGGTCGTGGAAGTCCTGCGCCATCATGATGTCGGTGAGGTGGGCATCGATGCGCGAGGTGCGCTGCTCGACCTCCTGCGCGAAGTTGAGCACCGCGCCGCTGGCCACCGCGCGCACCGGGTCGGCGACGATGGCGCGCGCGATCTCGCGCGTGGCGGCGCTGATGGCGGCGTGGTCGGCCTTGGCCTCGTCCACCGAGTTGAGCACCTTGTGCGCCGCCTCGGCGGTCTTGTTGGCGATGTAGTTGAGGCGGCTGCGTGCATCGGGCAGGCCCTCGGCGGCGACCTGAAGCCGGGGCATCACGCCGAGCTGCTGCATGGTGTCGTGCAGCAGGCGCGTGATCGAGCCGATCTGCTGGAACACCTCGGGCGAGACGACGAACGAATCCGCGGGCTCGAGCAGGGCCAGGTCTTGCATGTTCATGTGCAGCTCCCCCTCAGGCCGTGGCGGCGATCTTCTGCATGATCTTCTGCACCTTCTCCTCGAGGGTGGCCTTGGTGAAGGGCTTGACGATGTAGCCCGCCGCCCCGCTCTGCGCCGCCAGCACGATGTCTTCCTTGCGCGCCTCGGCGGTGACCATGAGCACCGGCAGGTGCTTGAGCTGCTCGTCGGCCTTCACCGCCTTGAGCAGGTCGAAGCCGTTCATGTTGGGCATGTTGATGTCGGAGACGACGAAGTCGAACTTGCTGCTCCTGAGCATGCTCAGCGCCACCGCGCCGTCCTCGGCTTCGTCGGCGTTGTTGCAGCCCATTTCCTTGAGCAGGCCGCGCACGATGCGGCGCATGGTCGAGAAGTCGTCGACGATGAGGAATTTCAGATCGGTGGGCATGCTCATGGCGTGGCCTCGGGGCAAGGGGCTGTCTGGTTTATCGGTGAGCCGGGGCCGGACTTGAGATGCCCGTCGCCGCCGGGCCTGCGCCGCCCACGGGCAAGACAGCCGGTGGCGGTGCGGCGCCGGGCTCGGCCGCCGCAGCCGGGGTCTCGGGCTCGTCCGGCGGCTCAGGGGTGGCGCGGAACACGCGCTCCTCGGCCTCGCGCGTCATGACGACGATGCTGATGCGGCGGTTGGTGGGTGCCGCGGGGTCGCGGCGGTCGAAGGGGTTGGCCGAGGCCAGGCCCTGCACGCGCAGCACCTGCTCGTCGGGCAGGCCGCCGGCGAGCAGCTCGCGGCGCGAGGCGTTGGCGCGGTCGGCGCTGAGCTCCCAGTTGCTGTAGCCGCGCTCGCTGCCCGCCCCGCTGCCGAAGGGCAGCGCGTCGGTGTGGCCTTCCAGCGTCAGGCGATTGGGCACGTCGGCGAGCACCGCGCCGAGCTCGTGCAGCAACTCGCGCATCGCCGGCTGCACGCTGGCGCTGCCGCTGGCGAACATGGGCCGGTTGTCCTGGTCGACGATCTGGATGCGCAGCCCGTCGGCGGTCATCTCCAGCAGCATCTGCCCGGCCATGCCGGCGAGCTTGCCGTTGGCAGCGATGCGCTGCTCGACCTTGTGCCGGAGGTCCTCCAGCCGCGCCACTTCGGCGCGCGCCTGCTCGGCCTTGAGCTGGTGCACGTTGACGGTGGAGCGCTTGGCTTCGAGCTCGCCGCGCTTGACCTGGCCGGTGGTGCGCGTGAGGTCCTGGCCGCCGCCCTTGATCACGTGCGAGGAATCGCCAGAACCCGAACCGCTGGAGAGCAAGGAGAGCTTGAGCGGCGCGCTGAAGTAGTCGGCCAGGCCCTTCTTGTCGCCCTCGGAGGTCGAGCCCAGCAGCCACATGAGCAGGAAGAACGCCATCATCGCGGTGACGAAGTCGGCGTAGGCGATCTTCCAGGCGCCACCGTGAACGGCATGCCCGCCCTTCTTGATGCGCTTGACGATGATCGGCTGGAGCTTCTTCGAGTCACCGGCCATCACGTGCCCCCAGGCTTGTCGCTTCGCGCCTTCGCCACCCCCCGAGGGGGCTCTTGCGACGGCCCGGCAGAGCCGGTCCCGTGCAAGGCCTTGATCGGCGGCGCCGCAGCGGTCTTCACTTCTTGCCTTTCACGTGCCCTTCGAGCTCGGTGAAGGTGGGGCGGTCGCCCGAGTACAGAACCTTGCGCCCGAACTCGATGGCCACCTGCGGTGCATAGCCTTGCATGCTCGCCAGCAGCGTGGTCTTGATGCACTGCAGTTCCTTGCCCGCGTCCTCGACCTTTTGCTCGAGCAACCCGCCGATGGGCTCGACGAAGCCATACGCCAGCAAGATGCCCAGGAAGGTGCCGACCAGGGCCGAGCCGATCATGCCGCCGAGCACTGCCGGGGGCTGGCCCACCGAGCCCATGGTGTTGACCACGCCGAGCACCGCGGCGACGATGCCGAAGGCCGGCAGGCCCCCGGCCAGGCGCGCGATGGCGGCCACGGCGGCATGCTCCTCGGCATGGTGGGTGTCGATCTCGCTGTCCATGAGGCTCTCGATCTCGTGGGCGTTGAGATTGCCCGAGACCATCATGCGCAGGTAGTCGGTGATGAATTCGGTGACGTGGTGGTCCCCGCCCACGGTGGGGTACTTCTGGAACAGCGGCGAGCTGTGCGGCTCCTCGACATCCTTCTCGATCGACATGAGGCCCTCCTTGCGGGCCTTCTGCAGGATGTCGTAGAGCAGCGCCAGCAGCTCCATGTAGCGTGCCTTGCTGAACTTGCTGCCCTTGAAGCAGCGCCCCACGCCGGCCACCGAGGCTTTCACCACCTTCATCTGGTTGTTGGCCAGGAAGGCGCCGCCGGCCGCACCGAAGATGGTGATGAGCTCGAACGGCAGGGCATGCAGGATCACGCCGATGTTGCCCCCGTGCACGACGTACACGCCGAAGATGCAGCTCAGGGCGACGACCCAACCGATGATGACGAACATGTGAGGTGTTCCGCAATGCGCCCTGCTCCACCAGAAATGGAACGGGGCTTGCGAGGGTTATCGGCTGCGCACGCCGCTGGTTGAGGGTGCCGGCGGCGCGCTCGGCCGGTAGATCCACACCGGCCGACGCCCGGGGGCTTGCACACAGGCACAAGGCGTGCAATCGGGGACGGCGAACTCCAGGCTCACGAGCCAGGCCCCGGGCGCCAGTTCACGCGCCGCCTTGGCATGGGCCCGTGCCATGCTCTCGGGGCGCTGGAAGAGGTAGACCAGGTCGTAGCCGGCCCACGACGCCGCCCACATGTCGCCGCGGCGCACGCGGGCGAAGCCGCAGCGCCAGGCCGCCGCCCAGGCCAGGGGCCGGCTCCATTCCAGGCCGTGCAGTTCGGCCTGCGGCCACAGCCGGTGCATCTCCGCCAGGCCATGCCCCAGCCCGCAGCCTGCATCCAGCGCGCGCCGCGGCGCGCCCACGGCCGCGGCCAGCCCGTCCAGGCCCTGGGGTGGCGTGGGAAAGAAAGGCGCGTCGCGCCACGCCCGCAGCGGGTAGGCCAGCGCCAGCGGCACGAGCAGCGCCAGCCAGCTCCACGCGGGCAGCGCGGCGGCACCCAGGGCCAGTGCCGAGAGCGGGAACCCGGCCGCGGCAATGAAACGCCGCCGGCGCCCTACCGCGGCGGCGCCGGCCAGGCCCAGCCCGGCGGCGGCTCCTGCGGCCAGCGCCAGCAGGGGCGGTCCACCACAGGCCACCACCATGGCCCAGCTCGCCCACGCCCCCGCCCAGGCGAGCAGTGCCGGCGCCGGCCACGGCAGCGTCGGCAACACGGGCAGCAGAGAACGGGTGGGCATGTGCGGACGTGGCCCATCGAAGGGCAGCAGGATGCTGCGGGCAGTGTCCGCCCGGGCCGGCTCCTGAAAGCCACGAAAAGGCCGGGCAACGCGGCGCTTTACGCCGCGCCGGTCAGATCATCGCCATGAGGCGCTCGTGTGGTGGCCTGACTTTCACCGAACTGGCGGGCACGGCAGCCTTGACGGCATGGCGCCGGTCCAGCGAGTCACGCAGCAGGGGTTCGCCCAGCGGGTTGCCGCTGGCCGAGACGAGCGCGGCGACGTACGGGAGATTCGCCCGCCGCCCGCGCGCCACGACGATGCCCACCTCGCCACTGACGAGCTCGACGAAGCTGCCAGGCGGGTACAGCCCCACGGCCTTGAGCAGCGCCGCGCCGATGTCGTCGGGGGCGCCACCCGGCCCCAGGCAGGCCATGCGCGCAGCCTGCAGCGGCGACAACGCCTCGCGCGTGGCACGGCGGCTGAGCAGCGCACAGAAGACGTCCACGCGGTGCAGCAGCTGCGCCAGCTGTTGCGCGGTCGACGCCGGAGCATCGTCGAGCGGCGCGGAGGCCTCGGTGTGATGCAGGCGCACCACCTCCAGGCACAACGGGTCCACGAGCCCGGCGTCCTCGAGCATGTGCGCGCCCTTCTCGGCATGCGCGGCGATCTCCGCGCGGGCTTCGGTCGACGGCGGCAGCTCGCTGCCCGCCAGACGGTCCTGCAGGCGCAGCATGGCCACGTTCATGGTCAGCGCGGCGCGGCCCAGGCTGTCGATCCACTCCTGCGGCCAGGCGAGCGTGGCGGCCATCTCCTCGCACACCAGCAGTGTGAGCAAGGCGTGATGGCAGCTGTACTTCGCGCGCGAGTGCGCCGCATCGAAAACCAGCTGGTAGAGCGACGCATCGGGCCGGCGCCGGTAGAGGCTCCGCGCCTGGCCATGCACCGCCAGGAGGCGCGAGCGCCAGTCGCTGCCCGGGCGCACGTCGCGCAGCGCCGCGTCGAGCCGCTGCACCAGGTCATGCCACTGCTCGGCCAGTGGCAGCTCGGGCACGGCGCCGGCCGCGCGGGCGGGTTCGGGCCGTGCGGCAGCCACCTGCCCGAGCCGCGCCTCCTGGCGGATCATGACGTGCACCGCGGCATTCAGGCGCCGCGTCCAGTCGGCCGATTCCGTCTCGTCGGCGAAGAGCTCCTGCTGCATCAGCTGGGCCATGCGCGCCGGGTTGTCCAGGCGCAACCCCGCGCCCAGCAGCAGCTGCCCCGCGGCATCGCGCAGCCCGAAGGGCAGCGGCTCGTCCGCACGCAGGTATTGATGGGAGAACGGAACCAACTTCATGGCATGCGCGGACAGGAGGATCGCAAGGAGCTCGTTCCCACATATCGACCGCACGGGGCTGGCCTTGAGTCGTGGCTGCGCACCGGCGCACACGAAAAAAAGCGGGCCCCGAAGGACCCGCTGAAAAGCACAGAGAACTGTGCCAGGAGGAGACGAACAATGAACCGGGACTCCAACGGGATATCGGCGCCCCGGCGCGCGACTCGAGGCGCGCCGCGTGATCAATGACCGCTTTGCGCCGCCAGCACGCGTGCCGCCTCGGCGCGGAAGCTGCCGGCGAGCTTGCCCTTGCCGGCGCGCGCTGGCGGGTTGCACATGCCGCAGACATAGTGGCGCGCGATCTCGTGCGGGTGGGTGACGAAGTGCCCGCCGCACTTGCTGCACGGCGTCATCGAGAGCATGCCGTTGTCGACGAACTTCACCAGCCTCCAGGCACGCGTCACGCTGAGCAATGGGTCCAGGCCCTGCGCCTGCATCTGCTCGGAGTAGAGCTGGTAGGCCTTGATCACCGTGTCGATCTCGTCGAGCGCGGCCACCTTGTTCAGGTACTCGTGGATGTTGAGGAACAGGCTGGCGTGGATGTTGGGCTGCCAGGTCATGAACCAATCGGTGGAGAACGGCAACTGCCCCTTGCTCGGGCTCTTGCCGGCGACCTCCTTGTACAGGCGCAGCAGCCGCTCGTAGCTCAGGTCGGTCTCGCTTTCCAGCACCTGCAGCCGGGCGCCGAGGTGGATGAGCGTGACGGCACGCTCGATCTGGCGTGCTTCGGTCAGGATGCTCTTGTTGCGGGCCATG
>DYOR01000099.1 GCA_020720385.1 Rubrivivax sp.
CTTCGTCGCCTTCGTGCGCCTGGTGCCGCTGTTCCCCTTCAAGCTGCTGAACTAGGCGCTCGGCCTCATGCGCATCCCGCTGGCGGCTTATGTGCTGGCCAGCGCCATCTTCATGCTTCCCGGCGCGCTGGCCTACACCTGGCTCGGCTACACCGGACGCGAGGCACTCGCGGGCGGCGACGGCATGGTGCGCAACATCCCCATCGCCTTGGCGCTGGTCTCTGCCCTCGCCTTCCTGCCGCGCCTGGTCCGCCGGCTGAGGACGCCGCCGATGCTGCCCGTCGAAGCGCTGAAGAGCCAGATGGAAAGCGGCGCACACGTTCAGCTTCTGGATGTCCGCCCCGCGGCCGAGTTCACTGGCGAATGGGGCCATATCCCGGGCGCCCGCAGCGTGCCGCTGGAGGACCTGCCCGGCCGGCTCGACGAGTTCGAACGCGACGCGCCTGTCCGCCTGGTGTGCCGCACCGATCGGCGCTCGGCCCAGGCGGCGACCGCGCTCTCCAATTGGCCGTCAGGACGGCGTCCTTCGATGGATTCGACGGGTCGTCGTTGCTGAATCGGCAGGGAACGCCACCGATCGTGAAGACGATGTCGTTGTTGTTGTTTGATAGGCCCAGCCACGGATGGCGACCCGAAACTGCCTCCGCAATGATTCGGCTCCGCTGGCGTCCGAACGTGGTGCACCCTCTCGTGTAGCCACTGCCAGTCGGTCGCGACAGGTCATCTTCGGTGGCATACAACTCGTCCAGGAGCCACTGCGAAACCGACTCCAAGCGGTCAGACAGGAGTTCTGCGTTGAAAGTGGCGGGTAGCGGCAGGTTCATTTGGTCCACTTCATCGGTTTCGTCAACTTCGTTTTCGTGCGAGTTCTTGAAACCGTCAACCTTCCATTGCTCGCGCCGTCCTGGATCTTGACTCTGAGCACCAGCAGCAATGTCAGAAACAGTGCTACGATTCTCACACACCGAGACGTCCCATGGCCACACTCCCTGAATCCATCCTGCTGCATGCCCAGTCCCTTCCCGAGGGAGGCGTGCTGTCGCCCAAAGAGTTCCTGCACCTGGGCACCCGCGCGGCCGTGGATCAGGCACTTTCCCGCCTGACCAAGGAAGGCCAGTTGCTGCGTGTGGCAAGGGGGACCTACGTCACGCCCGTGTCGAGCCGATTCGGGACGCGGGCGCCGGCACCTGACAAGGTGGTTGAGTCGCTGGCGGCGCGAAGCGGCGAGACCGTGGCGCCGCATGGCGCGGCAGCGGCAAACGCACTCGGACTGACCCAGCAGGTTCCGATTCGGGAGGTCTACGTCACGTCCGGCCGAACCCAGAAGCTGAAGCTCGGTCGATCAGAGGTTCTGGTCAGGCATGCGCCGCGTTGGATGCTCGCCTTGGGCAGCGGACCGGCAGGCGCAGCGGTCCGCGCCTTGGCGTGGATGGGCCCGACACACGTCCAGGAATCACTGGCAGCGTTGCACCTCACGCTTCCAACGGCGGAGTGGCGCGCGCTGGCATCCACTCGGGCAGCGTTGCCGTCGTGGATGGCGCGGGCGATCGGTGAAGAAGCGGCTCGTGGCTGAACGCTTTCTCGCCCTGAGCACCGAGGACCAGCGCGAGGTGCTCGAACAGGCCCGCGCCCGAACCGACAGACCGACCCACTTGCTCGAAAAGGACGCGTGGGTGGTCTGGGCGCTCGGAGCCCTGTTCGACTCGCCGCTGGCCGCGGACCTGACGTTCAAGGGTGGCACGTCGCTGTCCAAGGCCTACAAGATCATCGATCGTTTCTCCGAGGACATCGACCTCACCTGCGACATTCGCAAGCTGATCGCCGAGCTGGTCGGCAACGACGATCCCTTGCCGGCCAATCGCAGCCAGGCCAGCAAGTGGACCAAGGCTGTGCGTGAGCGCCTGCCGGGCTGGATCGCCGATCAGGTGCGGCCCGTCCTCGAGGCAGCGCTGTCTCGCGACGGCTTGCGAGCGACGCTGAAAGTCGGCGGGGCGGAAAACGAGAAGTTGACGCTGCACTACCCTGCGCTCAAGCGCGGAACCGGCTACGTGCCGCCGGTCGTCACACTGGAGTTCGGCGGTCGCGCCACTGGCGAGCCGCACCAGCTGCTTCCGGTCACGTGCGACATGGATGGTCATGTCGAAGGTGTCGTGTTCCCTACGGCGTCCCCGGTCGTCATGAGCGTGGCACGAACGTTCTGGGAGAAGGCCACCGCGGCGCACGTCTACTGTGCCCAGGGCCGCATCCGCAGCGAACGCTATGCGCGGCACTGGCACGATCTCGCGGCGATAGGCCGCAGCACGTACTTCGCCAGCGCCGCCGGCGACCGCGAGGTCGCGAAGGCCGTGGCCGAGCACAAGTCGTACTTCTTCGTCGAGAAGGACGCCTCGGGTGTGGTCATCGATTACTTGCCGGCAGCGACCGGCAGGCTTCAGATCGTGCCCGAGGCAGCGGCACGCGAGGCGCTCGCGGCCGACTACGCGAACATGCTGGCGGACCAGATCATGGTTGGAAACGCGCTCCCTTTCGATGAATTGATGCAGGCATGCACCAACGTTGCAGCCCGTGCCAACGCGACTGCCGGACGATAGTAGAACGTCGGCGCGACACGTGAACTGTCGCGGTCTTCGCGTGACAGGTGCTGATAGACGCGCTTGCCCTGTGATCCGAACTCTCGCACATAAGCAGGTCGAACAGGTTGCTGCCTAGCAATCCGCCAATGGCCGCGTCTAGCGCACGCAGGCGCAGCGCCGCCAACGTCACCACGGCTTCGGACAAGGCGGTGGCGCCCGCCACCAGCAGCGTGCCCACGAAGTGCGACCACCGCAGGCATCACCTCAAAACACAGCCCTCGCCGTCGCACGCCGGCCGTGTCGCGTCAGTCCCGTCGTGATCTCGGGACTCCAACGCAGCGACCGCAGGCCCTTCCGCAAGCAGCTGCCCGATGGCAGCGCCCAGCGCCAGATCATCGACAACCCCGAACCGATGCAGCCGCGCGCGGCCGTGCCGATCGAACAGCACGACGCTCGGCGTCCCACCCAGGCCCCACTGCGCCATGGTCACAGGCAGGGGCCCTGCCTCGGCTGCCCAATCGACGCCGATCGGGAAGGGCCATCGGTACTCGTGGATGAAGGCCTGCAACGCCTGCGGCCCCATCACCTCGTGATGCTCGAACACGGTGTGCAGACCAATGACCGTCACGGCCTCGCCCTGGAACGCCTCATGCACACGCAGCGCCTGGGGCAGGCCGTGTGCCACGCACGCCGGACACAGCATCTGGAACGCATGGACCAGCACGACGCGCCCCCGAAGGTCCTCCAGTTCGATGGGCGTCGGGGTGTTGAACCAGTGCGAGGCCCGCCACCCGGGCAGGCTGGTGGACTGCCCGGGTGGCAACATGGTGCCCACACGCCCCGGCGCCGCAGGCGACGGCATCAGAACTCCCCATCCTTGATATACGGGTGGCTCCACAGGATGGCCTGCAACAGCACCGCCTTCACCCACGCCGCGTGCATCTTCTCGACGTCCGCCGCTGAGGCGCCCTTCTTGGCCAGGAAGGGCTTCAGCGTCGTGGTGATGGGAATGGTCAGCGCCGGCAGGTAGCGAAAGTCCACCTGCGCCGGGCCATGCGCGCCGTCGGTCTTGTTCTTCTTCAGCCGGTTGTGGCGCAGGCCGATCTCGTACTGCCAGTCGAGCCAGGCCTGGTCGTACTTCGCGTCGGCGGTGTCCAGGATCCACAGCGCAAAGCGCTTTCTCACGGCGGCCAGGTAGGCGCCGTCCGGCTGGCCGCTGCGCGTGTCGCCGAAGAACACCACCAGCTCGGGCGTCGAGGCCACGAAGCCGTACCAGACATCGAGGATGGCCTCGGTCTGGTCGGCCAGGATGGCCCTGCTCTGCCGCAACGCGGCCACGTCGTCGGCGCCGAACAACATCGACTTCTGCAGTGCCGTGAGGTCGGCCATCGAATACGGCGCGCGGGCGAGCGTGGCCTGGCCCAGCGCGTAGCCGGGCACGTCACGGCGCGGCTGTGCCGCCCCGGCATCCGCGACCACACCGAGCGTGGTGGCTGCAAGCAGCCCTTTCAGCATCTTCATGAACAACTCCTGGTGTCTTGGGTTGGGACGGGTCACGGACCCGGATGTCGTTGCGCAACGATTCCAGTGTGCCCGCAACGTCGGTACCATGGATGCCGTGGAGTACATAAAACGCAATCAATCGTTCAGAACGGAGCCTGCCGCCCTGCCCCCGGCCATCGATCGCCTCTCCGGTCTGCTGGACCGTTTCCGCGTCCGCGCCCACCTGTTCCATGCCGGCGCGCTGTGCGGCACGACCGCCTTTGAGGCGCAGCCAGGCCGCGCCTTCCTGCATGTGCTGCGCCGGGGCGAGCTGGTGGTGACGCACGACAAGGTCAAGGGCCTGAAGCGCCGCGTCGTCGTGCGCGAGCCGACGCTGATGCTCTACCCGAGGCCTGTGGCGCACACCTTCCACAACCCGCCGCGCGACGGATCGGATTTCACCTGCGCCACGCTCGACTTCGATGGTGCCGAGCACAACCCGCTGGTGGCGGCGCTGCCACCCCTCGTGCTCGTCCCCCTGGATCAGGTCGATGGCCTGCAGCCCGCGCTGGACCTGCTGTTTGCCGAGACCGACCGCGTGCGCTGCGGCTCGCGGCTGCTGGCTGACCGCTTGTTCGAGGTCGTGCTCATCCAGCTGCTGCGCTGGCTGATCGACCACCCGGGTGCGGGCGGCGTTGGCAGCGGGCTCATCACAGGGCTGGCTGATCCCCGTCTGGCCAGGCTGCTTGTCGCGCTGCACGCGGCGCCTGCCGAGGCCTGGTCGCTCGAGCGCATGGCGGCGCGGGCCGGCATGTCGCGCACGGCGTTCGCGGTGGCCTTCAAGCGCGCCACCGGCGCCACCCCGGCGGGCTACCTCGCTGACTGGCGACTGACCCTGGCCATGTCCGAGCTGCGCGCGGGCGGATTGCTGAAGGCCGTGGCCGACGCGGTGGGATACGGCAGCGCCACGGCGCTGTCCAAGGCATTCAAGCAGCGCTACGGTGTGGCGCCGCGAGACTGGCGCAGGGCTGACCAGGGGCAGCACGAGACCTGACCGGGGCCCGGGCTGCGCCGGCGTTGACGAACCCCGCCCCAATAGCGCCCGCCCCACCCCAATGCAGGCAAGGCCCGCACAGACCACACCGGCCGCCACGGCCCGCTGCTTCCACTGCGTGCGCTCGTGGAACACGAGCAGCGACATCGCGGTTGCCAGCACGATGCCCGCGTTGGTATACGCCACGACCTCGGCCGCCGGCAGCGTGCGCATGGCGTGGATGACCAGCGCGTAGGCCAGGCCCACGCACAGGCTGCCCACCAGCAGCGCCACCGCGCCCGGTCGAGCCCTGGGCATCCACCGCCCGGTGCTGCGCTGCAGTCGCCAGCTCATGGCCAGCCAGGCCGAGAGATAACCGACGCTCAGGTAGCCGACGATGCCGCCGAAGCCGGCGATGTGTGCCGTGGCAGCCTTGTCGGACAGCGAATAGACGCTGGTGGCCAGCATGGCCACCAGCGTCCAGGGCAGGGCCTTGCCCTCCTCATTGCCGCGCGCCGTGCGGGCCATCGCGACCAGCCCCAGGACGCTGATGGCGATGCCGGTCCACGCCAATGCGCCCAGCGACTCGCCGAAGAACAGCAGGCTCCACCCGGTGATCAGCAAGGGCGAACTGCGCACCAGCGGATACACAAAGGCCACCGGGGCGTGCTGGTAGGCACGATGCAGCCCGTGGAACTACAGCACGTTGGCAGCAGCCGAGGTCAGCAGCAGCGCCAGCAGATGCGGACTCCACTGCGCCTCGACCACGAACCGGACCAGCCCCCAGGGCGCGACCAGCACCAGATGGCCGAGCAGCACCCACCACAGCGGCTCGGCGTCATGGGGCTGATGGCGGGCGATCAGGTTCCAGGTCACGTGCATCAGCACGGACAGGCCGATGGCGACGGCCTCGAAGCCGCCGGTCATGTCGTGCCGAGGTCGTGTACGCGCACGAGCTCAACCTGCTCGCCATCCTGCGCGATCGACAGGTTCTCGGCCAGGGTCGGGGCCGTCTCCAAAATCCAACTATCGAGGGCATGACCGATGTGCGTCAGCCACGCCCTGCGCGGCCGAACGCTTGCAATCGCGGCCAGCGCCATGGGCCAGTCGTTGTGCCCGCGCGGCGGTGCATCTTGCGGCGCATAGCTGCAGTCGATCGCCAGGCCGTCGGCTTGCCAGGCCTGGAGGAAAGCCTCGGTTTGCGGCGGCAGTCCCAGCGTGTCGGTCAGGTAGGCGAACCGGGTGCCGTCATCGGCCTCCACCGCATAGCCGAAGGTCGGTTTCGAGTGCATGAGTGGCAAGGGCGTGAACGACAGCCCCCCGATGCGCTGCGGCTCGAACTTGGCCAGGCGCCGGAAGTCCAGCAGGCCCGGATGCTTGTAGAGGTCGGCGCAACCCTCGGCGTCGGGCGGGGCATGGACGGCGATCGGTGCACCGCGCCCCCAGCGCAGGTGCAACAGGCCCTGCACATGGTCGGGGTGGAAGTGCGTCAGCACGATGGCGTCCAGCGCCCCGGGCGCAAAGCGCTCGTGCAGGTCCGTCAGACCGGCGTCGATGAGGACGCGCGTGCCCTCGTGCTCGATCAAGGCACTGCAGGGCCGCCGAACGCGGCCGGGATCGACGGCCGCAAGTTCGCAGGCCGCGCAGGTGCAAGCGTACAGCGGCACACCACCGGCGGCACCCGTGCCCAGGAAGGTCACGCGCACAGCGGCTGCCCGGCGTGAGTGCGCAGCAAGGCCACCAGGGCAACGCCCGCGCGCTCCAGCGGACCATCGTTGGAGATCACGTGCCCCGTTGGGGACTGGCTCTGCATCAGGCGGTGCCGTTGCAGCCGCTGTTCTATCGACGCTGCATCCTCCCGGCCCCGGGCCAGCAGGCGCTCGCGCAGCACCTCGGCCGGCACGTCGATCGTCACTGCCAGCAGCTCAGGGAAGGGCCGGCTCGCCTCGGCCAAGTGCTCGCGTGACCCGTTGACGACCACCGTGGCGCCCTTGGCCAGCCACTGGTTGATCTCGATGCCGATGCCATAGGCATGGCCGTGGCTTTGCCAGGCCAGCGCGAACAGCCGGCTGCGCAGCCGGGTGGCGAACTCGGCGCGGGTCAGCTCCACATGGTTCTCGCCGCCGGCGTCGGCTGCCCGCGTGATGTAGCGGTGCGCGAACACCACGCCGGGGTCGTGGGCCAGCCGCTCCCGCGCATAGCGCAGCAGGCTGTCCTTGCCGCTGCCCGAAGGGCCGACCACGTAGATCAGGCGTGGGGACATGGAACACCCCCTACGCGCTTCGCGCGCCCCCTCAAGGGGGCACCGTCGATGGACCGGCGAAGCCGGATCCATGACGGTCGCTTGGTCCGACGGCTCATGCGTCGCTGGTCGCGCGCAGCACAGTGGAGCAAGGACATGGAGCACCCCGGTATTCGGATCAGGCGTGATCGAAGTGCGCGCTGAGGGCCGGCGCGCCGTGCACCCAGGCGAACTCGGCCTGCGGCAGGCCGCCGAGCGCCTTCACCGCGATCAGGTCGGCGCGCAGGCCGACGGCGATGCGGCCACGGTCGTTCAACCCTGCAGCGCGCGCCGGGTTGGCGCTCACCAGGGCCACCGCCTCGTGCAGGCCGATGCCGGCCAGCTCGGGCAGGCGCAGCACCGAGGGCAGCAGCGCGGCCGGCGAGTAGTCGCCGCACAGGCAGTCGGCCACGCCTTCCAGCACCGCGTCGAGCGCGCGCATAGCACCCGACTGCGACTTGCCGCGCAGCACATTGGGCGCACCGAACAGCGTGGCCAGCCCCCGCGCCCGCGCGGCCTGCGCCGTGGCCAGATTGACCGGGAACTCGGAGATCGCCGCACCGAAGGCGACGACGGCCTCGACCTTCTCCGGCGAGTCGTCGTCGTGGCTGGCGACCGCGACGCCGCAATCGCGCGCGACCTGCGCGACCTGGGCGATGCGCTCGGCGGCACCCCGCGCGGCGGCCTGCTTGCGCGCGACGATGGCGTCGAGCTCGGCCTCGCTGGTCTTGTAGCTCCTGGCCAGGTAGCTTCGGAACGCCGTCACGTCCTTGAACTGCCCCTGGCCCGGGGTGTGGTCCATGAAGCTGACGAGGTGCGCATGGCCCTGGCGCAGCAGTTCGATCAGGAACGGAGGCGCCGTCTCGTCGGTGACCTCGTAGCGCGCATGCACGCGGTTGTCGATCAGCGCGTGCGGCTGCCATGCCCCCACCGCGCGGGCGATTTCGGCGGCGAAGCCGTTGTTGCGCACACCCAGCTCGTGGTTGGCGAAGGACAGCGCGTGGAACACGGTGGTGATGCCGGCGGCGGCATTGCGCTTGTCGGCCTGGGCACACGCAAAGTCCAGGGGGAAGTGCACGCCGGGGCGTGGCTCGACCTCCTTTTCCAGCGCATCGCAATGCAGGTCGATCATGCCGGGCATCAGGATGCGGCCCGTGAGGTCGATCTCGCGCGCACCCGACGGCGCCGCGTTCGGGCAGACGGCTTCGATGCGGCCGTCGGCGACCAGCACGGCGGCGTCATCGAGCGTGCCATCGTCCAGCACGACGCGGGCGTGGGTGAGGTACAGCATCGGGAATGACTCGGGGGTGGTGTGTGTGGTCATGCCGCCCGCCTTTGGGGTTCACCAGAAGCCGCGCTGCTTGCCGCAACGGCCGCATGCGGCAGCACCCGCACCTCGCCATCGGCCAGCGCGCTGACCAGCGCCGGGTCATGGAAGATCGCCAGCATCGCGGTGCCGGCGGCCTTCAGCTCGCGCAGCAACGAGATCGCGCACTCGCGCGACACCGGGTCCAGGCTGGCCGTGGGCTCGTCCAGCAGCAGCAACCGCACCGGGCGGATCAGCCCGCGCGCCAGGTTGATGCGCTGCTGCTCGCCGCCGGAGAACGTGGCCGGTGCGACGGCCCACAGATGCGAGGGCACGTTCAGCCGCCGCAGCAGTTCGGCCGCCCGCTCGCGGGCTTGCGGCACCGGCACCGCGCCATCAACCAACGGCTGCGCCACCACGTCCAGCGCGCTCTTGCGCGGCAGGCAGTGCAGGAACTGCGTGACGCTGCCCAGCTCGGTGCGGCGCAAGGCCAGCATGTGCTGCTCGCCGGCCGTGGCCAGGTCCGTGACCGTGCCATCGGCCTCGCGCAGCCACAGCTGGCCGCCCGTGGGCAGGTAGGTGCGCCAGATGCACTTCAGCAGCGACGACTTGCCGGCGCCCGACGGCCCGGTGACGGCCAGCAACTGCCCGGGGTAAAGGTCCAGATCGACCTGGAAGGTCGATGGAATCTGCCGCGACTGCTCGTGCAGGAAGAAGTGCTTGTCGAGCTTGTCGGCCTTGAGGATCCAGGGGGTCATCAGACAACCTCCGTGCTTCGCACTGCGGAATTCGCCTTGGGAACGGCCCGGCGGCTCATGGTGTGCGCCCTCACAGTGCCGAGGCCACCAGCTGCTGCGTGTACGCATGCTGGGGGTCTTCGAGGATCTGGTCGGTGAGGCCGGACTCGACGACGCGGCCCATCTTCATCACCAGGGTGCGCGAGGCCAGCATGCGGATCACGCCCAGGTCGTGGGTGACGGCGATCATCGAGACACCGAGCTGGTGCTGCAGTTCCATGATCAGGTCGAGGATGCGCGCCTGCACCGACACGTCCAGGCCGGTGGTCACCTCGTCGAGGAACAGCAGCGGCGGGTCGGTGGCCAGCGCACGGGCAATCTGCACGCGCTGCTGCATGCCGCCCGAGAAGCGGCCCGGCAGTTCATCCATACGCGACGCCGGCACCTCGCAGCGCGACAGCAACTGTGTGGCGCGCTCGCGGATGTGCGTGTAGCGCATCTCGCCGCTCATCAGCAGGCGCTCGGCGATATTGCCGCCGGCGCTGACCTTGAAGTTCAGGCCCAGGTGCGGATTCTGGTAGACGATGCCGAAGCGCCGGTTGCGCAGGCGGCGTGACTGCTGCGCATTGAGTGCCAGCAGATCGATGGCTGCGTCGGCTTGCCCCGGCTCGGCGGGCTCGGCGGGATCACGAAACCGCACGCTGCCGCGCGTCGGCGCATCGTCGCCGTAGAGCAGCCGCACCAGCGACGACTTGCCGCTGCCCGACTCGCCCATCACGCCCAGCACCTCGCCGCGCATCAGGCTCAGGTTCACATCGGCACAGGCCACCACGCTGCCGCAGTGCGGGCAGACGTTGGTGCCGGCTTCGGGGCCGGTGGACTCGATGCAACGGCCGCAGCCGCTCCCATGCAGCTTGGTCAGGCCCTTCACTTCCAGGATGGTCTGGGGCGTTGGGGTCATGCGGCCTCCCGCCTGTCCTGCACCGCTGCCTGCTCGTTCAGGCGATCCAGGCAGTAGCCGGCGTCCGAACACTGGTGGGTCCTTTGTCCGTCCTCGCCGATCAACTCGTCCAGGAAGCTGTCGCTGGCGCCGCAGCGCGCGCAGGCAAAGCGCAGGCCGGTCGCGCGGTCGGTGAAGTCCTCGACGCGGAAGGCCACGTCGTCGAAGCTCAGCGGCACCGCGTCGGTGTGGGGCGGCACGGCGTAGATCTTCTTCTCGCGCCCGGCGCCGAACAGGTAAAGGCATTCGGCCTGGTGCAGCTTGGGCACGTCCCAGCGCGGGATCGGGCTCGGGTCGATGACGTAGTGGCCGTTGATGCGCGTCGGGTAGCGGTGCGAGATGGTGATCTCGTCGAAGTGCACCATGTCCTCGTAGAGCTTGACCCACAGCCGCGAATAGTCGGCCTCGCCGTGCATGGTCTTGCGCCGCTCTTCGGACGGTTCGACCACCACCAGCGGGTCGGGGTACGGCACTTGCAGCACGAGGATCTGGTCGGCGCGCAGCGGCCGCTCGGGGATGCGGTGGCGCGTCTGGATCAGCGTGGCCTCGCGCGCCTGCTTGGTGGTGCGCGTGCCGGGGCAGGTCAGCTCGACGAACTGGCGCAGGTTGACGGCGTTGACCGACTCGTCGGCGCCCTGGTCGATCACCTTCAACGTGTCGGCTGGCCCGATCAACGCGAGCGTGAGCTGCAATCCGCCAGTGCCGAAGCCGCGCGCGATCGGCATCTCGCGCGACGCATAAGGCACCTGGTAGCCGGGCAGGCACACCGCCTTGAGCATCGAACGGCGCAGTTCCTTCTTGGCGCGGTCGTCCAGGAAGCCGAAGGCATAGCCGGCGCTTCTGTGCTGGGTGCTCATTGGACGACCCTCTGCGCTGCGCGCTCCGGGATGAGCGCTCGGGAACGGCCCAGCGCGCTCATGCCTGCGCTCCCGGCGTCGGCTGCTTGGCCTGTTTTCCCTGTTTGGCCTGGGTCGCACGCAGGCGGTCCATGTCGGACTGGAAGGTCACGTAGTGCGGCATCTTGTAGTGGGTGCAAAAGCCCATCGAATCCACGCCATCGATGTGCAGCAGCACGAACTCGGGGTCTTCGCTCGGGTTGTCGGGCCGGGTGCCGGGCGCTGCGGCCATGCCCTTCTGAAGGGACCGGTCGAGGATCGCCATCGAGATCGCCTTGACCTCGTTGTGCCCGAAGCAGGCGCCGTAGCCGAGCGAGAACACCGGCTTGGCACCGGGCTCTTCGGTCGGCGTGTACATGGCCACCACCTCGCATTCGGTGACCAGCACCTCGCCGGCCTCGACCGGCTCGCCGGTCACCGGGTGCGGCAGCATCAGCGGCACATAGCCCACGCGCAGTTCGGCCACCGTCGGGTGCACGTCGCCGTAGCCGCGCATGTTGGAGTAGGCAATGGCCAGCATAGAGCCCGTCTCGGCGCGGCTCATGGTGGCCAGCGCGGCGCTGCGCGAGACCGGGAACACCAGCGGGTCGCGGGTGATGTCGAAGGCCGGCGCCGCATCGTCCGTCGGCGTGGGCAGCAGGCCCTCGGCGCGCAGGGCGTCCACCACCTTCGGGAAGCTGTCCGGCAGGTCCGGGCAGGGCAAGTCGTGCAGCCAGTCGCGGGCCAGCGCCTGGAAGGCCTCGCTGCCTTCAGCCAGTTGCTCGAAGCGGAACAGCCGCTGCAGGTAGTCCGGCGTCGGGCCCAGCATCTGGCCGCCCGGGATCTCCTTGAAGGCGGACGAGATGCGGCGCACCAGGCGCATGCCGGTGCCGTCGTGCGCGCCGGTCACCGCCAGGCGCGCCCGCGTCGAGCGGAAGGCGCGCAGGAAGAACGCCGCTTCCAGCGTGTCGCCTGCGGCCTGCTTGAGCGCCAGTGCAGCCAGGTCGGGGTCGTACAGCCCGCCCTCGCTGATGACGCGCCCGGTCAGGAAGTGAAGCTGGTCGCGGATGGCATCGACCGCCAGCGGCGCGCCACCGCCCTGCGC